>CAZVVC010000219.1:0-6498 GCA_964630425.1 uncultured Bifidobacterium sp. | reverse complement strand
CGCTGGCGAGCACCAGGAACGGCCGCAGCCGCTTGCCGCCCGCGAGCGTCGCATAGCGCATCGCCTCCATGAGGCGGCCTTCCTTGCCCTCGGCGGGCGGCAGGATGCGCTCGAGCGCCTGGTCGATCGCCTCGGCGACCTTGCCCATTTCGGCCTGGAGGACCGCGATGTCCGGCATCTTGTTCAACTTCGCCACCGCACTCACCCGATATCCGCCGGCTGCGCCGAGAGGCTGCCGTCGCCGGCGACCACCACCTTCTCGATCCGCGCCTGGGCGTCGGCCAGCTTGGCCGCGCAATGCTGCTTGAGCTGGGATCCTCTCGTATACATCTCGATCGATTCCTCCAATCCGACACGGCCGCCCTCGAGCTTGGCGACAACCGCCTCGAGCTCCTGAAGCGCCTGTTCGAAAGTCATGCCGGCAATGTCGTCGGGTAGTGTCGTTTGCGTATCCGCCATCAGGTTTCCTTGCTTGCCCGCGCCCTGCCGCCTTCAGCCGTGCCGCATGAGTGCGCGAACATGCCCGGCTGCGCTCGCCGCCAGGTCTTCCAGATTGTATCCACCCTCCAAAGTAGAGACGACTCGGCCCTCGCACAAGCTTAACGCGGCCCCGCAGAGCAGATCGGTGGCCGCTTCGAAGTCGCGGGTGGAGACGCGAAGCCCCGCCAGCGGGTCGTTTTCATGGGCATCGAAGCCCGCGGAAATCATCAGCAGATCGGGACGGAAAGCCTCCAGGGCGGGGACGACCCTGTCCGAGACGGCGCGCAGCAGCGCGGCGCCGCCGCTGCCGGGCGGCAGGGGAATGTTGAGGACGTTGCCGGCGCCGGTCTCGTCGGCGCGGCCCGTGCCGGGATAAAGCGGCCACTGGTGGGTCGAGGCATAGAACAGGCTGGGATCGGACTCGAACAACGCCTGGGTGCCGTTGCCGTGATGGACGTCGAAATCGACCACCGCGACCCGGGCGAGGCCATGCGCATGGCGGGCCTCGAGCGCGCCGACGACCACGTTGTTGTAGAGGCAGAACCCCATCGGCCGGTCGGATTCCGCATGGTGCCCCGGCGGGCGCACCGCGCAGAAGGCGTTGTTCGCCTCGCCGGACACGACGGCGGCCACCGCGCGGCAGACCGCCCCGGCGGCGAGCCGCGCGGCCCGCTCCGATCCCCGCGACACGACGGTGTCGGCGTCGATGCGTGCCCAGCCGTCGCCCGCCCGGCGGGCGGCCGAGGCGATGCGCGCGATCACCTCGCGCGGATGGGCGCGCTCCAGTTGCGCGTCGGTCGCCTCGGGAGCCTCCTCGCGCCCGAGGGCGGCGAACTCGTCCGCCGACAGCGCCCGCATCACCGCGCGCAGCCGGTCCGGCGATTCAGGATGGCCGGGCGAGGTGTCGTGCTCCAGGCACGCCTCATGGGTAATCAGCAGCGTCGTCATGTCCCTATCCGCCCGGGAAACGTCAGCCGGCGTCCGGCTGCCGCTTCTCCTGCTCCTCGGCGACCAGCTCCTTCTTCGACAGCTTGCCGACGGCCGTCTTGGGCAGCTCGTCGCGGAACTCGATCTCGCGCGGCAGCTCGTGCTTGCCCACCTCGCCGCGCAGGAACTGGGTCAGCGCGTCGGCGGTCAGCGTCTCGCCCTGCTTCAGCACGACGAACGCCTTGGGCACCTCGCCCAGATAATGGTCGGGGACGCCGATGACGGTCACCTCCTTCACCGCCGGATGCTTGTGGATGGCTTCCTCCACATAGCGCGGGAACACGTTGAACCCGCCCACCAGGATCAGGTCCTTCATCCGGTCGATGATGAAGGTGTAGCCGTCCTCGTCCATGTAGCCCACGTCGCCCGAGCGCAGCCGGCCGTCGACGATGGTCTCTTCCGTGGCGTCCGGATTGTTCCAGTACCCCCGCATCACCTGCGGCCCGACGATGCAGATCTCGCCCGTCTCGCCGACCGGCAGCACCTTGCGCGGGTCTTCCTTGTCGACGATGACGATGTCGGTCTGCGGCAACGGCAGGCCGATGGAGCCTTCCTTGTTCACGCCCACCTCGGGCCCGCAGGTGGCGGTGGGCGAGCATTCGGTCAGGCCGTAGCCCTCCAGGATCTTGACGCCGGTCGCGCCCTCGAAATGGTGGCGCACCTCGTTGGGCAGCGGCGCGCCGCCCGACATGGCCCAGCGCACCGAGGCGAAGGAGTCCCTGTTCACCTTCGGATGGTTGGCCAGGGCGGTGAACATGGTCGGCACGCCCGGCAGCGAGCTCGGCTTCTTGGCGATCACGTCCGCGACCACGGCGTCCAGCTCGAACTTGGGATGCAGCACGATCCGGCAGCCGGCCATGGTGCCCATGACCAGGATGGTCGTCATGGCGAAGGCATGGAAGAAGGGCAGCGCGCCGATGGTGGTTTCCTGCCCGTCCATGAAGTCCGGGAACCAGGCGCGGTTCTGGCAGCCGTTGATGTAGACGTTGGCATGGGTGAGCATGGCGCCCTTGGGCGTGCCCGTGGTGCCGCCCGTATACTGGAGCACGGCGATGTCCTCGTCCGGGTCGATCGCCGGCGGCGCGAACCTGCCGTCGTTCTCCAGCAGGTCTTCCCACGTGAGCTGCCGGTCGTCCCAGCGGCGGCGGGCGATGGTGCCGGCCTTGAACAGACGCATGGCCCAGCCCTTCAGGAACGGCATGGCGTCGGAGAGGCGCGAGACCACCAGCGTGTGCACCGTGCTGCGGTCCAGCAGGTCGCGGGCCTTGGGATAGAGCAGCTCCAGGTCGAGGGTCACCATGATGTCGGTGCCCGAATCCTCCGCCTGGGCGAGCAGCTCCTGCTCGGAATAGAGCGGGCTGTAGTTGACCACCGTGCCGCCGGCCTTCAGCACGCCGAAATAGCTGATGACCTGCTGCGGGCAGTTGGGCAGGAACAGGCCGACCTTCACGCCCTTGCCCACGCCCAGCGCCTGGAAACCCTTGGCCGCGCGGTTCACCAGGTCGAGCGTCTGGGCATAGGTGAACTCGCGGCCGAAGAAGTCGAGATGGACGTTCGCCTTCCACCTGGACGCGGCATCGTCGAGCACGCTGAAGACCGGGCGCGCCTCGAACGCCTGGTGCCAGTCCACATTGGGCGGATAGTGCGCAAGCCACGGCCTTTCCATGCCTAGACGCTCCCCGCGCGGCCGTCGTTCCGCATATGGCTCATATGGGGCCTCCCTCCTTCTTCCGGCGCGGCCTTGCCGCATTTCTGAAACATGGAGCCGCTCCCGCCTCTTTGCCAGAGGTTTCCCGGCACCGGAGATTTCCCGGCCGCTGACGTCTTGCTTTCGGAGGCGGCACGGCCCATCTTGATGCGATGCGCTCCTTTCGTCGCCATATCCGCTGCTGCGCCCGTGCCGGTCACATTCGATCCGGCACGCCCGCCCCGGATAGCCGCGCCTGAAGGCGTCCATCCGCTTCCGGGGCCAACTCCATCACCAGAGACAGCAGCGCCGCGCGGCACCTCCGCGGGCAGACGGAGCATACAGATGAGCCTCACTCTTCCACCGATCGTCATCACCGAGACGGATTTCGACTTCCTCAGCAACCTCACATCCGTGCGCGGCGGCGCGCTGTCCGAGGTCATGAACTTCCTCGAGCAGGAGCTGGCCCGCGCCGACGTGGTGCCGGACGACTACGTGCCCAACGACGCCGCGCGGCTGCACTCGCGCATCACCTACCGCGACGCGCAGACCGGGCAGGAGCGCAGCGTCACGCTGGCCTATCCGCAGGAGGAGGACGCCTCGCGCGGCGTCATCTCCGTCCTGACGCCGGTGGGCGCCGCCCTGATCGGGCTGCGCCCGGGCCAGCGCATCACCTGGAAAAGCTGGGCGGGCACGGAGCGGACGCTGGAGGTGCTGCGGGTCGAGGCGGCCTGAGGCTCAGACCATGAGCGGGGCGGCGTCCGGGTTCTCGTGCTGCTCCGGATGCGCGCGCTGCGTCAGCCCCGGATCGACGCTGCGGTAGCGGTAGCGGCCGTCCTGATCGAGGATGCGCTCCAGCCGGCCGCGGCCCATCAGGCAGTGCAGATGGGCGATGCATTCGCCCAGCGCCAGCATGATCTGGAAGGAATCCAGCTCGCGCGAGAACATCACCGGCAGCAGGTCGTAGGCTGTCTGCGGCGAGACGCACTTCTCCTCGCAGGCCAGCATCCGGTCCTCGTGATGCTCGATCAGATAGAGCAGCCGCGCATGGAGCCCGTAGAACGGCCGATTGTGCGACGGCAGGACCAGCGCCGTGGCGGGCAGGTCGAGGAACTTGCGGTGGGACGCGAGCCAGTCTCGGAGCGGGTCCTCCTCGGGCTCGTTGGCGTTGACGCTGACGTTGGAGGTGATGCGCGGCAGCACCTGGTCGCCCGAGATCAGCACGTCGAGCTCGTCGCAATACAGGCAGACATGCTCGGGCGAGTGGCCGCTGCCCGTGACGACGCGCCAGCGCCGTCCGCCGATGACGACGACCTGATCGTCGATCAGCCGCCGGTAGCCCACCGGCATCGGCTCCACATTGTTGCTGAAGCCGCCCCAGCCGCGCGCCCTGATGTCGGCCATGACCGACTCGGGAACGCCGCCGCGCTCGTAGAACTGGATCGCCTCGGGCGGCAGGACGCGCGCGTTCTCGTTCGAGAAGGTGCGGGCATAGAAATATTCGGTCCGGCTCATCAGCAGCGGCGCGTCGAAGTGGCGGCACAGCCACCCCGCCTGGCCGAGATGGTCGGGATGCATGTGGGTGGCGACGACCCGGGTAATCGGCTTGCCTTCCAGCTCGTTCTCGATCACCTGCAGCCAGAAATCCCGCGTCTTGTCGCCGCGGATGCCGGTGTCGACCAGCACCCAGCCGTCTCCGTCGTCGAGGAGATAGAGGTTGATGTGATCGAGCGCGAACGGCAGCGGCATTTGCAGCCACTTGATGCCCGGGGCGATCGGCCGCGTCGTGCCGGGCGGCGGCAGGCCGTCGAACGGATAGGTCAGGCTGGGTTGGTCCACGTTATTTACCCGGCGGTATCAAGCTGCGGGGCATCCTAGAGAGGAAGGCAGGCGAAACCAACCGCGATTTGCTTTAGATATATCCGCCACATGAGCAGTCCCGCATCCATCGACCACGTCGTCTTCAAGGCCGGCCCGGCGACCACTGCCCGCGCCGTCGCGCTGCTGCGCGCGGGCCAGCCCATCGGCCTGCCCACCGAGACCGTCTACGGCCTTGCCGCCGACGCCTGCGACGACGCGGCGGTGGCGCGCATCTTCGAGATGAAGGGCCGCCCGACCTTCAACCCGCTGATCGTCCACGTGGCCGACCTGGCGCTGGCCGAGACGCTGGTCGAGATGCCGCCGCTGGCGGCGCGCATGGCCGCGCGCTTCTGGCCGGGGCCGCTGACCTTCGTGCTGCCGCGCCGGCCGGGCTGCGCCGTTTCCCTGCTCGCCTCGGCGGGCCTCGACACGCTCGCCATCCGCATGCCGGCGCATCCGGTGGCGCGCGACATCCTGCGCGCCTTCGGCGGGCCGCTGGCCGCGCCCAGCGCGAACCGCTCGGGCCGCATCAGCCCCACGACGGCGCGCCACGTGGCCGAGGAACTGCCCGTCGCGATGGTGGTCGACGGCGGGCCGTGCACCGTCGGGGTCGAGTCCACCATCGTCGGCTTCGACGGCGGGCGGCCCGTGCTGCTGCGCCCCGGCGGCATATCCGCCGAGGACCTCGCCGACCTGGCGGGCGTCCCGCTGGCGACGCGCGAGGACACGGCGGCCGTGAGCGCGCCCGGACAGCTCAGCAGCCATTACGCGCCCCGCGCGCCGGTCCGGCTCGGGGCCACGGAGCTGCGCGCCGGCGAGGCGCTGCTGGCCTTCGGGCGCCCTCTGCCCGGCGCCCGCGTCGCCGAGAATCTCAGCCCGTCGGGCGACCTGACCGAGGCGGCCGCGAACCTGTTCGCCATGCTGCGCGCCCTGGACCTGCCGGGCGTCACGGGCATCGCCGTGATGCCGGTGCCGGAAACCGGCCTGGGCGCGGCGATCAACGACAGGCTGCGGCGCGCCGCCGCGCCCAGGGGCGGATCATGAGCCTGGAGACCCTCAAAGCCCTGCTGGGGCCGGGAGGCTTCATCGACGATCCCGCCGACATGGGCCCCTATCTGACCGAATGGCGCGACCGCTGGCGCGGCGACACGCCGCTGGTCGCCCGCCCCCGCGACACCGCGCAGGTCGCCGCCGTGGTCGCGCACTGCGCCGCGGCCGGGCTGACGCTGGTGCCGCAGGGCGGCCATACGGGCCTGTGCGGCGGCGCGATGCCGCATGGCGGCGCGGGCGAGATCGTCCTGTCGCTGGGCCGGCTGAACCGGGTCCGCGCCGTCGATCCGGAAGGCTTCACCATGACCCTGGAGGCGGGCTGCCTCCTCGCCGAGGCGCAGCAGGCGGCCGAGCGCGCCGGCAGGCTCTTTCCGCTCAGCCTCGCCTCGGAGGGATCGGCGCAGATCGGCGGGCTCCTGGCCGCGAATGCCGGC
>CAZVVC010000218.1:0-6515 GCA_964630425.1 uncultured Bifidobacterium sp. | reverse complement strand
TGCCGGTCGCTTTGCGCCAGCCAGGCCTTGAAGCGGTCCAGCTCGTCGGCATCCATGTCCCCGGAGGCGAGGCGAAGCACCCAGTCGCGCGCCTGCGCCTGGATGGCCGCATCGAAATTGGCTGTCGGTTCGCTCATCCCGTTCCCGATGGCGCGGCGCCGCGCGCCCGCATTTCCCGTGGTCCGCCGCCAGGAGCCCATTGTGGCCGCCCTGGCGGTCCGAGTCTTCACTGTTCGGCCGTGCGCGCCGCGACGACGGCGTCGAAGGCGCGCCGCAGATGCTTTTCCACCGTGCGCCGCGACAGGCCGAGGCGTTCGGCGATCTCGCGCTGCGCCAGTCCCTCCAGCCTGCTCATGGTGAAGATCCGCCGGGTCGGATCGGGCAGGGCGGCGATCACCGATCCGATATGCGCCAGCTCGTTCCGCGCCAGGACCGTCCGCTCGCCGGAAACGCCCTCCATGCCCGCGTGCAGGAACGCCATGGCCTCGGCATGGACGTCGCGGCGGCGCTGTTCGCTGCGGATGACGTCGATCGCCAGATTGGAGGCGAGGCGGTGCAGATACGCCTTGCCGTCCAGGATCGGCGGGTCGTCACGCACGCCCTGGATCTTCAGCCAGACCTTCTGGACCACGTCCTCGGCGCTCTCGCTGCCCGCGATGCGCCGCGCCAGCCGCAGCAGCGACGGGCGTTCGATGATGAGCAGGCGTGACAGTTCGAAAGCGTTCGTGGACATGGGCGTGTGGGCGATGATGGCTCTGGCCACTTATCTCATTTGCGAACTATTCGCAACGACGAACGCATCGCCGGCGGCTATACGCCCGCCAGCCCGTCCACGTAGATGCGCTCGCCAGTCACGTAGGAGTTCTGTTCCGACACCAGCCAGCGCACCACGTTGGACAGATCCTCCGGCTGGCACACTCGCCCGAACGGCGCGGTCGCATCCGCGTCGCGCGGGTCGTTGACACCTCTGGCCTTCAGCAGGCGGCGGCCCATGTCGGTCTCGACCACGCCCGGCGCGACCACGTTGACGCGGATGTTGTTGGCCCGTTCCTCCTTGGCGACGCCGAAGGCGATGGCCTCGATGCTGGCCTTGCCGACATTGTAGGGCGCGCCGTTCGCCATCCAGCGGCGGGTGGCGGCCGAGGATACCATGATGATGTCGCCGCGCGGCCGCTTGCGCAGGTGCGGGATCACCTCGTGGGTGGCGTAGAAGGTGCCGAAGGCGTGGGTGCGCACCACGCGCTCGAACTCCTCGGGGTCGGTATCGGCGACCGGGCGGCCCTTGCTGGCGATGCCGGCGTTGTTGACCAGGATGTCGATCTGGCCGAAATCGGCGGCGACCTTCGCCACCATGTCCCGCACGGCGGCATAGTCGTCGACGCCGGCCCGGTAGATCTCGCAGCGCACGCCCAGGGCGCGGATCTCGTCCCGCGTGTTGCGCGCCTCCTCCTCGTTGCCCCGGTAGTTGACGGCGATGTCGGCGCCGTCCTGCGCCAGGCCCAGCGCGATCCCCTTGCCGATCCCCCGGTTGCCGCCCGTGACGAGCGCGACCCTACCCTTCAGTGACATGGCATCCTCCCTTTTGCGGCGGGATGATAGCAGCCTTTGTCACTGGGAAGGCAAGTTAGACCCGGTCGATCGGGAACACCCGCGCGTTGGTGGCGCGCACATAGAGGCCGGAATTGATGCGCAGCTCGCCCGATTCGAAGAAGGCGCGCGGCACTTCGGCCTGCACCGGCATGTCGTAGCCCTCGACCGCCAGCTCGACCCGGATGCCGCCGCCGAACGGGAATATGGCGCGGACGATCGCCGGCACGCCTTCCTGGCGCTCGCGCGACAGCAGCTCGATCTCGTGGGTGCGGACATAGGCGACGGCCGGGCCGTGGCGGTGCTGCGGACCTTCGGTGTCGAGCGGCTCCACGGGGAACTCGGTGCCCAGCACCTCGGCGATGCCGTCGTCGAGGGTGCACGGGAAGGTGTTGACCGCGCCGAGGAACTCGCTGACGAAGGCGGTCGACGGGTCCTCGTAGACCTCGACCGGCGTGCCGACCTGCTCGATCTTGCCCTGGCTCATCACCACCACCTGGTCGGCCAGCTCCAGCGCCTCCTCCTGGTCGTGGGTGACGAACACGGTGGTGAGGCCGAGCTGGTCGTGAAGCTGGCGCAGCCAGCGGCGCAGCTCCTTGCGCACCTTGGCGTCGAGCGCGCCGAACGGCTCGTCGAGCAGCAGCACGCGCGGCTCGATGGCGAGCGCGCGGGCCAGCGCGACGCGCTGGCGCTGGCCGCCGGAAAGCTGCGACGGGAAGCGGTTCTCCAGGCCGCCGAGCTGCACCAGCTCCAGCAGCTCGGTGGCCCGCTTGCGGATCTCGGCGCGCGGCGGGCGTGTCCTGCGCGGGCGCACCTTCAGGCCGAACGACACGTTGTTCAGCACGGTCATGTGGCGGAACAGGGCGTAGGACTGGAAGGCGAAGCCGATGCGGCGCTCGCCCACCGACAGGCTCGATACGTCCTCGCCGTCGAACAGGATCTCGCCCGCGGACGGCTGCTCCAGGCCGGCGATGGAGCGCAGCAGGGTGGTCTTGCCCGAGCCCGACGGCCCCAGCAGCGCGACGAGCTGGCCCGAGCCGATCTCCAGCGAAACGTCGTCCAGCGCGGCGAACCGGCCGAACTCCTTGGTCACATGATTGATCGAAATCCGCACGCCGGTGCTCCTAGTGTCGGTGGCTGGATGCAAGCTGGTTGCCGTATCGCCACTCCAGGACGGCTTTGACGCCGAGGGTGACGAGGGCGAGAAGGGCAAGGACCGAGGCGACGGCGAAGGCGCCGACAAAGCTGTATTCATTGTACAGGATCTCCACATGGAGCGGCATGGTGTTGGTCTGACCGCGGATATGGCCGGACACGACGGATACGGCGCCGAACTCGCCGATGGCGCGCGCCGTGCACAGCAGCACGCCATAGGCCAGCGCCCAGCGCACGTTGGGCAGGGTGACGTGCCAGAAGGTCTGCCAGCCGCTGGCGCCCAGGCTCAGCGCGGCCTCCTCGTCGGTCGTGCCCTGCTCCTGCATCAGCGGGATCAGCTCGCGGGCGACGAACGGGAAGGTCACGAAGGTGGTGGCCAGCACCAGGCCGGGCACGGCGAACAGGATCTGGATGTCGTTCTCGGCGAGCCAGCGGCCCAGCGCCGCGTGGCTGCCGAACAGCAGCACCCAGACGAGGCCCGAGATGACCGGCGAGACCGAGAAGGGCAGGTCGATCAGCGACAGCAGCAGGTTCTTGCCGCGGAAGCTGAACTTGGCGATGGCCCAGGACGCGGCGAGGCCGAACACCACGTTGAGCGGCACGGCGATGACCGCGACCGTGATGGTGAGCCGCATGGCCGACAGCGCATCCGGCTCGGCGAGCGCCTCGAAATAGGCGCCGACGCCGTTCCGGAGGGCCTCGGCGAACACCAGCACCAGCGGCACGATCAGGAACAGCAGCAGGAAGACGATGGCGAGGCCGATGAGGGCGGCGCGCGTCAGCGGCCCTTCGGTGACGGGATTGCGGCCCTTGAGCGCTTCAGCCATTGCCGTACCTCCGCCGCGTCCAGGCCTGCACCGAATTGATGAAGATCAGCAGGGCGAAGGAGATCATCAGCATCAGCGCGGCGACGGTCGTCGCGCCGGCATAGTTGTATTCCTCGAGCCGGATGATGATCAGGAGCGGCGCGATCTCCGACACATAGGGGATGTTGCCGGCGATGAACACCACCGAGCCGTATTCGCCGATGGCGCGTGCGAAGGCGAGCGCAAAGCCGGTGATGACGGCCGGCAGGATGGCGGGCAGGATCACCCGCCGCACCGTGTGGAAGCGGCTGGCGCCCAGGGTCGCGGCCGCCTCCTCGACTTCCTTGTCCACGTCCTCCAGCAGCGGCTGGACCGTGCGGACCACGAAGGGCAGGCCGATGAAGGTGAGGGCGATGACGATGCCGAGCGGCGTGTAGGCCGCCTTGATGCCGACCTTGTCGAGCCAGGCGCCGACCCAGCCGTTGGGCGCATAGAGCGCCGTCAGGGCGATGCCGGCGACCGCCGTCGGCAGCGCGAAGGGCAGGTCGACGGCGGCGTCGAGGAAACGGCGGCCCGGGAAGCGGTAGCGCACCATGACCCAGGCGATCAGCACGCCGAAGGGGACGTTGATGACGGCGGCGATCAGCGCGGTCCACACGCTCAGCCAGATGGCGTTGACCGTCCGCAGATCGGTCGCGATGCGATAAAGTTCCGACCAGCCCAGGCCGGCGCTGGTGACCAGCAGCCCGCCGAGCGGGATCAGGATGATCAGGCTCAGATAGGCGATGGTGAAGCCCAAGGAGATCCCGAATCCGGGAATCACATTCCTTCGGCGTACGGTGCGGGCGGCACTCATAAAACCCTTTTCCCCCGGCTATTTACCGTTGCATTTCCGACGAACGCCGGAGAGCCCGCCACCGGCGGGCCCTCCATTTGAACTACAAAACCGATAGGATTACCAGTTTGCACCGAGACGGAAGGCGAAGGCGTCGCCTTCGGTGTCCACGCCCCGGCGCTTGGCGTCGAAACGGATATAGTTGAACGACGCCCTCAGGTTGGGATTGAGCCACCAGTTGAGGCCGACGGTGATGTTGTCCTCCTTGCCGCCCAGCACGTTCAGGTCGTTCAGGTCGACGAAGCTGTAGCGCGCGGCGATCTGCCAGGCGCCCCAGCCGCCGCCCGACGGCGAGAAGTTCGCCTTCGGCTTGACGCCGCCGACGAGGCCGTTGCCGTACTCGACGGTCTCGCCCGTGATGACCCAGCTCGCGGAGATGTAGCCGCCGCTGAAATTGGTCTTGGGGGCGCCCGGCTGGTTGACCCAGGTGGACATGTATTCGGCCTGTACGCTGAACGGGCCGAACGCCGCGGCCGCTTCCGCGCCGGCGAAATAGTAGCTGTCCGCCGCGAAGGTGCCGGTGTCCACGGTCCGCGTGTTGTCGACGCGCACCTCGGGCCGGTCGCCGAAGCGGATCGTCTGCTGGCCCTTGGTCTCGCGGTAGTAGCCCGAGGCGCCGAGATGGATCCACCGGTCGTCTTCCTGGATAGGCGCCCAGGTCACGCGGCCGGCGATGCCGTAGCCCTCGTCGGGCGTGGCCACGCCGTTGGGCGTGCCGGTCAGCGCGAGGTTCTGGGCGAAGGCGCCGACCGTCGCCGTCCAGTTCTCTCCCTGATAGGTGTAGGAGATGCCCAGCTTGCGGTCGCCGCCCGCCGTGCGCCTGTCGAGGAACGACCCCGACGCGGTCGAGCGTTCCAGGAAGGTCAGGACCGTGCTGCTCTGGAGCTGCTCCAGCCCGTTGGGGGTCTTGTGCTGGCCGATGGTGACGAAATACTTCGCCCCCGGCGGCGCGTAGCGGACATAGGCGTCGGCGACGTCGATCTCCTGCGAGCCGCTGTCGTCGCGGCCCGCGCCGGCGACGTCGATCTCCAGGCGGTACTGCCAGTCGGAGAACATGGTGCCGTCGACGCCGATGCGGGCGCGGCGCAGTTCGGTGCCGCTGTTGAAGTCGCGCGGACCCTTCCGCACGTTGAACGCCGCGTAATCCATTTCGGCGCGGCCGCGGACGCGGAACGAGAACTGCTTGTCGTCCGAGGTGAAGCGAGGGCTGGGCTTCAGCTCGGTCTTGGTGCCGGGCTTCTTGTTCTTCTCGGCCTCGACCTCGGCAAGGCGCTGCTGGACGGCGGCTTCCTTGTAGGCGTTGAGTTCGGACTCGACCTGGATCAGGCGTTCCTCGAGGGCGCGGAGCCGGTCTTCGGACGTCTGGGCAAGGGCGATGGTCGGCAGGGCGGTGAGGGCCAAAGCAACCCCTCCGCCCAGAATCACTGGGCGTTTCATTATTTCCTCCTAAGGGCTTGGCGATGCGGGGCGGCGTGGCCGGCCGGTTTGCGCCGGCCACGCCGCTGGTCGCTCCGGCTTACCGCCGGCCGGGCTTGTAGATCTGGTCGAACACGCCGTTGTCGTCGAAGAACTTCGGCTGGGCCTTGGCCCATCCGCCGAAATCGTCGCGGATGTTGACGAGCGTGAGCTTCTTGAACCGCTTCAGCTCGGCCGGGTCGGCCAGCTCGGGCTTGGACGGGCGATAGAAGTGCTTGGCGGCCAGCTTCTGGCCCTGGGCCGAATACAGGTATTCGAGATAGGCCTGCGCCACCTGGGTGGTGCCGTTCGCCTTGGCGTTGGCGTCGACCAGCGCGACGCTGGGCTCGGCCAGGATGCTGAGGCTGGGGGTCACGATCTCGAACTTGTCGGGGCCCAGTTCCTCGATGGCGAGAAAGGCCTCGTTCTCCCAGGCGAGCAGCACGTCGCCGATGCCGCGCTGCACGAAGGTGGTCGTCGAGCCGCGGGCGCCGGTGTCGAGCACGGGCACATTGCGGTAGAGCTTGGTGATGAAGTCCTTGGCGGCGGTTTCGCCGCCGTACTTCTTCTCGGCATAGGCATAGGCCGCCAGCAGGTTCCAGCGCGCGCCGCCCGAG
>CAZVVC010000217.1:0-6554 GCA_964630425.1 uncultured Bifidobacterium sp. | reverse complement strand
CCTCCACCAGCTTGCCGTGGAGTTCCAGTTGCCTGGCCAGCGCCTTCTTGGCGGCGACGAAGCCGACGAGCGCCATGTCGCGCGGCGGCGCGGCGGCGACCGTCTCCCGGTTCTGGCCGGTGCAGGCGGCGAGCAGCAGGCCCATCAGTGCAACCGGCAGGAGGCGCTTCATCGGCCGGGTCACCGCAGCTTCATGTCGACGCGGACGGCGACATATTTCTGGAAATCCTCGAGCGTGTCGGTGGCATAGACCATGTCGCGGCGAAGCAGCAGCGGATCGGCGAAGGACGGATTGCCGCCCCGCTGCACCGTCGCCGCCGTCGCGTATCCGCGGTCGTGCAGGAGGCCGAGGGCGACGGGGCTGATGTCGCCGAAGGGATAGGCGAAGTGCCTGACCGGCGCGCCCAGCTTCGAGGAGATGAGTCCTTCGGGCACGGTCACCTCCCTGGCGACGCGCTCCCTGTAGGCCGCGCCGGTCGTCTCGGTGGGCTGCACCGCCACGCTGGCATGGGACTTGGAATGGGACTGCACGTCGATCAGGCCGCTGTCCTTCATTTCCTTCATCTGGTCCCAGGTGAGCGCCGTGCCGGTGCCGACGAAATCCGAATAGACGTAGATCGTCGCCGGGAAGCCGTGCTTCTTCAGGATCGGGAACGCGATCTCGTAGGCCGAGCGGTAGCCGTCGTCGATGGTGATGACCACGGCCTTCTCCGGCAGCGCCTTCTCGCCCGACAGGAACTTCTCCATGTCGGCCAGGGTGACGACGGCATAGCCGTTGTCGCGCAGATACTGCATCTGCTGCTCGAAGGCGTTCTGCGACACCTCCAGCCTGTTGCGCGCGCGGTTGCCCGCGCCGAACTGGTGATAGCAGAGGATCGGGACCACCTGATACCCGTCGGCATCCACCGCCCAGCCCTTCGCCTTGCGCAGCGGGACGACGACGATCTGGCCGGGTTTCAGGGCCTCGGCGCCATTGGCCTCGGTGATCTCGGCCGCCTGTCCGGCGTCGTTCAGATAGGTGCCCGCCAGGCTTTCCGGCGTGTCCCCGGCCCGCATCCGCACCAGCACGAAATCGTCGGTGCGCGCCACCACCGGGTCGCGCGGCGCCTCGATCACGACCGGCTCGGTCATGCAGCCGGCGGCCAGCAGGGCCAGGGCCGCCATGCACGCCGCGCGGACGATCCGCCCCCGGCCCGCCATGCTAGCTCTTCCCGCGCGAGCGCGCGGCGGGTCTGGGGTCCTCCGGCTTGTCGGCGAGCGGCTCGTTCTCGTTGAACGGATCGCTCTCGATGAACGCCTTGTTCCGCCGCGAGGACGGCGACGCGCCGAGGGACTTCGCCATGCGGTTGAAGCTGTTGAACAGGTCGCCCATCTCGTCGCGCCGGGTTTCGGGGATGCGCTGGTCGACATCGCCCGCCGCGACCGCCAGCATGGCCTGCCGCAAACGCCTGACGGGCCGGACGAGCGTGCCGCCGAAGACGTAGAGCAGCAGCATGACGGCGACGACCGCCAGCACGGCGATCCCCGCCACCACCATCCGGGCGGTGGTCATGGCGCTGTCGAGCCTCTCGCGCGACAGGCCCATGTGGACGCGTCCCACCTCCTTGTTCTGGAACAGGATCGCCGTGTCGAAATCGAACATGCCGGCGCCGTCCGGCAGCTCGACCGCCGAGGCGACCACATCCGGCGCCTGTTTCAGCACCCGCATGTCCCGCGGAGCGGCGTAGCGCCTGCCCTGGAGCGCGGCGTCGCTGGCGGCGCGGACCGTGCCGTCGTGATCGACCACCGTCAGATAGGCGAAGGCGCCGCGCTCGCCGGCGTCGCGGACCAGGGTCTCGAGCCGGACCCAGTCCTCGCTGAGCAGCGGCATGGCCGATTCCGTCGCGACGAACCTGGCCAGCGACGATCCCGCGTCCAGCTCCCGGTCCTCGATCGCCCGCTCCTGGAACCGGAACGCGGCGAACGCGGCCGCGATCATCAGGACGGCCATGACGCCGCCGCCGATGGCGGCCCAGCGCAGCTTCGACGGGAGGTACCTGTTGGCCGCCGCTTCCTGTTCCTGTTCGAGCAGCACGTTCAGTTCGCGCTGCAAGGCCTCGGCCACCTCGCCGCCGGTCTGGTAGCGCTTCTCGGGCTTTCTGCCGAGCAGCCTGGTGACGATGCGTTGCAGGCCGACCGGCAGGTCCGGCGCCGCCTTCCTGATCGGCTCGGGATCGTGCTGTCCGATCTCCGCGCCGAACGCCCTCGCGCCCGTGAACAGCTCGTAGAGGATGGCGCCCACGGAGAACAGGTCCGAGCGGCCGTCCACCTTGTCGCCGGCGATCTGCTCGGGCGACATGTAGCATGGCGCGCCCTGCCCGGCGCCCGCGCGGGCGAAGCCGAAGCCGGTCACCTTGATGGCCTCGCTTCCGCGCACGGCCAGGACGTTGGCCGGCTTCAGGTTGCAGTGGACGATGCCCAGCCGATGCGCATAGTCGAGCGCCTGGGCAAGCTGGATGCCGATGGAGACGATGCGCTTGAGCGGCAGCTTCCCGTGGCGGGCGCGCAGGTCGCCGAGCGTCGGCTCCTCCAGGAACTCCATGGCGACATACGGCCTGCGGCCCGCCCGGCCCACGTCGAAGATGGTGACGATGTTGGGATGGGAGATGGCGGCCGCGGCCCGCGCCTCGCGCAGGAAGCGGTTCACATGGTCCTCGTCGGCGCAGAGCGCGTCCTTGAGGACCTTGATGGCGACGGTCCGATCGATCTCGGGGTCGTAGGCCTTGTAGACCTCGGCCATCGTGCCCTCGCCGATGAGGCCGTCGACCAGATAGCGGCCGATCGGCGTCGCTTCCGTGCTGTCAGCCGTCATGCCAGCCCTCCTGCGCCCTTCTCCCCCCGGCCAGTCCACTCGGCCGTAACTCTAGTGCAGACCATGGGAATCAGCAAAGATTCTGCATGACGGACCGCCGGCCCGATCTGGCCGGGTTCGCGCTCAACCGTCCGCGTTCCCCGCCGGCTTCCGTACCGTGCGCCCCTCGGCCAGAGGCCGGAGCACGCCCCTGTCCGAGCCCTCGATCACGACGGCGCCGACGGCCCGCGCATAGAAATCGGCGGGGCCCACCCCGCCGATGACGGCATAGGCGTATCCCTGCGCCTTCTGCGCATGGAGGACGGACAGCAGCAGCGCCGTGCCGATGCCCGATTTCCGGTCCGCCTCGCCCACGCCCATGGGACCGAAGAAGTTCCGGCAGGTCGCGTCGTGGCAGGCGAAGCCGAGCAGCACGCGGTCCCTGACGGCGACGTGGCAGGCCACCGGCAGACGGGCGAACGCCGCGTCGGCCTCGGCGACCCAGCCCGGAAACCGCGCGCCGATCCAGTCGAGCACGGCGGGCTTCTCCAGCACCAGCGCGGGCCGCACGTCGATCCCCGAGCGCGCCGTGACCGCGAGCACGGGTTCGAGGGCGGGCAGATCGTAGAGGCGGACAAGCATGTCGGGCATGACGCGAGACTACCCCAACGGCGCGGCCGCGTCCGTCATCTTCTGGTTGGCGTCCGTCGCCGCGGCGGCCATAGTGCCCGCAACCGAAATGGAGGGTGACGATGGAACTTGGGCTGAAGGACAAGGTGGTCTTCATCGCCGGCGCCTCGCGCGGCATCGGCCGCGCGATGGCCGAGGCCTTCGCCGGCGAGGGCGCCAGGGTCGCGATCACCGGGCGCAGCGAGGAATCGCTGGAGGAGGCCCGTGCCGCCATCGCCGCGGCGGCGGGCCGGGACAATGTGGTCGCCGTCGCCGGCGACATGACCAGATCCGCCGACATCGGCCGCGCGCTGGACCGCACCGAGGCGAAGCTGGGCCCGATCCACTGCGCCGTCGCCAATGTGGGCATCGGCCGCGCGCCGCTGGGCATCGACGTCAGCGACGCGGACTGGGACGCGGACATCGCCCAGAACTTCACCGGCACCATGTTCGTGGCGCGCGACGCCATCAAGCGCATCCTGTCGCGGCCGGCGGAATCCCGCCAGGGCGCCAACGTCATCATGATCTCGTCCATCGCCGGCGTGGACGCGATGGGCACGGCGATCCCCTATGCCGCCACCAAGGCGGCGCTCAACCACGCGGCCTGCGCCATGGCCAAGCTGGTGGGCAAGGACGGCATCCGGGTCAACGCCATCGCGCCCGGCAACATCCTGTTCCCCGGCGGAAGCTGGGAGAAGATCACCGCGGGGCGCCCGGAGGCCTGGAAGCGCTGGATCGACCGCGAGGTGGCGCTGAGGCGGTTCGGCAAGGTCGAGGAGATCGCCGACGCGGCGCTGTGGCTGGCGTCGGACCGCGCCAGCTTCGTGACCGGCGCCACCATCGTCGTCGACGGCGGCCAGGTCCGCTGACGACACATGCGCTGACGGCAACGGGCCGCCTGTCGCCAGGCGGCCCGTAGAACGCGGAACATGGTTGGGGCGATCAGGCCCTATTTGACGGTCGAGAGCCTGCTGTCCTCGCGCGAGATCAGGTTCTGCCAGCTGTGCATGGAGATCAGGTGGCAGTAGATCACCGGCAGGGCGCCGCCGTCGCGCAGCTCCTTGTAGTCCTCGTCGGACAGCGCGTTGACCTTCTTCTCGTCCACCAGCTTGAAGCCGGTCAGCGAGACCTTCTCGCCGTTCTCCAGGGTGAAGGTACCCCGGTTGCTGCTGAACAGATCGTGCTTGGCGAGGAGCTTGGAGACCGCGAGCGTCTTCTGGTGCTCGGCCTCGTAGGCCTGACAGAACTTCAGCGCATTGGCGGTGATGTCGCTGCGCTTGCCCTCGACGAAGAACGGATTGTCCCGGTTCTCGACGATGCGCGAGGCCGTGCGCTCGATGCACAGGGTCAGCGTCTTGGCATTGGCGCTGCGCATGAAGATGAACGGATAGCGGCGCAGATAGGCCGGCGAGTAGACGTTCTTCGCCCAGCTTCCGTCGCTCTCGATGAACAGGTTCGAGCCGGCGCGCAGGCCGAGGACGGCCACCGGGAACGGGCTTTCCGTGTCGGTGAAGACGATCGGATAGTGGCGCACCGCGCGCGGCATCTCGGCCGCGTTGATCGGCACCGAATTGGCGGACCGCGCGAAATCGAACCGGGGTTCCGGGCTCAGGCTGATGTTCTTGTGCTTGTCGGCGCGGAGCACCTCGGGCTTCTTGTAGAATAGCGGGAGCGTCTGTCCCTGCTTGGTCTGCGCGGCGGTCGCCATGTTGGCCTTCTTTCATCGCTGAAGTGTTTCGGTTCGAGCTGCGCAGTCTATGAAGCGCGCCCGAAAAGTAAATCCCAGAATGCCCTGCCCGCGCCTTGGCGGCCGAATGCTTCAGAACTCGGCGTGGGTGGCCTGGGACGTCATGGCGCGCGGGATGCGCACGAAGAACATCAGCAGGATCGCGCCCAGCGCCGACAACATCAGCCAGTGATAGCTGTTGACGAAGCCGATCATCATCGCCTGCCGGGTCACCTCGCCGTTCAGCATCTCGAGCGCGCGCGTGTCGGACAGCGACGCGAACGCGTCCGGCATCCCCGGGAAGCGCCACGCCTCGTGATAGGGCGAGACGAACTGCACCAGTTCGGCATGGTTGATCTGGGTGAACTGGGACAGCAGCGCGATGCCGATGGACAGCCCGGCCGAGGTGCCCATGGCCCGCATCAGGTTGAACATGGTCGCCGCCTCCACATGCAGCGGACGGGGCAGGCTGGCGAAGGCGATGGTATTGAGCTGGACGAACACCAGGCCGAGGCCCAGCCCCTGGACCGTGGCCGAGCGGATGATGTCCCATTGCGAGAACTCGGTGCCCAGGCGCGACAGGTCCCAGAGGCCCAGCGCCGCGAGGCCGAGGCCCGAGATGACGATCCAGCGGACGTCGACGCGGTTCATCAGCCGGGCCGACAGGATCATGCCGATCATGGTGCCGATGCCCCGCGGCGCCAGCACATAGCCCACGGCCAGCGCCGGATAGCCCATCACGTTCTGCAGCATGGGCGGCTGGAGCGCCACGGTGATGAACATGTTCGAGCTGGTGACGACGAACAGGACGGTGCCGGTGACGAAGTTGCGGTCGAGGAACAGCGCCCGGCTGACGAAGGGCTTGGCGGCGGTCACCATCTGGACGACGAACATGTAGAAGGCCAGCGCCGCCAGGCCCGCATAGATCTGGATCTCGGTGGATTCGAACCACTGCTTGCTCTCGCCCCTGTCCAGCATGAGCTGGAACGAGGCGATGCCGATGGTCAGCATGGCGAAGCCGAACATGTCGAAATAGCTGTCGCTGCTCGAGCGGTACTCGTCGAGGAACAGCCAGACCCCGACGATGGAGATGATGCCCAGCGGCAGGTTGATGAGGAACACCCAGCGCCAGTTGGCGGTTTCGGTGATGTAGCCGCCCAGCGTCGGCCCCAGGATCGGCCCCAGCATCATGCCGATGCCGATGATCGCCATCGCCTTGGCGAAATATTCGCGCGGATAGATGCGCATCATCACCGCCTGGGCCAGCGGCAGGAGCGCGGCGCTGGACAGCCCCTGCAACGCGCGGAACGCCACCATCTGCTCCAGCGT
>CAZVVC010000216.1:0-6555 GCA_964630425.1 uncultured Bifidobacterium sp. | reverse complement strand
CAGAACGCCTCGGGCAACTGGATCAAGGTCGTCCAGCGCGTGCCGGTGCGCATCCTGCTCGATCAGGAGCAGGTGAGGCAGCATCCGCTGCGCATCGGCCTGTCCATGTCGGCGACGGTCGACGTGAAGGACAAGTCGGGGCCGGTGATGGCGACCGAGGTCCGGCACGCGCCGATCCCCGCCAAGCCGAGCGACGAGGTGAGCATCGACGTGGAATCCATGATCGCCGAGACGATCGCCGCCAATGACACGGGCGCCGCCAATGACGCGGGCGCCGCCCGGCCATGAGTTCGCAGCCACCGGACCAGCCCAAGGCGCTCACCGGTGGGAAGCTGGCGGTCACCTCGATCGCGCTGGCCATGGGCACCTTCATGCAGGTGCTGGACATCACCATCGCCAACGTGTCGATCCCGACGATCGCCGGCGACCTGGGCGCCAGCGCCGACCAGGGCACCTGGATCCTGACCTCGTTCGCCATCGCCAGCGGCATCGCGCTGCCGCTGACCGGATGGCTGATGGGGCGCTATGGCGCGGTGAAGGTGTTCGTCTGGTCGATCCTGCTGTTCACGCTGGCCTCGCTCCTGTGCGGGCTGGCCTGGAGCCTGAGCGGGCTGGTGGTGTTCCGCGTGATCCAGGGCGCGGTCTCGGGGCCGCTGGTGCCGGGCTCGCAGGCCCTGCTGCTGATGATCTTCCCGCCGCACCGGCGCGGGACCGCGCTGGTGATCTGGTCCATGACGACGCTGATCGCGCCGATCTGTGGCCCCATCCTGGGCGGCATCATCTCGGACAACTATCACTGGTCGTGGATCTTCCTCATCAACGTGCCGGTGGGCGTGATCAGCGCCTTCGTCGTGTGGCGGAACCTGGGGACGTTCAAGACGCCGATCCGCAAGCTGCCCATCGACGTGGTGGGGCTGATCCTGCTGATCGTCTGGGTCGGCTGCCTGCAGGTGATGCTGGACACCGGCAAGAACGCCGACTGGTTCTCGTCGCCGACCATCGTGGTCCTCACGGTGATCTCGGGCGTGGCCTGCGCCGCGTGGGTCGTGTGGGAGTGGACCGACAAGCATCCCATCGTCGACCTGCACCTGTTCCGGATCAGCAGCTTCTCGGTGGGCACCGCGGCGTTCTGTCTGGGCTACATGCTGTTCTTCTCGAACCTGGTCATCCTGCCGCTGTGGCTGCAGACCCAGGAGAACTACACGGCGACATGGGCGGGCCTGATCGCGGCGCCGAGCGGGCTGGTGGCGCTGATCCTGTCGCCGTTCGCCAGCAAGCTGATGACCGGCACGGACATGCGCTGGGGCGCGTCGTTCGCGTTCCTGATGTTCGCCATCTCGTTCTTCATGCGCGCCAACTACACCACCGACGCCAGCTTCTTCGACTTCACCGCGCCGCTGCTGGTGCAGGGCGTGGCGCTGAGCACCTTCATGGTGGCCATCGTCTCGATCACCGTGCAGGGACTGCCGCCGGAGAAGCTCCCGTCCGGTTCGGGCCTCATGAATTTCGCGCGCATCACCGGCGGCGGAATCGCGGCCTCGATCGCCATCACCTTCTGGGACCGGCGCGAGATTTTGCACCAGAGCCGGCTGGCGGAAAGCTCGAGCCTCTACGATCCGGCGGTGCAGCACGCGATGAGCACGCTCAAGGGGCTGGGGCTGAGCGACAACCAGGCCGTGGCGGCGATGACGCACGAGATGGTGGCGCAGGCCTATCTGCTGTCGACCACCGAGATCGCCTGGTTCTCGGCCTGGGCGAGCCTGGCGCTCATGGTGATGCTGTGGATCCCCAGGAAGCCTAGAACGGAAGGGCCGGCGCCGCAGGTGGCCGTGGCGGATTGACCCGAAAGAAATATATCACGGTATATTCCCATGCTTGTCCCGTGGTGCCGCCGGTGCTACCTTCGGACATGCTCTGGAGTCGGTGTGGCCGGCTGCGTATTGCCATGGGGAGATGGGTACGATGAACATTCAGGTGAAGAACGACATCCCGCGTTGCCCGGGCGCGCCGACCTTCCAGGAGATCATGCGTTCGGACGGCGGCATCGTGAAGGACGTGCTGGCCCGCCAGTCGAACCCGCCGCAGAGCCGCGAGGACGTCCCCTTCCGCAAATACATCACCCAGGAGTTCTTCGACCTGGAGATGGAGAAGATGTGGCGCAAGGTCTGGCAGTATGTCTGCCGCGAGGACCAGGTGGAGGAACCGGGCGATTATCTGGTCTATGACATCGGCCACCATTCCATCGTCGTGGTGCGCGCCGACGACGGCAGCCTGAAGGCTTATCACAATTCCTGCCTGCACCGCGGCACCAAGCTGAAGCCGTCGGAAAGCAGCGGCTGGTCCGCGAACCTGCAATGCCCCTATCACGGCTGGACGTGGAACCTGGACGGCACGCTGAACGAGGTGCCGTGCGCGTGGGAGTTCCCGCACCTGGACTATGAGAAGAACCGGCTGCCCGAGGCGCAGGTCGACGCCTGGAACGGCCTGGTGTTCATCAACATGGACAAGGACGCGCCGCCGCTGCTTGAGTATCTCGGCGTGCTGCCGGAGCACTTCAAGGACTGGCCGTGGACCGACTGGTACCTGTTCATGCACCTGGAGAAGGAACTGCGCTGCAACTGGAAGACGGCGCAGGAGGCTTTCATGGAAGCCTATCACACGCCGCTGGTGCATCCGGAGCTGACCCAGGTGGTGGGCGACTGGAACATGCAGCATGACGTCTTCGACGATCACGTGACCCGCGACCTGTGCGCGCTCGCCGTGGCGAGCCCGGCGGCCAAGCAGAAGATCAGCGAGCAGGAGCGCATCGACCGCGTGCTGCTGGGCGGGCGCTCGCCGGACGGCAAGTCGGTGCAGCTCGAGGAAGGCCAGTCGGCGCGCAACGCCATGGCCAAGCAAGTGCGCAAGGCGCTGGCCGAGGGTTACGGGATGGATACCTCGAGCTACAGCGACGCCGAGATGATCGATTCCATCAAGTACAATCTGTTCCCGAACATCTTCCTCTACACCGGCATGGCGCTGCGCTCGATCCACCGGATCAAGCCGGTCAAGAACGATCCGCACCGCTGCACCTTCGAGGTGCTGATGATGCGGCCGGTGCCGCAGGGCCAGCCGCGCCCCGATCCGGCGCAGGTGGTGAAGATCGCGGAAGACGTGAACTATGTGGACGTGAAGGAACTGGCGGCGTTTCCGCTGTCGCAGATCACCTTCGACCAGGATACCGGCAACCTGCGCGCCCAGCACGAAGGCATGCTGGCGAGCGCCAAGGGCGCCGAGACGCTGTCCATCTACCAGGAGTCGCGCATCCGCGCCTTCCACGACACGCTGGACAAGTACGTCAACCGGTAAGCTTCAGGCCAACGGGAGCCGGGGAAGCGGGCGGCGATGGCCGCCCGTTTTTCGTTCGGGCTACACGGATTTCGGGATGGGCTCCGTGGAGACGCGTCATGGCCATACTCCATGCCCGCTCCCGTCGAGTGCCCGGCCGCGGGCCGGGTGTATCGAGACGCGCAGCGCCGTTTGTCCGTGTCTCGATACGATTTGGCGCCCTGCGCCAGATCACTCGACAAGAGCGGGGTCGAGGTGGTTTCGCGAAGCCGGGTACCCGGACGGGACCCAAGCCTGGCGGATGCCGGCGAAGCGTTCAGGCGTCCCGGCCGCCGGTCCGGGCGTAGTGGGAGAGGAACAGGGCGACGGCCTGTTCGGCCTCGTGCCTGTCGGGTGCGACGCCGACGCCGTAGATGGCATGGACGTGCAGATCGTGCAGCACGAGGCTGATGAACTGGCGCGCGGCGAGGTTGGGGTCGGGGACGTTCAGCAGGCCTTCCTTGTGCCACTGCGCCATCATGGCGGCATAACGCTCGACGAAGGTCAGGTGGACGCTGGCGAAGAAGCGTTCGCCGAATTCGGGCGAGCACAGGCTTTCGCCGATGACGAAGCGCATGAAGCGCACCATCTCCGGGTCGGCGAGATAGGCCTGGGTGCCGAGGGCGATGTCGAGCAGGATTTCGGTCGGCTCGCGGCCCCGGCTCATCAGGCCTTCGAGCGCGCTCATGTCCTGCTCGAACTGGGATTGCATGACGGCGTTCAACAGGCCGCGCTTGTTGCCGAACAGGCCGTAGAGCGTGCTGAGCGAGCCGCCCGAATGGGCGACCACGTCGGAAAGGCTCACCGCGTCGTATCCCTGTTCGAGAAACAGGGACCGGGCGGCCTCGAGCATGGCCGCGCGGCGGCGGCGGCGGCGCGGATCGCCGCCTGTCGTGTCCTTACGTTTTGTCATGGCTGTCCTTCACGGACTTTTTATAGCGCATCGCTTGACGGGAAGTGTAACCGATATTACACATATTGCACATGCGAAGAAACATTGGGTTCATTTCGCTAACATAATATCAGAGACGCGGTCCTTGAGTTGAGCGACACCCGATCCATCTTGCGGGTGGCCTTCTGTGTCGACCGTGTCGGGAGAGTCGGGTGTTCGAGCAGCGACGTAAAGGGAGGATCGCCTTTCTGGCGATGGCGTGTGCGACGGTTCTGGCCGCGTGCGGCGCAGACCAGCAGCAGGCGCCGCCGCCTCCCGAGGTGAAGGTCTATACGATCAAGCTGGTCGAGATCCCGCATGTGGTGGAACTGCCGGGCCGTGTCCAGGCGGTGCGGACCGCCGAGGTGCGCGCGCGGGTGGACGGCATCATCGAGCGGCGGCTCTATCAGGAAGGCACCGACGTGAGGGCGGACGCGCCGCTGTTCCGGATCGATCCGCGCGAGATGCAGGCCGCCTACGACCAGGCGAGCGGGGCGCTGAGCCGCGCGCAGGCGACGGCGCGCAACGCCGCCCAGGTGGTGGAGCGCTACAAGCCGCTGGTCGAGAAGCAGGCCATCAGCAAGCAGGAATACGACGCGGCCGTCGCCGCCTCGGCGCAGGCCGAGGCCGACGTCGTCTCGGCCCAGGCGCAGGTGGAGCGGGCCAATCTGGACCTGGACTACACCATCGTCACGGCGCCGCTGGCGGGCCGGGCGGGCCGGGCGCAGGTGACCGAGGGCGCCCTGGTGAAGGCGTCCGAGGCGACGCTGCTGACCACCATCGAGCAGCTCGATCCCATCTATGTGAATTTCACCCAGTCCGCGAGCGAGCTGCTGAAGCTGCGCCGGGACATCCAGGAGGGCACGGTGAAGTCCCTGCCGCTGGACCGCGTCCGCGTCACGCTGACGCTGGAGGACGGCAGCACCTATGAGAAGGCGGGCCATCTGAACTTCCTCGACATGGCGGTCGATTCCTCGACCGGCTCGATCTCGGTGCGCGCCGAGTTCGAGAACGAGCGCCGCCTGCTGCTGCCGGGCCAGTTCGTGCGCGCGCGGGTCGAGGCGGGCGAGATCGAGAACGGCATCGT
Source organism: uncultured Bifidobacterium sp. (assembly GCA_964630425.1). Classification (GTDB taxonomy): domain Bacteria; phylum Pseudomonadota; class Alphaproteobacteria; order SMXS01; family SMXS01; genus RI-34. The sequence continues at coordinate 1,171 of CAZVVC010000216.1, read as the reverse complement.
CGTGCCGCAGCGCGCCGTGCAGGTGAAGCCGGAAGGCGCGACCGTGCTGGTGGTCGGCAAGGACAACGTGCTGGAGAGCCGGGCGGTGAAGCTGGGGCTGCTGCACGGCACGCTCTGGGCCATCGAGTCGGGCCTCAAGGCCGGCGACAAGGTCGTGACCGACGGTCTGCAACATGTCCGCACCGGCGCGCCGGTGCGGATCGAGGGCGAGGCGGGCATCCCGCCGGTGCCCGCGGCCAAGAAGCCGAACTGACGGCGACGAGTGGATCATGCCTCGCTTTTTCATCGACCGACCCATCTTCGCCTGGGTCATCGCCTTCAGCATCATCCTGGGCGGCCTGCTGGCGCTGCGCTCGCTGCCGATCGAGCAGTATCCGTCGATCGCGCCGCCGTCGCTGACCATTTCCACGACCTATCCCGGCGCCGATTCCGCGACGCTGGAGAAGAACGTCACCTCGGTCATCGAGCAGGAGCTGAATGGCGTCGAGGGCTTCCTCTACATGTCCTCGACGAGCCAGTCGGACGGCTCGGCGCAGATCACGGTGACGTTCCGGTCGGGAACCGACATCGACGTGGCCCAGATGGAGGTGCAGAACCGCCTGAGCCGCGTCGAGCCGCGCCTGCCGGAAGAGGTACGCCAGCAGGGCGTGCAGGTGAACCAGGCCAACAGCGGCTTCCTGATGGTGCTGGCGCTCAGCTCGCCCAGCGACGCCATGAACCAGCTCGACATGAGCAATTATGCGTCGAACCGGATCATCGACGAGCTGAAACGCCTGCCGGGCGTGGGCGACATCCATCTGTTCGGCTCGCCCTATGCCATGCGCATCTGGCTCGATCCGACCAAGCTGGCCGGCTACAACATGTCGGCCTCCGAGGCGCTCGCCGCCGTGCGCGAGCAGAACAGCCAGACGGCCGGCGGCCAGATCGGCGACCAGCCGACGGTGAAGGGCACGCAGCTCAACGCGGTCGTCGTCACCCAGAACCGCTTCACCAATCCCGAGCAGTTCGGTGCAATCATCCTGCGCGCCAATCCGGACGGCTCGACCATCCGGCTGGGCGATGTGGCGCGGGTCGAGCTGGGCGCGCAGAACTACGTCAACCATGCGACCATGAACGGCAAGGAAATGGCCGGCATGGCGGTGCAGATCCAGACCGGCGCCAACGCGCTGGC
>CAZVVC010000215.1:0-6612 GCA_964630425.1 uncultured Bifidobacterium sp. | reverse complement strand
GCGGCCCAGCCAGTCCAGCAGCAGGGCGGCGGACAGGATCAGCGATGCCGGATTGGCCTTGCCCTGGCCGGCGATGTCGGGGGCCGAGCCGTGCTGGGCCTGGGCCATGCAGTGGCTTTCCCCCGCGTTGATCGAGCCGGCGAGGCCCAGGCTGCCCGACAGCTCGGCGGCCTCGTCGGAGAGGATGTCGCCATACATGTTGGTGGTCACCACCACGTCGAAGCGGGCGGCGTCGCGCACCAGCATGGCGGTCATGGAATCGACGAGCTGCTCGTCATAGGTCACGTCCGGGAACAGGGCAGCCACCTTGCGCGCCTCGCGCAGGAACAGCCCGTCCGAGACCCGCAGCACGTTCGCCTTGTGCACGGCGGTGACGTGCCGGTTGCGCCCCATCGCCAGCTCGAACGCCGCCCGGGCGATGCGCTCGCAGGCCTGCGCGGTGATCTTCCTGACGGCCAGCGCCATGTCCGGCGTCGGCATGAACTCGCCCGGCCCCAGATGCATGGAGCGATCGGCATAGAAGCCTTCCGTGTTCTCGCGCACGATCACCAGGTTCATGGGCGTGCGGCCCCAGAAGGGCAGGCCGCCGCGCGAGCGGGACGGCCGGACGTTGGCATAGAGGTCCAGCGACAGCCGCAGGTCGCCGGACGGATTGACGCCGCCCTCGCTCCGGGGCGGATAGTCGTTGTGCGACACGGGGCCGAGGACGATGCCGTCCGCCGCCATCGCCGCATCCTTCGCCGCCGCCGGGAAGGTGGTGCCGTGCCGGGCGAGGGCGCCCAGGCCGATGTCATGGCGCTCCCAGGTCAGGCCGAGGCCGAATTTGCCGTTGAGCAGCGCCAGCACCTGCACGGTCGCCGCGCAGATTTCCGGGCCTATGCCGTCGCCGGGCAGGATGACCAGTTTCATCCGCTTCTCATCCTTCTTGTTCGTCCCGATGTTCTTACAGCGGCGGCAGCACCTTCAGCGCCCGCAGGCGGTCGAACCAGTAGGCGAACATGTCCTCGGTGTCGATGCACTCGTGGAAGCCCAGCGTGCGGGCCTTGATGGTGCTGACGATGGCGGGCGGCGGGGCGCGGTCGCGGCCGGCGCCGCTGATGCCGTCCACATAGTGGAAGGAATCGCCCACCAGCTCGCGGATGGTGTGGGGCCGCAGGCCGTGGCGCTTCACCAGGTCCTGCCAGACCGCCTCGTATTTCGGCATCTCCTCGGCGAGGAACATGGGCTCGGGCCTGCCGTCGTCCATGCCGAAGCAGCGGGCGACGGCGGGCCAGACGCCGGGCCAGGTGAACACGTCGCCATTGGCCACGTTGAGGGTCTGGTCGCCGGCGCCTGGTTCCTCGGCGGCCCAGGCCAGCATGGCGGCGACGATGCGCGCGTCGGCCGCCTCCATCACGCAGGCGGGGCCGCCCGGATAGGACAGCGGCAGCCCCAGCTCGCGCCGGATGGCGGCATAGACGCCGATGGCGGCGATGGGGTTCATGGGCGCGCCGACGGCGTGGCCGAACACGATCTGCGGCCGCACCACGGTCCAGCGCCAGCCGGCCCGCGCGCGGCGCTCGCGCAGGAAATCCTCCTGCAGCCAGTAGAAGTTCTCGTGACCGTCGCGCGGCCGGCTTTCGCGGGCGGGGATCTCGATGGGCTTGAAATGCGCGCCATAGGCCTTGGTCCCTTGCAGGATCGACACGTGGCGCAGGCCCTTGGCCGCCTGCTCCAGCGGCTCGAACAGGTTGGCGAGCATGGCGAGGTTGGTCTCCATCTGGTCGCGCTCGCGCCAGCCGGCGAACAGGCCGGGCTTCTCGTAGAGCGCGGCATAGACGAGATGCGTGACGTCGCTCATGGCGCCGAACACGCCCCGGCAGGCGTCGGCGTCGGTCAGGTCCACCGGGATCAGCTCGGCATCGGCCGCCAGGTCGCCGGGCATGCGCCGCGACACGCCGACCACGTCCCAGCCCCGCGCGGCGAACGCCTCGATCGCCGCCCGTCCGACCAGACCCGTCGCACCGGCGACCAACACCTTGTTCTTTGTCATCTGGCGTCTCCCTTTCGATGGACTATAGTCGGCTCGCATCCAGCAATGGGAGAGATGAATGGACAGCAGCATCCAGCGGGTTATCGACGATTACGAGATCCGGCAGGTTCTCTGCCGCTACACGCGCGGCGTCGATCGGGGCGACGCCGAACTGGTCAGCTCGGTCTACGATCCCGAATCCACCGACGATCACGGCGCCTACAAGGGGCCGGGCAAGGATTTCGGTCCCTATGTGACCAAGGCGCTGGCCGCGCACACGGAATCGACCTCGCACACGCTGAACCAGTCGATCATCGATATCCATCACGAGACCGCCAAGGCCGAGACCTGGTTCGTCGCCTATCACGTCCGCAAGGACGGCGAGCAGACCTATCTCGACCGTTTCGGCGGCCGCTACCTGGACAAGCTGAAGAAGCGCAACGGTGCATGGCTGATCATCAAGCGCGTGGTGGTCCGGGACTGGAGCGTCACCGAGAAGGTCGAGGGCTCGTACTACAGGGCCGAGGACTTCGAGGCCGGCAAGCGTTCCAAGGAAGACCTGGCCTACACCCTGTCATGAGCTGGCGTCGCCGGATCCTGCTCGGGGTGCTGGTCGCCCTCGGGCTGGGACTGGCGATCGTGCTCTACAAGCTGCCGGACACCGGCCGGCTGGCCGTCCAGATCAGCGCCAAATGGGCGTGCCAGTGCCGCTATATGGACGGCGGCGGCGACGATTTCTGCGTCGCCGAGGACCCGGTCGGTTTCGCCGGCACGCGCTTCGACTTCTCGCCCGCCACGTCCGAGGTCACGGCGTCGATCTGGGGCCTCGTGTCCGCGACCGGCCGCCACGAGCCGGGCGCCGGATGCATGGTGCGCTGATGCGCCGGCTGCTGTTCGCCGCGTTGGTGACGCTGCTGACGGGGCAGGGCGCGCTTGCCCTGACGCCGCTGCCGCCCCAGGCCGAGGGCGTGCCCTGGCCGACGGCGCAATGGCCGGTCGCGGCGGTCGCCGGGGACGTGGACCGGGACAAGCTGACCGCGCTGCTCGATCAGGCGTTCGCCGATCCGCCGCCCGAGGCGTTCCCGGGCACGCGGGCGGTGCTGATCGTCCATCGCGGCATGCTGGTCGCCGAACGCTACGCGCCCGGCTTCGGCGCGGACCGGCGCTTCCTGTCCCAATCGGTGGCCAAGACGGTGCTGGGCGCCTTTGCCGGCATCGCGGTCAGGGACGGCAGGCTGGCGCTCGATGCGCCCGCGCCCGTCGCCTTGTGGAAGGACGGTGACCCGCGCCGGGCGATCACCCTGCGCCACCTGCTGCGGATGACCGACGGCCTCGATTTCAGGGAAGCCTATTTCAACCCGCTCACCTCGGACGTGCTGCCCATGCTGTTCGGCGACGGCCGCGGCGACATGGCCGCCTATGCCGCCGGCCGGCCGCTGGCGGCGGCGCCGGGGGCGCGCTGGTCCTATTCCAGCGGCACGGCCAATCTGGTCTCCGGCCTGGTGCGCGATGCGGCGGGCGGCACGCGCGAGGGATATCTCGCCTTCATGAAGCGCGAGCTGTTCGACTTCATCGGCATGACCAGCGCGGTGCCCGAATTCGATGCCGCCGGCACCTTCGTCGGCTCGTCCTGGCTGCACGCCACCGGGCGCGACTGGGCGCGCTTCGGCCTGCTGCTGCTGCGCGGCGGCGTGTGGGAGGGCAGGCGCGTCCTGCCGGAAGGCTGGGTCGACTTCATGCGCACGCCCCAGGCCAACGGCCTCTACGGCGCGATGACCTGGCTCAACGCGGGGCCGGAGAAGCGCGTCGCCAACGCGCCCGCCGATCTGTTCATGGCCACCGGCCATCGCGGCCAGGTGGTGGCCATGATCCCCTCGAAGGATCTGGTGATCGTCCGGTTCGGCCGGACCGCCTATTCGGACTATGCGGGGATGTACTGGTGGATCGGCGAGGTGATCGCCACCTTCCCGGATGTGACGCTCGCACCTTAGCCGTCACCCCGCGCGCAAGGAGATCAATCATCTCCACGACCCCGGGGTTGAAGCGATCCTATTCAGCCGGGACCGCGGTGCCGGCGGGCGCCTCCGCGGGGGCCGGCTCGGCCTTGCGCCGTGACAGCAGGGTGTAGAACGCCGGCACGATGAACAGGGTGAAGGCGGTGCCGAAGGTCATGCCGCCGACCAGCGCCCAGCCGATCTCCCGCCGGCTCTCGGCGCCCGCGCCGGTGGCGATGGCGAGCGGGACGGCGCCCAGCACCATGGCGCCCGTGGTCATCAGGATCGGCCGCAGGCGCAGCACGGCGGCCTCGATCACCGCCTCGGTCTTGTCCTTGCCCAGCTCGATCTGCCGGTTGGCGAACTCGACGATCAGGATGCCGTGCTTGGTGATGAGGCCGATGAGCGCGATCAGGCCGATCTGGCTGTAGACGTTGAGCGTGCCGCCGGTGAGCTTCATGGTGGCGAGCGCGCCGCCGATGGCCAGCGGCACGGTCAGCATGATGATCAGCGGGTCGACGAAGCTCTCGAACTGGGCCGACAGGAACAGGTAGATGAAGCCCAGCGCCAGGACGAAGGTGATGACCATGCTGGAGCCCGACTGCATGAACTCGCGGGCGTTGCCCTTGTAGTCGATCTGCATGGCGGGCGCGATTTCCCGCGTGGTGTCCCGCAGCACGCCGATGGCGTCGCCCAGGCTGTAGTCGGGCGTCAGGTTGGCGGTGATGGTGGCCGAGCGCAGCTTGTTGAAGTGGTTCAGCTCGCGCGGCGTGACCGACTCGGTCATGTCCACCAGGTTCTCCAGCGGGATCATCTGCCGGTCGGCGTTGCGCACGAAGATGGTCCGCAGGTGCTCCGGGTTGCGCCGGTCCACGTCCTCGATCTTCAGCACCACGTCGTACTGCTTGTTGCCGCGCTTGAAGTGGGTGACCTCGCGGCTGCCCAGCATGGTCTCCAGCGTGCGGCCCACATCGTCCACGCGCACGCCCGTCGCCGCCGCCTTGGCCCGGTTCACGTTGATCTTCAGCTCGGGCTTGTTGAGCTTCAGGTCGCTGCGCAGGGCGGCGAAGCCCGGCACCTGGGAAACCTGCTGGATGATCCTGTCGGCCGCCGCGGCCAGCTCCTCGTAGCTGCCGGTGCTCTGGATCACGAAGTCGATGTTGGCGTCCTGCGGCGAGGAGCCGAACGAGCCGGGGTTGTTGGGCAGGGCGATCACGCCGGGAACCGCCGCCATCTTGGGCGCGAACTCCTTCTGGATCTCCAGCGAGCCGCGGCCGCGGTCCTTCCACGGGGTCAGCAGCACGAAGGAATAGCCCTGGTTCACGGTCGGCCGGCCCACGGCGGTATAGAAGTTCTTCTGTACGTCGGGATGGGAGATGTAGAGCTGCTCCAGCTCGCCCGCGTATTTGTTCATGTATTCGGGCGTCGCGCCTTCCGGCCCGAGGAAATAGCCGACGAAATAGCCCCGGTCCTCCTGCGGCGACAGCTCGTGCTTGAGCGTGGTGTAGAGGACGCCGGTGCCCACGGCGATGCAGCCGGCCACCAGGAAGACGGCGTTGCGGCGCTGCATGGCGGCGGTCAGGGCGCGGCGGTAGCCGCCGGTCATGGCGGCGAAGACCTGGTCGATGCGGCGCGACAGCCAGCCGGCCTGGCTCAGGCTCAGCATCTTCGAGCACAGCATGGGCGTGAGCGTCAGCGCCACGAAACCCGAGATCAGCACCGTGCCCGCGAGGGTCAGCGCGAACTCGGTGAACAGCTTGCCGGTGCGGCCGGGCGTGAACGCCACGGGCGCGAACACGGCCACCAGGGTCAGCGTCATGGCGACGATGGCGAAGCCGATCTCCTTCGAGCCGATCAGCGCCGCCTGGCGACGCGTCTCGCCATGCTCCATGTGGCGGTGGATGTTCTCCAGCATGATGATGGCGTCGTCGACCACGAGGCCGATGGCGACCACCATGGCGAGCAGGGTCAGCGCGTTGATGCTGAAGCCGAAGGCGAAGATCAGGAAGAAGCCGCCGGTCAGCGCGATCGGGATGGTCAGCAGCGGGATCAGCGTGGCGCGCACCGAGCCCAGGAACAGGAAGATCACCGCCAGCACCAGCACGAAGGCCTCGATCAGCGTGACGTAGACCGCGTCGATGGACGCCTTCACATAGACCGACTTGTCCCAGTTCACCTCGCCGGTGATGCCCTCGGGCAGGGACTTCAGCAGCTCGGGCAGGACGGCGTGCACCTCCTCGGCGACCGCGAGCGGGTTGGCCTTGCCCTGCTTGACCACGCCCAGCGCCGTGGCCGGCCGGCCGGAATAGCGGGCGATCTCTCGGTTCTCCTCGGCGCCCAGCTCGACCTTGGCCACATCCCTCAGGCGCACCAGATAGCCGTCCGCGTCCTTCAGGATGATCTGCTCGAATTCCCGGGGCGTGTTGAGGTCGGTTTCGGCGAGGACGGTGAACTCCCGCTCCTTGCTCTCGATGCGCCCCGCCGGAATCTCGACATTCTGCTGGCGCAGGGCGTCCTCCACGTCCGACGGCGTCATGCCGTAGGCGGCGAGGCGGGTGCGGTCCAGCCAGACGCGCATGGCGTAGTAGCGCGGCGCGTAATAGATCA
>CAZVVC010000214.1:0-6617 GCA_964630425.1 uncultured Bifidobacterium sp. | reverse complement strand
GTAGATGGTCTCGAGGCGGTGCGCCGAGTTGGTGACGCTGCCGCCCCAGGCGGCCACCAGCTTCTCGCCGACCTCCTTCTCGAACGCCTCGTAAGGCAGGCCCTGCGCGATCGCCCGCTCCACGGCCCGCCACACGTCCATGACCAGCGACAAGCGGGTGGCGCCCGCCACCCGAAACGAGCGCCGCCGCGCCTCGGCACTCAGGCGCCGCCAGCGGCCAGGCGTGATGGGCACGCGCGCACGAAACCAAGCGATCGCCTCGAGCGCGCTCACCATCGGATCCGGCCACGCCATCAGCTGCTCTCACTGTCGCCCAGCACCGCCAGGCGCCCCGCCAGACCCGCCAGCACCAAGCTCGACTCGGTCAGGTCCGCCAGGTCATCCACGCCCAAGTCGCCGTAGGCGGCCAGCAGCCGAGCCCGCAACTCCTCATAACCGCGGCTGCTCGACACGATGGCCAGCACGTCCGCCAGGGCCGGCGCCAACGCCTCGCTCGCCTGCGCCCGCGCAACGTCCGCCACGCGGTCGGCGTACAACTGGCCACGCGCGAAGCCACGCGCCGAATCCAGGTCGTCACCGCTCGCCAGGCGGTAGCGGCCCGAGGAGAGCTCGCGGTCCGAGAAACGCGGCGCCCCCAACGGCGCCCCCTCGATGATCGGGATGTTCAGCCGCTGCGCCAACTGCAACCAGTCGATCGGCAGGCCCGTCTGCAACTGCGCCGTGGAGAGCGTCAGCAGCGCCTGCGCCCGATCCGCGAGGGCGCTCGACACCGCCGCCTCGTCCGTCGGCGGCGCCGCGTCCCAATCCGGCCAAGGCGCCAAGGCGCGATCGCCCAAGTTGAACTCGGCCCACCACACCACCACCTCGTCATGCGTGACCGTCGCCAACAGCTCCGCGTCACTCTGCACCAGGTCATAGCGCACGCGCTCGTGCACCTCGGCCGCCGCCAGGCTGCCGCCCTGCACATCGGTGGTGAGGTTCTGACCCAGGATGCTCACCGCGATGGCCTTGTCCGCCCAAGCGATGAGCTTCTCGAACACCTCCCCACTACCGGTGGTGGCCTCCAACAGCTCGACGCTCCAACCGTCAGGCAGCACGATGGCGGCGTCGGAAGCCAACCGCGCCAGGTCGTCGCGGAACCGGCTGCGCTCCTCGATGCTGGCGCCCTGCGGCGCCTTGCCGACGTGAGCACCGCTACCGTGCACCTCGCTGTAGCGGTTCCAATCGCCGACCGCGTAGACCTTGGACAGCCACGGGATCGCCACGGCGCGAAGCAAGGCGCGCGTGCCCGCCCGCCGCTCACCGAACGGCGCCAGCAACGCCCACTTGCCATCACCCGGAGTGATGGTCAGCCACTTCTCGCCCTCTTGCCTGACGGCCCACGCGCCCGTCTTCTCGTCGCGCCGCAGGTTGCTGGGGTGCCAGATGCGCAGGCGCGGCAGCGACCGCTGCCCCTCCGTCGACCACACCAGCTCGGCCGCGCACGCCCCCAACAGCAGCGCGTACGCCAACCACTCACTCAGCGTCGCCTCGTCGGCGATATCCCACCAGTCGCGCTCCAGGTCCTCCGCGGCCCGCGCCGCGCGCGGAGAATCACCCTCGGCCTCGAACGCGAGCGGCAGCGACAGCACGCCGTTGATGCGCGTGCCGATGACCGCCTGCACCCGATCGTCCGCCAACACGGCGTCCGCCAGGGCCCCGGCGCGGCTGAAGTCGCCGCGCTGCAACTGCAGCAGCACGGCCCGCACGCTCGCCGGGGACCAGGTGGCCACCGCCCGCGCAGACGCCTCACTGAAGATCTGGGTGTCAGGTCGAGCCACGAAAGCCTCCGGTGCCACATCTGGTAGGTGATAGTGCACGATGGTACAGGGCTAGTACACGCCCGCGAGGACCTGGGGTGAGGAAGTTGGGCGGGGCGGGGCGGCGAGGGGCCTTAACGGCGATTCTGCGCGGTCGAGAAGCGACGCGGAACCGCCATCGATTCGTAAGGCGAATAGACACCCGAGGACTGAGCATGTACCGCCAACGCCAAGGCCCAGAAGCGGTCCGCGTGACTGCCGGCATCACGCTCCGCGTCGAAGCGGATGTTGTTCGAGCTGGTGACGATGCGCCGCACACTATGCAGGTCCTCGCGCACCGCCCCGTCGATCGGCACGCGCACCGCGCGGTCCTCGAAGGCCCGCCGCAACGTGGTGGCCATGTCCGCCTTCGCGGCCGCCGTGAAGGTCACGCTCTCCACCTGCCGGTAACGCTGCTGCGCCTCCTCCGCCAACTGCATGCCAAGACCCGTGGCGTCGATGCAGGCCCGCCGCACGTGCGGCAACAACCCGTACAGCACCTCGCGCTGCGCCGCGAACGGCGTCCGCAGCAACTCGATCACGCGCCGCGTCCACAGCACGTCCCCGACCCGCTGCAGCAACCAGATGACCGACAAGTCGCGCTGCCGACCGATATCCAGACCCAAGTAAAGGTCGCCGGCCGTCAGGTCGATCTCCTCCACCGTGAGATCGAGCGTCGCCGCAGGATCCTCGCACGTCGCCAGCAGCTCGTAGCTGAGGTAAGCCGTGGACTCCTCGAGGAACTCCAGGAGGTACTCCTGCTGCCACGCCAGGGAGTCGTTCAGGCCGGTCCGGAGCTCTTCCGGATCGACAGGCAGGCCGTCAGCTACCGCGTCGTAGATGTCGGTGCGATGCCGCGACCAAACGCCCCGATCGCCGAGGCGTACGGCGGCCTCCCACAGGCGGTAATAGACGTTGCTCTTCCCCTGCGGGGTGCTAGCCACGCGCAGCTTGAGGTCCCGGCTACGCGTGATGCTGGGGAACAAAGCCGCCCAGATGGCCGCCGAGTCGATGTGAAAAGCGAACTCATCCAGCGCCACGTTGGCGGTGTAACCCCTTGCGGTGCTCGGGTTGGCCGGGAGGAAGATCAGGCGACTGCCGTTCGGCAACCGCAGCAGGAGCTGGCGGTAACGGTTTCCATCCTTGTCGAGGAAGTCATCATCGAGTTCTGCGGCGGCGATCTTGATGGCCTCGAGGTGAAGCCGCGCCTTCTCCGCCAGCTCGAGCGACTGCCGCTCACCCGCCGAGAGGAACACCCAAGTGGTGCGGCGTTCCACCGCGTCCAGCACCGCCTCGAGCGTCAGCGCGAAGCTCTTACCGACCTGACGGCTGGCCTCCCAGATCTTGAAGCGCGAGTGGTCGTCCACCCAGCGGCGTTGGTACGGCAGCAGGATGGACACGTGCTCTCCTCAGCGGCGCGACTCGTAGGTGGCCAGGCGCATCACGGCGCCGGTCTCCGGGTGACAGATCCACTCGACGTCCGGGCTCGAAGCGAACGTGAACCGCTGCCCGCGCTTGGGTTGATAGAGGCGCACGAAGCGCCGCTTTCCCTCCCGGTCCTTCTTCACGAACTCCGACTGGTAACGCGCTTCCTCCCGGCGATCGGACGGGCTGGATTCCACAGCGGGTCCCCCTTCGAGGGTCAAGAGACGAGGCCGTAGACCTCGGTGCGGATGCGCTCGAGCACCTCGGGCGACAACCCGGCGGCGGTCAGCTTGTCGTCGATCTGCTTGGCGACCTCGGGTGACAGCGCGGCCTCGGCCTTCTCGAGCTTCAGGCCGACCTCGGCGGCCCGCAGGGCGATGCGCAGCAGCGCGTCGGGGCGCATCTCGCCGACGTCCATGTCGTCGAGCAGCCGCAGCGTCTTGGTGGCGATGACGTTCGCGACGGCACTGTGCAGCGTCAAGCGCCGGCCGGTGGCGGTGGCGATGGCGTCCATGTGCCGCTGCGTTTCGAGGGCCATCTGCAGCGACGGCTGCAGGTGGTTGTGACGGTGCCGGCTGAGGCTCGAGGAGGTGAGGGTCACGCCCTGCTCGGCGGCCCACGCGATGATGCCCTCGTAGGTGAGCAGCTCGTCGTTGGGACCGCGGGTCTCGCCCAGGAGCATGGCATCGATGGCGTCTCGCACCGGGCTGGTGCAGACTTTGCAGCGGCGTTCGGTAAGCAGGAACGGCGTGCGGTCGATGATCGGATCCACGACGTCTCCCCTCACCCTGTCAGCAGTTGGGAGGCGGCCAGCAGGCACGCCGCCAGGCCGAGCAGGAACGTGCCGCTCGCGAGCAGCAGCACCCACACGGGGGTGGCCTGCGGTCGGGCTAGCGTCTGCGACACGAGTTCGCGGAGGTGCGCGATGTCCTGCCGGATCTCACCGAAGCCGTGGGCGGTGGCGACTTCGAGGCTGCCGACCTTGTCCTCGAGTCGTTCGATGCGCACCTCTTGCACGGTCAGTGCTCGCGGCGAAGCGTGAAGGTGATGCCCGGGTCCACGACCGCGCCCTCCACCAGGTCGATCCCGAATGCTTGCAGGCGCACGGTGACGAACTCGCCGGAGCCGTCGTGGCGCCAGGTGACCTTGAGGGCGCCTTTCTCCTCGAGGACGCGGAGGGCGCCGCGCAGGTCCTCGCTGGAGGGGAGTTCCCCGGAGTGCTCGAGGGTGCCGACCAGCACCCCGCGACTGACGGTGTACGGGTCGTCGGGGTTGCCGGCTTCGCTCATGGCAGCCAGGTAGGCGATGCTCAGGATGCGGCCGCGCAGCTGCCGGAGGCGGGCAGGGTCAAGGCGTCGAAACACGATCGTGCCTCCTCAAGGCAACTGGCCGAACAGCAGTATGGTGCCGCGCAGGCTGATGAACCACTCGCCGGCGCGGAAGTCGCGGCCGGCGTACAGGCCGAGGCGGGACTCGAGCGATTGCCCCAACAACTCGGTGCTACGGAAAATGTAGTAGGTGCCTAGGAACGCTTCGGTTGAGCTGCGAAGGCGGCCTTCGAGGCCGACCTGGCCGCGCTCCACGAACGCTCGCGCGTCGATGACGTCGCGGTGCGCCTGCGCGTAGGCGAGCGGGTTGGTGGCGAACTCGATGACCGTCTGGTCGATGGGGAGCTCGATGTCGAGGCGCACGCCCCAGCTGGTCTGGGCGTACGCCGCGGCCACCAGCAGGGGCGTGAGCAAGACCAGCAGCAGGCGGCACCAGCGGCCGCCGCGAGTCACAACAACCGCGCCTTGGCCGCCTCGGCTGAGGCGGCGTCCTCGACGCGCTGCACGGCGCCGGCCAGCGCCTGCCGGTCGGCCTTGGCGCTCGCGTTGGAGCCCAAGAACGCCAGCACGGCGGTGCCGATCGCGGCCACCGCGCCCGTGATGCCGCCGGCGCCGGCGAAGATGCCGAGCGACAACCAGCCGCCGACGCCGCCGATCAATGCCGCGATGACGGCTGACAACGCCACGGTCGTGGTGCCTTGCGTCTTGAACCAGTCCTTGCCCAACGCCGTGGCCAGTTTGGTGACGAACCCGGCGATCACCGCCGTGATGGTGAACACCGCCTCCAGGCTGGTGAACCACGTGTTCGGCTGCAGCAGTTCGGGGTTGGTCGCCTGCGCGAACGCCCGACCCGAGAACACCAACCACAGCAGCGCCAGGATGGCCACGGCGATGATGACGATGACCGCCTTGCCCAGCCACCCGGAGTTCCAGACCTTGCCTATGAGCTCGACCATCTCTATCTCCTCCTGGGGTATCGCCCCGGTCGCCGCGCTCGTCGCGGCCAACGGCTGCACGGCCGCGTGCAGCGGCCCGAGCCTTTTCACGTAAACCTTGTCCGTGCCGTAGATGCGGCTGCCGTCGCCGATCTGCTCGTTGCTCGAGGGGTCGAAGAGCCGCACCGTGATCACGTCACCCACCGCCGGCCCGAACGGCTCGGCCGGCGCCAGCAAAGCCCGCACCGTGCCGATGAAACCCGCGAACGGGAAGCCCGGCCCGGGGCAGCGCGGCTTGCGCGGGTTGATGCTCGAGTGCGGCACGATCGTCTCGATGCTCGGCGTGATGCCGTGCCGCCGACAGATGTCCGCCACCAACCGGGCGGACGCCTCCAACTGGATGCGGCCCGGCACCCAATCGCCACCCTCAGGGTGACGGCCCTCGTGCTCGATGCCGATGCTCTCACGGTTCGCGGCGGCGTCACCGGCATGCCAAGCGGTGTCGGCCTCACCGACGTGCTGCACCACTTGCCCAGCGACGCCCACGGTGTAATGCGCGCTCACGCGAGCCGCAGGATTCGCGAACCAAGCCGCCGTGCCTTCCAGCGTGCCGTCGGCCAGGTGGATCACCACGCGCTTCACGCGACGCCCAGCACGGCCGACATCGAAGTTCTCAGGATGGGCGGGTCTCGACTCGACGTTCACAGCAACCCCCCGAGCTCCACGCCCAACAACGCCGCCACGATCGCGGCCAACACCACCGCCAACATCAACAACAGCGGCAGGACCTTCCACCAGTCGACGCTCGCCGGCGCCTTGGAGGGCGCCTTGAGCTTGCCGGTCAACTCCATCGTCAGCAGCAGCTCGCGCAGCACCGCGATGTCGCGATCTTGCGGGCGAGCGCCCGTCAACTTCTCCAACTGATCAAGGACTCGCCGGTTGAACTCCCGCTGGAGGTCAGACATGATGTGCCTCCACCGCAGAAGTGCGGCCCGCCGACGGAGCGCTGCCGGCGGGCCGAGACCCGAACCCGAGGAGGGAACGACAACAGCAGGAGCGCCCGAAGACACTCCTGCTGCTTAGCGATACTT
>CAZVVC010000213.1:0-6621 GCA_964630425.1 uncultured Bifidobacterium sp. | reverse complement strand
GAGAACATGATACAGTGGATCCGGATCGAGCACGACGACAGCGAAATACTGCTGAGCATCAACGCCGCGCCGCTGCGGGACGGGACCGGCGAGATCTCGGGCGCCGTGGCCTGGTTCCGCGACATCACCGCCAGCAAGCGGATGGAGAACGAGCTTCGCCGGCTCGCCCATACCGATCCGCTGACCGGCGCGTTCAACCGCCGCCACGGGATCAGCAGCCTGACCGCGGAGTTGCAACGGCGCGAGCGCTACGGCACCAGCGTTTCCATCCTTCTGCTCGACGTCGACCATTTCAAGGCGATCAACGACCGGCACGGCCACGAGGCGGGCGACGACGCGCTGCGCGCGCTGGTGGCGCGGTGCGGCGGAAAATTGCGCAAGGTCGATTCGATCGTCCGCTGGGGCGGCGAGGAGTTCCTGCTCATCCTGCCGGAAACCGGCCTGGAGGGCGCGGTCACGCTGGCCGAAAGGCTGCGCGAGGCGATGGAATCGGTGCCGCTGAGGGCCGGCGGCCAGCAGGTCCGCTTCACCGTCAGCATCGGCGTCGCCCACGCTGAAAGCAACGACCCCCAGGACCTGATCCGCCGGGCCGACACCGCCCTCTACCAGGCTAAGGCCGTGGGCCGGAACCGGGTGGTGACCGCCGGGGTCCCCGCGGAAGCCTCCGCCTGATCCGGCCGGCTGTGGTGCGAGCGACGGGAGTCGAACCCGTAAGCCCTTGCGGGCGGCAAATTTTAAGTCTGCTGTGTCTGCCAGTTCCACCACGCTCGCGCGCGGGAAACGTATGCGACCGCGCGCAGGACGTAAAGCGGGCCTGCCGGGGTCTGTCCTGAACGGTGCCGTGCGCGATCGGGAAGAAGCGGGTCGGGCTTCCCGCCCGGCGCGGTTCGCACGGCATGTTCAGGGCAGGCCGAGGCAGGCCCGTGGGGTGGGCCGCCGGAAGCCGGCGCTCGTGTCCGGCTTCCCTTGGCTGGCGTGGTCTTCCGGTCCCGGCCGATCAGCCGCAGATCCACCAGGCGCACTTCACCGCGCGGGCCTGGGTCTCGTCGGCGCCGCAGGTGTGCGCCACTTCCTCCGCCATGCGCCAGTGGGCCTGCGGGCCGGTCTGCGCCTTGCGGCCTTCGGCGGTCTTCGGGTCGAACCTGGCCGGCATGACGACCGTGCCGCCCTTCATCGGACCCGCCGGAGTCCAGGCGGCGCCTTCGCGGTTGCCGTAGACGACAGTGGGCTGGGCGGCCGGGCACTGCAGGCCGGTCACCTTGGTGGTCAGGGCCTGCATTTCGGCGATGTGCTGGTTGGCCGGGGTTTCGGCGCAGGCAGCAAGGCTCAGTGCCGCCAGGGCGGCGGGGATTACGAACTTCATGATGTTGGTCCTCGTCTGTGCGGACGGCCCCTCGGCCGTCCAGTGTTGGTCCTACTGCGGGGTCCGCTTTCGCGGACCGGCGCCACCTCGCCAACAGCCGGCCGGAATTCCGGCGGGATCACTTTTCCGCTTCACCGGGCTCCAGTCCGATGCGCGTGCATCGGCCCAAGCCCGAAGCCGGTGAAGCCCGGGAACGAGCCGCGCCATTTCTTCACGTGGCTGGCGCGGCGTGTGGAGCCCCGGAGTGACGTTGGCCGTTGCGGCTCCGAAACCTTGAGTAGCATTGCTTCAAATTTTACGCAACTTCGAATTGTGTTTGAAATTAGGCGGATTCCTCAAATTGGGGAGACCCACCCAAAGACACAGCCATTTCAAAGACTTCCTGGGCCAACCTGGAGTTGAGTTCGTCGTCCGTGGAGCGGATGACGATGCTCGTGCCGCCTTTTCCCTGGCGGTAGAACGGATAGGAACCGATATCGGCCGCAGGATTCCGATTCTGCATCTCGCGCAGTCCCGTGGCGATCTGGCTTTCGGGCAGGTGGAGCAGGACGGAGCGGGACCGGACGGGCAATCCGCCGGTCAGCCGGTGCCTCAGGCTGTCCAGCATCACCTGCATGATCTGCGGGATGCCCGCCAGCACGAACACGTTCTCCATCTGGAAGCCGGGCGCCTTGGAGATGGGGTTCTCCACCAGCTTCGCGCCGCGCGGCGTGCACGCCATGCGCGCCCGCGCCGAGGTCAGCCCTTCCGGCCCGTAATATTCCTTCAGGATCTCGTGCGCCTCGGGATGCAGCTCCCACGGCACGCCGAAAGCCCTGGCGACCGATTCGGCGGTGATGTCGTCATGGGTGGGGCCGATGCCGCCCGTGGTGAACACGTAGTCGAAGCGGGCGCGCACCTCGTTCACCGTGGACACGATGGTGTCCTCGACGTCCGGGATCACCCGTGCTTCGGCGAGCTGGATGCCGCACTGGTCGTTCAGCCACGTGGCCAGATAGGCGAGGTTGGCGTCCTTGGTCCGGCCCGAGAGAATCTCGTTGCCGATGATGATGAGGCAGGCGGTGACTTTGCGAGGTTCTGTCATGGCTTCCTTATATCAAAGCGGCGATGGCGCCGGCACGACAAAACGGCCGGCACCGCGTGTCCGGCCGTTTCGCCGCGCGCCCCGCGGGGAGGGGGACGCCGGGACGCGCTGAATCCTAGTCGGGCCGCGCCGCGCCGGTGCGGGCGCCGCCGTCGAGCGCGGCGGCGGTCTTCACCAGGTTGACGAACTCCACGCGATAGCCCTGCTCGTCCCGGCCGCGCCCTTCCTGGGCGAGCGCCGCGATGCGGTCGTAGCCGAAATCGCCCAGATAGGCGCCGTGACGCAGCTTCTGGCCGAAGGCGGCGACGGCGGCGGCGAACCTGAAGTCGGCCGAGGCGGCGCCGGCCCCGTCGAGCATGGCGCGCTCGAGCGGTATCTCGATCAGCTTGCTCGCCTCCTCGTCCGGCAGCTTGTAGCGCAGCTTCACGAAGGCGAACTCCCGGGCCGACGGCGCAGACGCGGCGGGCGGCGCATAGCGCAGCGGGTCCATCCTCAGGCCCTTCGAGCCGACCAGCGCGACCTCGTACAGCGCCGTCACCGTATGGCCCGCGCCGATGTCGCCCGCGTCCACCTTGTCGTTGTTGAAGTCCTCGATCTTCAGCATCCGGTTCTCGTAGCCGATGAGCCGGTATTCGGCGACGACCGCCGGATTGAACTCGATCTGGATCTTGGTGTCCCTGGCGATGGTGAACAGGGTCCCGCCGACCTGCTCCACCAGGACCTTGCGGGCCTCCTGCAGGCTGTCGATATAGGCATAGCTGCCGTTGCCCACATTGGAGAGCTGCTCGGTCATCTCGTCGTTGAGATTGCCCGAGCCGAAGCCCAGCACCGACAGCGACACGCCGGTCGACCGCTGGCGCGCCACATAGTCCTTCAGCGTCTCCACGCGGGTGTCGCCCACGTTGAAATCGCCGTCGGTGGCCAGGATGATCCGGTTGATGCCGCCCTTGACGAAGGCCTTCTGCGCCATGGCGTAGGCAAGGGTGATGCCCTGCCCGCCCGCGGTCGATCCGCCGGCCTGCAACTGGTCGAGGGCGGCCAGCACGGCGGCCCGGTCGCTGCCCCTCGTCGGCTCGAGCACCACGCCGGCCGCGCCCGCATAGACCACGATCGAGATGCGGTCGTCGTCGCGGAGCTGGTTGGTCAGCATCTTCAGCGACGACACCAGCAAGGGCAGCTTGTCGGGCGCGTTCATCGAGCCCGACACGTCGAGCAGGAACACCAGATTGGCCGCGGGCCGCGCGGACCGGGGCGCCTCGTAGCCCTTCAGGCCGATCTTCAGCAGGTAGGTCTCCGGGTTCCAAGGAGTGCGCGCCACCTCGGTCGAGACCGCGAACGGCCGCGACCTGTCGGCGGGCGGCGGGTAGGCATAGTCGAAATAGTTGACCAGCTCCTCGACGCGCACCGCGTCGGCGGGCGGCAGCGACCCCTGGTTGAGGTAGCGGCGCATGTTGGAATAGGCGCCGGTGTCCACGTCGACGCTGAAGGTCGACACGGGCTCGGCCGCCGCCTGCTTCACCGGGTTGCCGTCCATATGCGCGTAGTTCTCGGTGTTCCGCGGCCGCCAGTGATAGCGGTGGACGTCTGCCATGCTGCCCGCGGCCTGGGACGGGGCAAGCTTCGCCCGTTGCTCCATGCGCGCCATGTCGGCGGGCGCGGCAGGCTTCATTTCCGTCATGGGCGGCGGCGGCACCACTTCGGGCGTGCTGTAGGCGGGCGGCGGTGGCGGAGCGCTGACGCCGCGGTCCTCCTGGGCGACGACCCCCGAAGGGCCCGGATCGGTGGCGGCCTCCCGGTCCGTGGGCGCGCAGGCGGCAAGCCCGGCGAGCGCGACGGCGACGGTCAGACAGATGGCATGGCGGGTAAGGGAAAGGCGTGGGCGCATGATGAAACTCCCCGGCCACTCACGGGTGGCATGATACCGCTTGGTCCCCCTGCATGGACGTATCATCGGGCTGCTCCTTTTCCAGTGGTTGCGTGAAAGTCTTCCGGAAGATGGTGGACGGGCGCGCTCAGTCCCGGACCATCGCCGCCGACATCTCGCGCGGGTCGGCCAGATAGGCGAAGACGCCGCCCGGCGGAGGATCGGCCAGGGCCAGCCCGACCGCCAGCAGGGGCCAGGCCATGACCAGCGCCGTCGCCAGCAGCTCGCCCGCGTCCTGAAAGGCCTGCCGGACGGCGGCGGAAGGGCGCTCGCCGTGCCGTCCGCCGCCGCCCCGCCTGCCCGCGGCCGATGCGTCGCGGCGGCGCGCCTGTCCAACGTCGCCGTCCCGATCACCGGCTTTCGCGGCGAGCGTGACCATCATGTCCCGTTTGCGTGACGTGAGGTTCGAGATCGCGCCGCGGGACACCGCTATGAGGGCCGGCCAGGACGCGCGCGCTGGTAGAAATCCCTGCATCGAATCTCCTCCCCAGGAGTCATTGCCGAGTTAACCTGTTGAAAATATTATCACCCGCCGCGGCCTCCGCCCGTTAACTCGCGTTCATGCAGGCCGATCGCGGATTAATTCGCGTTCATGCCGGGATTGCATGGCGGGGCAAGCACTTATAGGGTCCCCGCATGCGATTTCATGCCCCTCTGGTGCGCGGCACCCTGGTCCAACGTTACAAAAGGTTCATGGCGGACGTCGTTCTCGACACCGGCGAGACGGTGACCGCGCACTGCGCCAATTCGGGCGCGATGGCCGGGCTGAAGGCGCCCGGCTCCGTGGTCTGGCTGTCGCCGGCCGCCAACCCGGACCGGAAGCTGAAATATTCCTGGGAGCTGATCGAGGCCGACGGCGGGCTGGTGGGCATCAATACGGGCCATCCCAACCGCATCGTCGCCGAGGCGATCCGCGCCGGCGCCATCGAGCCGCTCGCCGGCTATGCCGGGCTTCGCCAGGAGGTGAAGTACGGGAAGAACTCGCGCATCGACATCCTGCTGGAGGACCCTGCCCGGCCGCTCTGCTATGTGGAGGTGAAGAACGTCCATCTGCGCCGCGACGGCACGCTGGCCGAATTTCCCGACGCGGTCACGGCACGCGGCGCCAAGCACCTGCTGGAGCTGGGCGACATGGTCGAGGCCGGGCACCGCGCCGTGATGCTCTATCTGGTCCAGCGCATGGACTGCGATCGATTTGCAATCGCCCGCGACGTGGACCCGGCGTATGATGCAGGCTTGAAGGTGGCCCGCGAGCGCGGCGTTGAAGTCCTGTGTTACGCCTGTAGACTGACCACGGAAGAAATCGCCGTTGACCGGGCGCTGGTTCTCGCTATCTAAGCGCCCCGGTTTGAAGGATACCGAATGAACGACCAGAGAGTTGGCGAGATGCGCGCCGGCGGCATCAAGATTCACGGGCGCGAAGGCTTCGAGGGCATGCGCGCGGCCGGACGGCTGGCCGCCGAGACCCTCGACTTCATCACGCCCTATGTGAAGCCCGGCGCCACGACCGAATATCTCGACAGGCTGTGCCACGACTTCATCGTCGATCGCGGCGGCATTCCCGCGCCGCTGGGCTATCGCGGCTTTCCCAAGAGTATCTGCACGTCGATCAACCACGTGGTGTGCCACGGCATTCCCGGCGACAAGGCGCTGAAGGAAGGCGACATCCTGAACATCGACGTCACGCCGACGGTCGACGGCTGGCACGGCGACAGCAGCCGCATGTATCTGGTGGGCGAGGTGTCGGTGAAGGCGCGCCGGCTGTGCGACATCACCTTCGAGGCCATGTGGCGCGGCATCCGGCAGGTCAAGCCGGGCGCGACCCTGGGCGACATCGGCCATGCCATCCAGAGCTATGCCGAAAGCGAACGGTGTTCGGTGGTGCGCGATTTCTGCGGCCACGGCCTGGGCAAGATCTTCCACGACGCGCCCAACGTGCTGCATTACGGCGAGCCTCGTTCGGGCGTGATCCTGCGGCCCGGCATGTTCTTCACCATCGAGCCCATGGTCAATCTGGGCCGCTACGACGTGAAGATCCTGGCGGACGGCTGGACGGCGGTGACCCGCGACCGGTCGCTGTCGGCACAGTTCGAGCATTCCATCGCCGTGACCGAGACGGGCTACGAGGTGTTCACCGCCTCGCCGCGCGGCCTGGACAAACCGCCCTACAACGTCTGAGGCGGCCATGCCGTCGGGTTGGGGGCCATGACGGAAGACGGCAAGAGCCAGGATCGGCCGCATCATCTGGGG
>CAZVVC010000212.1:0-6645 GCA_964630425.1 uncultured Bifidobacterium sp. | reverse complement strand
TCCACGCCGGCGGCCGCGCCGCTGCACATCCAGCTTTCCACGCTGGCCAAGCAGGTGAGCGATCACGTCATCCCCAAGACCCGCGCCTATCACGAGATCTGGTACGGCGACGTGCAGGTGGCCTCGTCGGAGCCCGAGGAGCCGTTCTACGGCCCCACCTACATGCCCCGGAAGTTCAAGATCGGCTTCGCCATCCCGCCCTACAACGACATCGACGTCTATACCCAGGACCTGGGCTTCATCGCCATCGCGGGGAAGGACGGGCTGGAGGGCTTCAACGTCGCCATCGGCGGCGGCATGGGCCGCACCGACAACGTCAAGGAAACCTATCCGCGCCTGGCCGACGTCATCGGCTTCGTGCCCGCCGACCAGGTCCTTGCCGTCTCCGACGCGGTCATGGGCGTGCAGCGCGACTACGGCGACAGGTTCGACCGGCAGCGGGCGCGGTTCAAATACACCATCGACGACAAGGGCCTCGACTGGATCGTCGGCGAGATCGAGCGGCGGCTGGGCGCCAGGCTGCAGCCACCGCGGCCCTACGAGTTCACCTCCAACGGCGACGCCATCGGCTGGCTGGAGACCCCGGACGGCCGCCACCACCTGACGCTGCCCATCGAGAACGGCCGGCTGTCGGGCAAGCTGATGGACGGCCTGCGCGACGTGGCCCGCATCCATGCCGGCACCTTCCGGCTGACGCCCAACCAGAACCTCATCATCGCCAACATCGCGCCGGACGACCGCGCGGCCATCGAGAGCGTGCTGGCCGAATACGGCCTGCTGCAATTCGATCCCGCCGCGATCCGGCACAACGCGCTGGCCTGCGTGGCGCTGCCGACCTGCGGCCTGGCCATGGCCGAGTCCGAGCGCTATCTGCCCAGCCTGGTGGGCAAGATCGAGGCCCAGCTGGCCGAGCACGGCCTGGAGGGCCAGCCGATGACCATCCGGATGACGGGATGCCCCAATGGCTGCGCCCGGCCCTATGTGGCCGAGATCGGCCTGACCGGGCGCGCGCCGGGCAAGTACAACCTTTATCTGGGAGGCGGCTTCCACGGCGAGCGGCTCAACACCCTTTACCGCGAGAACATCGGCGAGGCCGCCATCCTGGCCGCGCTGTCGGATGTATTCGGCCGTTACGCGGCCGGGCGCCAGCCCGGAGAGCATCTGGGCGACTTCATCATGCGGGCCGGCGTGCTGGACGAGGCCGCCACCCGCTGAACACGGCGACGGGGACAGGAAAGACCAGCCGGCCGGATGCAAGGGATGAATATTGTCGAGACCATCCCTTTCGGCAATTTAATTGATATTAACGCACATTTAAATTCATTTGTTTCATCTTTGATTTGGAAATATCTATTCAGTGCAGGTGGATTTCAAACCCCGAATAAAGGTGAATGGAGCGCCACTATGGATATCCTTCTACTCTCGTCCATCGGAATATTGTGCCTCTTCATGGTCGCGGCGGCGCCGTGGATCCTGAAGCCCCGCCCCAAGGCGGTCTCCCGTTCCCGTTCGCGCGTGCCCGGCCGTGTGCGCCGGGACCCGGAGTAACCCATGCCGCGCGGGCGACCGGCAAATGACCAACGCGTGACGACGAGGGCTCGCTCATGAAAATCGCGCTCGCCGACCTGCCCTATTCCCTGTCGGCCCTCGAGCCGCACGTCTCGTCGGAAGCGTTGGCGAACCATCACGGCAAGCATCACGCGGCCTATGTGAGGAAGGCCAACGAACTGCTCGAGGAACAGCCCGCGCGCGACATCAGGGACGTCTTCCTGACCGCCTATCGCGACGGCGACACCGCGCTGTTCCGCAGCGCCGCGCAGGTCTGGAACCACGAGCAATACTGGCTTTCCATGCGCCCCGGCGGCGGCGGCCGCCCGTCCGGCGCCTTCGCCCGCGAGATCGACCGCAAGTTCGGCGATTTCGACACCTTCCGCGCCACCTTCATCCGCAAGGCCACAGAGCTGTTCGGCAGCGGCTGGGTCTGGCTGGTGCTGGACAAGGGCACGCTGGGCGTCATGAACACCAAGGACGCGACCAATCCCCTCTGCTACGGCGTCGCGCCGCTGCTGACGCTCGACGTCTGGGAACATGCCTATTACGTCGACCATCTCAGCGAGCGCCGGCGGCATGTCGAGGTGTTCCTCGATCATCTGGTCGACTGGGACTTCGCCAGCCGGAACTTCCAGCAGGCGATCACCCGGCGTCAGATGCCGGTCGACCACTGGACCCGGCGCTAGGCCGGAGAACGGCAGTGCTGAGACTCACCGCATCGACCGCCTGGCCCCGTGAGGGCGCGGAGCGCGGTGCCCGGAGCCGCCACCTGGCGCGGACGCAGACGATCTGCGTCAAGCACCTGATGGCGCCGGCCTCGCTCAGGGACGGGGCGCGCATCCTGGTGGAACGGGCCTGGCCGCTGTGGCCGCCCACGCGGCGGGCGCGGGTCACCATGTGGCTGAAGGAACTGGGCCCCAGCGAGATGCTCGCGGAATGGTTCAGGAGCTATCCGGCGCGGTGGGCGCAGTTCGCCAGCCTGTACCGCGCCGAGATGGGCGCGAACGGTGCGGCCCTGGACGGCCTGCGGCGGCTGATGCGCACCTGCCCCATCACCCTGCTCTACATCATGGGCGACGACGAGCACACCCATGCCGTCCTGCTCGCGGATTCCATCCTCCACGGTAAGGGAGACGCCGGTGCGCACACCCCTTCATAGACCCGTCTGCGACCTGCTCGGCTGCCGCTATCCGGTGGTGCTGGCGGGCATGGGCGGCGTGGCGCGGTCCGCGCTGGTCCGCGCCGTGACCGACGCCGGCGGATTCGGCTTCCTCGGCATGGTGCGCGAGCCTCCCGAGCTGATCGAGAGCGAGGTGCGGCAGGTGCGCGCGCACACCGGCCAGCCGTTCGGGGTCAACATCATCCCGGCCGCGACCGAGCCCGGCCTGCTGCAGCGGCAGATCGACGCCTGCCTGACGCTGCGGGTGCCGGTCGTGTGCCTGTTCTGGGATATCGCCGAACCGGTCATCCGCCGGTTCCGCGACCACGGGGTCGTCGTCGTCTGCCAGGTCGGATCGGCGGCCGAGGCAGCGGCGGCCGAGCGGGCGGGCGCCGAGGCCCTGATCGCCCAGGGCGTGGAGGCGGGCGGCCACGTCCGGGGCGATCAGCCGCTCGAGCGCCTGGTCCCCGCCATCGCGGAGATCACCGACCTTCCGGTGCTGGCGGCGGGCGGGCTGGCCGACGGCGCCGATCTCGTCGGGGTGCTCAGCCTGGGCGCGCAGGGCGGCGTGTTCGGCACCGCGATGATCGCCACGACGGAATCCTTCGCGCACGACTACCACAAGGCCCGGATCGTCGAGGCGCGGGACGGCGACACGCTGCTGAGCGAGATATTCCACGTCAACTGGCCGGCCGGCGCCAAGGTGCGCACCCTGCACAACAGCGTCACCGACGGCGCGCACGGCGATCCCCACGGCGGCGAGCGCGTGGTCATCGGCCACGAGGGCGACAGGCCGATCTACCTGTTCAGCACGGACTCGCCGCTTCGGTCCATGACGGGCGATTTCGAGGCCATGGCCCTCTATGCCGGCACGTCCTGCGGCCGGATCGACCGGATCGCCGGCGCGAGGGAAAAGGTGGAGGCCATCGTGGCGCAGGCGCACGACCTGATCGGCCTGCCCGCGCCGGCGGCGCGGCCGGCAGCCCGATATGCGTCACCGGCCTGTTCGGCCCATGAAATGGAAGACAGCTATATGGGATATGCGACGACCGACGAGCTTCTGAACATCCTCAACGAGCTGCTCGAGGCCGAGCGCGCGGGCGCCCGGCTGACGCGCCGCACCGCCGACCAGGTGTCGCGGCCGGACACCAGGGAGCTGATCCTGGCCATCCACCGGGACGAGGCGCGCTGGTGCGCGGTCCTCGCCGGCGCGATCATCGACCTGGGCGGCACCCCGTCCAAGCGGACCGGCGATTTCCTGGAAAAGGCCATGGCCATCGAGGACACGGACGAGCGGCTGGTGTTCCTCAACAAGGGCCAGGCGTGGGTGTCGCGCAAGCTGCAAACCCTGCTGCCGACGATCCGGGACGCCGCCCTCCATACGCAGTTGCACGACATGCTGACATCCCACGACAGCAACATCGAGAAGGTCGCCGTCTTCCGGGGAGGGGCGCCCGTGCCCGCCCACGGATCCTGAACATGCCCATCACCCCCGAGGAGCTGATCGCGCGCAACCGCGCCTGGGTGGACCGCAAGGTGCAGGGCGATCCGTCGTTCTTCGCCCGGCTGGCGCACCAGCAGACGCCGGAATATTTCTGGATCGGCTGTTCGGACAGCCGGGTGCCGGCCACCGAGATCGTCGACCTCGATCCCGGCGAGATGTTCGTGCACCGGAACGTGGCCAACGTGGCGGCGGCGGACGACCCCAACTTCGCCGCCGCGCTGGTGTTCGCGGTCGATGTCCTGCGCGTCAGGCACGTCATCGTGACGGGGCATTACGGCTGCGGCGGCATCGGCGCCGCCATGACACCCGACGAGGGCGGCCCGGTGAACGCATGGATCTCGCCCATCCGCGAGCACTACCATCGGCACGGCGCGGCGCTGGACGCCATCCCGGACATGCAGGCCCGGAGCGACCGGTTGTGCGAGCTGCATGTGATGGAGCAGATCGACCAGCTCTCGAGGAATCCCGTCATCGTCGACGCCTGGACCCGGCGCGGCGGCCCCATGCTCCACGGCTGGGTCTACGACATCCGCGACGGCCTGATCCGCAGCATCTGCACGCGGCACCCCTGACCGCACATGGTCTATCCGTGCGCCTGGGGCCGTCCGTCCCGGGCGCCGGTGCCGAGCGATACGCCCGAATGCCGCGCCATGTCGGTCGTCATCAGGTACTCCATCAACACCCGCGCGTGATTGTGCTCGGTGTCGCGGGCTGCATAGACCAGCGTCACCGGCCCTTCCGCGCACAGGGCCAGCAGGCGGCGGACCGCCGCCCCGCTGGCGTTCAGCTCCGACCGATACCGGCGCATGAATTCCTGCCAGCGCATGGGATCGTGGTGGAACCACCTGTGCAGCCAGGGAGACGGCGCGACGTCCTTGATCCAGACGGTCAGGGCGGCGGCCTCCTTGGTCATGCCACGGGACCAGACCCTGTCCACCAGGATGCGCGTCCCGTCGCTGGCGCAGGGCGGCTCGTAGATGCGTTTGATGCGGATGTTCATCTGTGACCTGCCAAGGAAGAACCCGGAACATGTCCGGCAGGAAACGGCGGGAGCGGCGGCCGGAAGGCGTGCCGGGAACCCGCGATAAGGGAATACGGGCTCCCGGCACCATGCGCGCTGCCGGAGGCGCGCTGCTGAGCCGGGCCAGCGGACAGCGCGTGGATGACCGTCACCGCTCCCATCCCACATCCTCCTGATCGCCGAAGATGAATTCGGCACCAATTGGATGTGCCTGAAGTACTCGTTATAGAACAGGATGCTTCCCGGGTCCCTGCCGGGCAAATGAATTATATTCATGGTTGATATCATTATTTTATTTCGATTTGGGTTCCGAACGTATACGAAAATAATGACGGTCGGAATGGGCGCCGCGACGAACGCCGGGACGCCGCCGGGAAACCATCAGGGAACACCGAGACGATGAGGCGCTTGTGACATCTCCGACATTGCACTTCCACGGCGCCGCCGGCGGCGTGACGGGATCGTGTTTCCGCCTCGAGTTCGGCGGCAGGCAGATCCTGGTCGATTGCGGTCTTTTCCAGGGTTCGAAGTCGGAGAAGGAGCTGAACTACCGCCCCTTCCCGTTCGATCCCGGCGCCATCGACGCGGTCGTCCTGACCCATGCCCATATCGATCACAGCGGCCTGCTGCCGAAACTGGTCAAGGACGGCTTCAAGGGACGGATCTACGCCACCAGCGCCACCGCCGATCTTTGTTCCGTGATGCTGCCGGACTCCGGCCACATCCAGGAAACCGAGGTCAGGCAGTTGAACGAGCGGAACCTGCAACGGGGGCGGGAGGAAGTCGAGCCGATCTACACCGCGGCCGACGCGGCGGCCTGCCTTTCCCGGTTGCGGCCGGTGGCCTACGGCGCCTGGTTCCCGCTGTCGCCGGACATCCGGGCGCGGTTCTGGAACGCCGGCCATCTGCTGGGCTCCGCGTCGGCGGAGCTGGAGCTGCGCCGGGGAAGCGGCCCGGACAGGACCGTGCGGCTGCTCTTCTCCGGCGACATCGGCCCTTCCCACAAGCTGATGCAGAAGGAGCCGGAAGCGCCGGCCGGGCTGGATTACGTAATCTGCGAATCCACCTATGGCGACACCGACCGGGAGCCCTGCGACATGGCCCGGCGGCGGCGCATGCTGCGCGACGAGGTCCGGGCCGCGACGCACGCCACCGGCGTGCTGCTGATCCCGTCCTTCGCGGTGGAACGGACGCAGGAGCTGCTCGTCGACCTGCACTACCTGATGCAGTCGGGGGAGCTGCCCTGGACCCCCATATTCGTCGACTCGCCGCTGGCGACCAAGGCCAGCGCGATCTTCGACGAACACGCCTCGGAGATGAAGGAGGGCGGCCTGCTCCGCGAGAGCCTGCGCTCGCGGCATGTACGCTTCACCGAGACCGCCGCGCAGAGCAAGGCGATCAGCAGGCTGC
>CAZVVC010000211.1:0-6732 GCA_964630425.1 uncultured Bifidobacterium sp. | reverse complement strand
TGGTGCGTTTCACGATTCGCTCCTCTCTGGGCAAGGGAAACCCGCAAGCGCGAAGCGCGCTTTGTTTCGCGGTTCCCCTGACTGGTTTGTGCGTGGACACCCAATGCCTGTCCACGCGCTGGATGTAAGCGCGGGCCGGAACCCCGCAAGAGAGAATTACGCAATGGAAACAACAAATTATGCCCGCGATCTTCTTGAAATCCCGCGGCGTGATTCTAGCGTCGGCCGCCGGTGCCGGCGGTGTCCGATCGTACCGGAGCACCAACAAGGGGCGGCCGGATTGGGGCCGGGTCGGGCTGGACCGTGCGACGGCCCGAGTTGCCAGCGGCCCGGTCCATCCCCTAAGCTGCCGTTTCACGCTTCAAGGGAACGGCAGATGAGCATCTACGACATTCCGGTTCGCACCATCGACGGCAAGGACACCTCGCTGAAGGCCTATGAGGGCGACGTGCTGCTGGTGGTCAATGTGGCCTCGAAATGCGGGCTGACGCCGCAATACGACGCGCTCGAGAAGGTCTACAAGACCTATGAGGGCCGCGGCTTCAAGGTCCTCGGTTTCCCGGCCAACAACTTCGCCGGCCAGGAGCCGGGCACCGACGCCGAGATCCAGGAATTCTGCAGCACCAGATTCGATGTGGATTTCCCCATGTTCTCCAAGATCAGCGTGGCGGGCGAAGACCGCCATCCGCTGTACAAGGAACTGATCGCGGCCCATCCTGACCGGGTCGGCAAGCCCGACAGCCAGCTCAAGAAGGTCCTCGACGAGCGCGGCCTCGCCTCGAAGAACGCGGCCGACGTGATGTGGAACTTCGAGAAGTTCCTGGTCAGCCGGGACGGCAGGGTGGTCGGCCGCTTCGCGCCCGACATCACCCCGGACGATCCCGCGCTCACGCAGGCCATCGAGAACGAACTGGCGGCCTAGCAGGAACCGGCGCGCGCTCCGTCACCGCGCCGCCGATCCGCCCGTGCCTCGCACTGGTGCACGGCGCCCGATTGCCCGTATGCTGACGGCCCGAGCAACTGGCACGAGGGGTGCGTCATAGCGAAGAAGGCCAAACGCGGTGCGGGCAGGCGGCTCGTGCGCCTCGCCGTCATGCTGCTGCTCGTCGTGCTGCTGGGGCCGCCCGCGATCATGCTGGTCTACCGCTTCCTGCCGCCGCCGGCGACGCCGCTGATGCTGATCCGGGCCGCCCAGGGCCACGGCATCGAAAAGGACTGGGTGCCGCTCGGCCGCATCTCGCCCCATCTCCAGCGCGCCGCCATCGCTTCCGAGGACGCCAAGTTCTGCGCCCATGACGGCTTCGACTGGGAGGCGCTGGAGAAGAACGTGGACAAGCTCCAGCGGGGGCTGCGCTCGAAGGGCGCCAGCACCATCTCCATGCAGACGTCGAAGAACCTGTTCCTGTGGCCGGACCGCTCGTTCGTCCGCAAGGGCGCCGAGGCCTATCTGACGCTCTGGCTCGAGCTGCTGCTGCCCAAGCAGCGCATCCTGGAGCTGTATCTGAACATCGCGGAATGGGGCAAAGGCATTTACGGCGCCGAGGCGGCGGCGCAACATTATTTCGGCGTGCCGGCCGCCGGGCTCTCGCCGCGCCAGGCCGCGCTGATGGTGGTGGCGCTGCCCAATCCGCTGCGCTTCGATCCGGCGCGGCCCAGCGCCTATCTGTCGTCGCGCGCCGGGGTGATCCAGGGCCGCATGTATTCGGTGCCGTATGCGAAGGACGGCGTGTGCAAATGAGGACCAAGGCATGAGCCTGCTCAAACCGGACAGCATCTATCTGGGAACCGGACAGTCGCCCCAATATCTCAGCCTGAAGCGGGGGAACCGCCACGGCCTGATCGCCGGCGCGACCGGCACGGGCAAGACCGTCTCGTTGCAGATCCTGGCCGAAGGCTTCTCGCGCGCCGGGGTGCCGGTGTTCCTCGCCGACGCCAAGGGCGACCTGTCGGGCATCTGCCAGCCGGGCGCGCCGAAGGATTTCCTGCTCAAGCGCGCCGCGCTGATCGGCCTCGACGACTATGGCTTCGAGTCCTTTCCGGTGGTCTTCTGGGACCTGTTCGGCCAGCAGGGCCACCCGGTGCGGACGACGGTCTCGGAGATGGGGCCGCTCCTGCTCAGCCGGATGCTGTCGCTCAACGACGTGCAGGAAGGCGTGCTCAACATCGCCTTCCGCGTGGCGGACGAGCAGGGGCTCCTGCTGCTCGACCTCAAGGACCTGCGCGCCATGCTCAGCCATGTGGGCGACAACGCGGCGTCCCTCACCAGCCAGTACGGCAACGTGTCGAAGGCGTCCATCGGCTCGATCCAGCGGGCGCTGCTGACGCTGGAGAACGAAGGCGCCGAGGGATTCTTCGGCGAGCCGGCGCTGGTGCTGCCGGACTTCCTGACCCAGGGACCGGACGGGCGCGGCACCATCAACATCCTGGCCGCCGACCGGCTGATCCAGTCGCCCAGGACCTATGCGATCTTCCTGCTGTGGCTGTTGTCCGAGCTGTTCGAGGAACTGCCCGAGGTGGGCGACCCGGACAAGCCGACCCTGGTGTTCTTCTTCGACGAGGCGCACCTGCTGTTCAAGGACACGCCCAAGGCGCTCGTCGACAAGGTGGTGCAGGTGGTGCGGCTGGTGCGCTCCAAGGGCGTCGGCGTCTATTTCATCACCCAGAGCCCGGACGACATCCCGGACGACGTGCTGGGACAGCTCGGCAACCGCATCCAGCATGCGCTGCGCGCGTTCACGCCGCGCGACCAGACGGCGGTGCGCACCGCCGCCCAGACCTTCCGGCAGAACCCCGCCTTCGACACCGCCCAGGTCATCACCGAACTGGCGGTGGGCGAGGCGCTGGTCTCGACGCTCGACGACAAGGGCGTGCCCACCATCGTCGACCGGACGATGATCCGCCCGCCCCAGTCCCAGTTGGGGCCGGTCACGCCGCAGCAGCGCCAGCAGGCGCTGGCGGCGAGCGTGATGGCCGGCCGCTACGACACGGCGCAGGACCGCGAGTCCGCCTATGAACTGCTGACCCGCCGGGTCGAGACGCCGCCCGCGCCGCCGCAGCCGCAGCGTCAGGGTCCCTGGAGCGGCGGGCGAAGCGAGGCGCCGGCCGAGCGCCCGGTACCGCGCCAGCCCAAGGCGGCGCCGCGCAGCGCGGGGCGCCAGCGCCAGGGCGTGGGCGAGACGCTCGCCAAGTCGATCGCCTCCTCCGTGGGACGCGAGCTGGGCCGGGCGCTGCTGCGCGGCTTGATGGGATCGTTGAAACGGAAGTAGGCGCTGCCGCCCATCTACGGCGCTCGCCCAGGCAGCCTCTCGCGTTTTCCTCCCCGTGACTCTGCGTCGCTACGCTCGCAGAATCATGATGGTGAGAGGCCGATGGATTGGCGAATGAAGGCGGCAGGTCGAGCCAGCCTAAACGGCTCTTGCCCTAGCGGCGGCGCAGCAGGATCAGGGCCGCGACGGCGCCCAGCGCGGCCGCGCCGCCAAGGGCGTGCAGCGGGCGTTCGGCGATCCAGTCCTCGGCCTTCTCGGCGCCCTTGAGCGCCACGTCGGCCAGTTCCATGAGTTCGTTGCCCGGGGCGCGGCCGACGGGGCGCGTCACGAGGCTGTAGAGCGACCAGCCGAAGATGCCGCCCACCGGCAGCAGCCCCGCGCCGACGGCGAAGGCCGCCCAGCCGGGACCCCAGACGGGCTCGAGCGCCATGTAGACCGCCGCGAGCAGGAAGCCCGCGGCGGTCGTGAAAGTGGCGAAACAGGCCGCGCCGAGAAAAAGTCCGGCGGGTATCCTGCCCCACGGAATACCGGCGGTCGGCCTTGCCGCTGCCGAGACCGACAGTATGAACTGAACGGCCTTGGCGATGGTCGCCATCAACGGCGGCCAGCCAGCAGCAATGCGAGAATGGCGCCGACGCTGAACGCGACGCCCAGGCTGGTGAGCGGCTGCTTCTGGACGTTCAGCCTGACCGTGTCCACGGCCTGCTGGCTGCGGTCGCTCAGGATGACGCCCAGCTCCTCGAGACGCTCGCGGAGGGCTTCAAGTTCTGCTTTTGCTTCGTTCATACCTGTCCTCGTTCCTTCACGCAGGACCTGCTGAGTCGAAGCGACCAGCGCGTCCCAATCCTTTTGCAATTTGCGGAGATCCTTCTTGAGGGTTTCTACATCGTCTGCCGGCGCATCCGCCATCGCGATTTCCTTTCCGTTGTCCGTCAGCCGGCCGCGCGCCTAGGGAGCGCGCCGTCCGAACGCGTTGAAGAGCAGGCCCACCACGAACAGCACCAGAAACACCACGAACAAGATCTTGGCGATGCCGGCCGCCGTGCTGGCGATGCCACCGAAGCCGAAAATACCGGCGATCAGCGCCAACACCAGAAATACCAGTGCCCAGTGTAGCATGATTCCCTCCTCCTCCGCGGGCGATCGGACATGTCGTTCAGACGTGGTCCGTTCAGCCATCAACGCCGGGCGAGGGGAAACGGTTCCTACCGGGCAACGGGTAAGACACTACCAGCATTGCGCTATCCGGCCAAGGACCTCGCCTCCCGGAAATTCTCAATCAATTGACTTAGTCGGTCGATTGACTAGAATAAGCGTCTTTCGGGAGCATGGCCATGCAGGTCTCGGACAAGGGCGACGCCCGCCAACGTCTGATCGACGCGGCGCTCAGGACGTTCGGCGAGCATGGTTTCGGTGGGGCCTCGACCCGCGCCATCGCCCGGCAGGCGGGCGCGAACATCGCCGCGATTCCCTATTACTTCGGCAGCAAGGAAGGCCTCTACCGGGCGGTCGCGACGCACATCGCCGACCGGATCACCGGCCGGATCGGGCCGGTCTTCGCCGCGGCGAGCGACCGGGCCGGCGCGCTGTCGCCGGACGAGGCGCGCGAGGCGCTGATGCGGATCGCCGATCATTTCATCGCCATGATGGTCGGCGCCGACGAGGGCGCGCTGTGGGCGCGGATCATCGTGCGCGAGCAGTTCGATCCCACCGAGGCGTTCGACATCCTCTACGAGCGGGTGATGGGACCCTATTACGCGGCCCTCGGCGACCTTCTGGCCGTGATCTTCCGCGAGCCGGCCGAGTCCGACCGGGTCAAGCTGCGCGTCTTCGCGCTGATCGGGCAGGCGCTGATCTTCCGCATCGCCGGGGCGGCCATCGACAGGCGCATGGGCTGGGACGGCTACACGCCCGAGCGGCTGGACCAGGTCCGCGCGGTGGTGCGCGAGCATCTGGCGGCGGTGATCGGGGAAGGGAGCGCGCCATGAAACGGCATATGGCCGTCATCCTGGCCGGCCTGCTCGCCGCCTGCGGCGACGGGGCGGGCGACGGGGTCTATCAGGGCTATGTGGAGGGCGATCCGCTGCTGGTCGGTCCGAAGGCGTCCGGTCAGCTCAGCAGGCTCGCCGTCGACGCCGGGACGCCGGTCGCGCAGGGCGCGCTGCTGTTCATCCTCGACGCCGACACGGTGCTGGCCCGCCGCGACCAGGCGCTGGCGCGGCGGCAGCAGGCGCAGGCCCAGCTCGACGACCTGCTGAAGGGCAAGCGCCCCGAGGAAATCTCGGTGATCGACGCGCAGATCCGCGAGGCCCAGGCGCGCCTCGCCGTCGCCCGGCGCGAGTTCGAGCGGATCGAGACGCTCGCGGCGACCAAGGTCGCCTCGGTGCGCGCCCTCGACAACGCGCGCGGCGACCGCGACATGGCCGCCGCCACGGTGGAGCGTCTGCGCAAGGAGCGGCGCACCGCCCAGCTTCCCGCGCGCGGCGACGAGATCGAGGCGGCGCGGCGGAACCTGGCCGCGGCCGGCGCCGAGCTGGCCGAGGCCGAGGCCGTCCTGCGCGAGCGTTCCGTCACCGCGCCCCGCGCCGGCGTGATCCAGGACGTCTATTTCCGCGAGGGCGAAGTGGTGGGCGAGGGGCGGCCCGTCGTCTCCATCCTGCCGCCGGACAACCGCAAGGTGCTGTTCTTCGTGCCCGAGCGGACACTGTCCAGGGTGGCGCGCGGCGCGCTGGTCGGCGTGGGCTGCGACGGCTGTCCGGCCGGCCTCGAGGCCAGGATCGCCTTCGTGGCCGGAGAGGCCGAGTTCACGCCGCCGGTCATCTTCTCGGTGAAGACCCGCGAGAAGCTGGTCTACAGGATCGAGGCGGTGCCGCGGGGCGCCGCCGCCGCGCTCAAGCCTGGACAGCCCGTTGACGTGACCCTTCGCGGGCCGGGCCATGAACGGTGACGTCAACGCCATCGAGGCGGTCGACCTGACCAAGCGCTTCGGCTCCAGGACCGTCGTCGATCACGTGTCGCTGGAGGTGAGGCAGGGCGAGATCGTCGGCTTCCTCGGTCCCAACGGCTCGGGCAAGACCACCACCATCCGCATGCTGACCGGCCTGCTGACGCCCGACGAGGGTTCGGGCCGCTGCCTGGGCTTCGACATCACCCGCGAGGCCGAGCAGATCAAGCGCAACATCGGCTACATGACCCAGCGCTTCAGCTTCTACGAGGACCTGTCGATCCGCGAGAACCTGGAATTCGTCGCCCGGCTCTACGGGCTGACGCCGCTGGCCGGGCATGTGGACCGGACGCTGGAGCAGCTCGGTCTTGCCAGCCGGCAGAAGCAGCTCGCCGGCCAGCTTTCCGGCGGCTGGAAGCAGCGGCTCGCGCTCGCCGCCTGCGTCATGCACAGCCCCAGGCTGCTGATGCTCGACGAGCCGACGGCCGGCGTCGACCCGCAGGCGCGGCGCGAGTTCTGGGA
>CAZVVC010000210.1:0-6773 GCA_964630425.1 uncultured Bifidobacterium sp. | reverse complement strand
CCGCCTGCGGCGTCGCTCAGGACAGGCTTCGCGACGCGGCTTCGCCGCTCCTCAGGACTTCCGGTTGTAAGTGGGATTCGAGTGAGTGTGGCGCCGGTTGGTTGCCAATCGCCCCGGCTTCCCGTCACGCCCCCGACGGCCCAAAAAAGAAGGGGCCCGAAGGCCCCTGAAGTCGTCCAGAAGTGGAAACTTTACAGGTCGAACGAGATCTCCACGCCCCAGGTGCGCGGCTCGTTCGGCTGACGGAAATTGAACAGGCCGGCCACGTAGGTGGTCGTGCTCACATACAGCTCGTTGGTGATGTTCTTCACGAAGAACGAGACCTTGTAGCGGTTCTCGGCTTCGGTGAAGGCGATGTTGGCGTTGAACAGGTGGGCGCCCGCGCGGCGGGCCGCCAGGTGCTCGCCGGTGTACTGGATCACGCCGTCCTGCGTTCCCGGCGGGAAGCCGGAAGCCGAGAGCGCGAGCGAGCTGCGATAGGTCCAGTCACCGGCGATGGTCACGAAGCCCGCGTTGCCGACCGGGATCTCGTAGCTGATGCCCAGGCGCGTGGTCCATTTGGGCGCCTGCGCGGGCTCGAGGCCGGCATTGTTGAACGGATCGAGGACGCCGACGCCGGGGATCACGACCTGGGTGCCGCACGAGGCCTTGCCGGCCGGGGTCGGCGCGACGGGACCGTTGAGATCGGCGCACCAGTCCAGCGTCTTGGCGTCGAGATAGCCGATCGAGCCGTTGATGGTCAGGCCTTCCACCGGGATGGCGGTCATTTCCAGCTCGATGCCGCGGGAACGGGCGTTCGCCGCGTTCTCGGTCACCGTCTCCTGGCCGCCCGAGCCGCCGGCGGCGGGACGGATGATGGTGCGCTGCAGGTCCGAGAACTCGGTCCAGAACGCCGCCAGGTTCAGGCGCAGGCGGCGGTCGAACAGGTCCGCCTTGATGCCGACTTCATAGTTGTCGGCCTTTTCCTCGTTGAACGGGCCGGCCGTCGCGGGGAAGTTGCCGCGGCCGTTGAAGCCGCCCGAACGGAAGCCGCGCGACCAGCTCGCGAAGGCGAACAGGTCATCGGTGAACTGGTAGTTCAGGCTGACCTTCGGGCTGATGTTGGACCATTTGTTGGTGCCGGGGTTCTGGCCCTGCAACGGATCGTCGCCGATGTCGGTCTTGCTGTCGAAGGTGATGTCGATGGCGCCGGGCACGTTCGGATAGCATTCGCGGGTCACCGGATTGGCGAAGCCGACGCCGCAGTGATAGAAGTCCTTCCGCTCGCTGTCGTAACGGATGCCGGTCACCAGGGTCAGGCGGTCGGTGATGTGCCAGTTCGCCTGTCCGAACAGCGACCACTGATCGTGCCACTGCTCGCTGCGGCCCACATTCGAGGCGCCGGAATTGGGGACGCCCACGTTGAAGATGCCGAAGCCGTCCTGCACCAGCACGTAGTGCTGCTTGAAGTAATAGGCGCCCACGACGAAATCGACGAGATCGGAGAATTCCGACGCGAAGCGGAATTCATGGGACGTCTGCCAGTGCCACTGCTCGCGGCGGGTGTTGAAGATGTCGAACGGCGTGGTGTCGAAGTCGTTGTACACGTCCTCGTGCACGTCGCGGTAGTTGCCCAGATAGGTGAACGTGCCCACGTCGGGGATGTTGTAGTTCGCCTCGCCGGTCAGGCCCCAGACGTCGAAATTCGCGGCCGAGCCGTTGAAGTGGTCGTGGTTGACGGTGAAGTCGTTCTTGCTGACCTCGTGGCCGCAGAACTCGCGGGCGGCGAGGCTGCCGGCCAGCGCCTTGACCGTGTTGATGACCAGATCGTTGCCCGCGTTGCCCAGCACCGGATCGGTGGCGCAGACGTTGTGCGGCACGTTGGGGAAGCTGTCGTCCCGCGTGCGGTTGTATTCGCCGCGCAGCGTCAGGTCGAAGTTCTCGTTCTGGTACTTGAGGCTCGGCAGGATGGTCAGGCGCTCCTGGCCTCCGGCCTTCTTGTTGTCGAAGGTGTTGTAGTAGTAGCCGTCGAAATTGGTCGACTTCACGGCCAGGCGGAACGCGGCCATGCCCTCGACGATGGGAACGTTGACCGTGCCCTTGATGTCCATGCGGCCGCGCTTGCCGGCGAGGACCGAGCCGTTGACGCCGAATTCGTCCACGTTGGGCGCGTTGTGGCGCAACAGCACCGCGCCGCCGATGGCGTTGCGGCCGAACAGGGTGCCCTGCGGGCCGCGCAGCACTTCGACCGCCTCGACGTCGAGGAAGTCGACCAGGGCGGTCGAGGTGCGGGCCATGTAGATGCCGTCGATCAGCACCGCGATGCCGGGATCGGCGGCGGATTCGATGTCGGCCGAACCGGCGCCGCGGATATAGAAGGCCGAGGCGTTCTGGAACGCGCCCACCGGCTGCAGGATGACGTTCGGCGCGGCGCCGGCCACGTCACGGAAGTCCTGCGCGAAGGTGCGGGCCAGTTCGTCGCCGCTGATGGTGGTCAGCGCGACGGGCGTGCTCTGGACGTCGGCCTCGACCTTCTGCGCCTGGGTGATGACGGTCTCGATCTGGCTGCGCGGCGCCATCGCCGAGGGTGCCGCCGCGGGCGGCGCGTCCTGCGCCAGCGCGCTTCCCGCCGAAAGGGCGAGGACCGAGACGGACAGCGTCAGTCCGGGGGCTTTCAATCGTTGAAAAATGGTGTGGCGGTTCATTCGAACTCCCCTTGAAAACGTTTCTATCCCTCGCAGCCGCCGCTTGATCGCGGCTTGTCTGCTCGTTTCCTATCCCGGTGTCCTAGTTTCATTCACGCGCGGTGCGCCGGCCCCGTTGCTCCCGGCCGGCTCCGGCGTGCCCTTCCGGACTTTCCGTGAAAAAAGGCTAAAAGGTTTCAGTGCGGACAATCAAGACAAATTCATCCTGATTGTTTTAGATCGGGTTGACGGAAATTCCCCGGTGAAGGGGATATCCCGCCGATTCCGGCGCCGCCCCGGGCGGCCGCCGCCATCCGTCACGAACAAAAAAATCGGGGGACCCGAAGGTCCCCCGATCGTGCTTGCGCCGATGCGCCGGTGCCTAGAAGTCGAAGTTGACTTCCACGCCCCAGTGACGCGGCTCGTTCATCTGCGCGAAGTTGAACAGCGACGCCACGGCGGTGATCGACTGGATGTAGTGCTCGTTGGTGATGTTCTTCACGAAGAACGACACGCGGTAGCGGTTGTCGATCTCGTTGAAGGTCACGCTGGCGTTGAAGACATGCGCCTTGTCACGCCACGGGCTGACCAGGGTGCCGTCGAAGTTCAGCACGCCGGCGGTGCTTCCCGGAGGAATGCCGGCCGCGGTCTGGAGCGAACGCGAGGTGAAGCGCCAGTCGGCGGCGAACTCGAGGAAGCCCATGTCGCCGACCGGGATCTCGTAGGAGAAGCCGGCCGAGAGCGTCCACTTCGGCGCGCGCGGCAGCGGCAGGCCCGAGGCGTCGACCGGATAGTAGCCGTAACCGCCGTTGGGGTAGTTCGGATCGGGGACCTGGATCACGTCCGAGGGGTTGCACGAGGCCGAGGGAGCGCCCGGGAAGACGCCGATGCCGTCCACGTCGGCGCAGAACTGGGTGCGCTTGGCGTCGAGGAAGCCCAGCGTGCCCCACAGCTTCAGGCCTTCGGTCGGCACCGCGGTGACCTCGAGCTCGATGCCCTTGGCGCGGGCCTGGCCGGCGTTCGCGGTGACGGTCTCGTTGCCGCCGCCGGAGGCGGCCGGCGACTGGCGGATCAGCGTGACCTGCTGGTTCTTGTACTCGAGCCAGAAGCCGGTCAGGTTGATGCGCAGGGCGTCGAGCGGATCCCACTTGAAGCCGATCTCATAGGAGTCGGCGGTCTCGGGATCGAACGGCGCGCACGAGAACGGCGTGCCGCAGCGGCCGTTGAAGCCGCCCGAACGGAAGCCGCGGGTCCAGCTCGCATAGGTGAACAGCTCGTCCGTGGCCTGCCAGTTCAGGCCGACCTTCGGGCTGACGTTGCTCCAGCTGTTGTCGCCCGGGGCGAGCGAGAGCGCGCTGTTGTAGTAGGTCGAGCCCATCAGGTTCGGCGTGGTGTTGCACAGCCGGTTGACGCGGTCGTTGATGGCGGCGGGGGCGCAGGTCTCGAAGTTCTTGGTCTCTTCGGTGTAGCGCAGGCCGCCGACCACGGTCAGCCGGTCGGTGATGTGGTAGTTGGCGTTGATGAACGCGGCCCACGAGTTGTTGGTCTGCGTGGTCGCGCCGAAGCCGCCGGCGCCGGCGTCCAGCGTGTTGAGCAGCGCCGCCGGATTGCCGGTGCCGTTCAAGCGCTGGCCCAGCGCCGCGCCGAACGTCGGGGCGAAGCCGGGATCGAAGATCCAGCCATAGGTGTCCTGCTCCATGTAGTACTTCTGCTTGAAGTAGTAGAGGCCGGCCACGAAGTCGAAGCTGTCGGAGAAGTCCGACGCGAAGCGGATCTCGTGCGAGGTCTGCCAGTGATCCTGCTGGCGGCGGGTCATGTAGATCGGCAGGTCGGTGGCGTCGAAGTCGTTATAGACGTCTTCCTGCGCGTCGCGGTAGCCGCCCACATAGGTGATCGTGCCGACGTCGGGGATCGTGTAGTTGATCTCGCCGGTCAGACCCCAGATGTCGAAGTTGGAACCGCGGCCGCTGGTGTTCTCGTGCGCGACCGTGAAGCCTTCCTTGCTGGGCGAGCGGCCGCAGGCGTCCGCGAGGCCCTGGGTGCCCTTGTAGACGTAGTTGATCAGCGGCACGGTCTGGAAGCCGCCGATGTTCGGCGCGCTGGGGTTGGCCGCGGTGCCGGGGCACTGGCTGTACTGCATGTTGGCGTAGCTGTCGTCGCGGATGCGGGCGTATTCGCCGCGCAGCGTGGCGTCCCAGTTCTCGCCCTCGACGCGGAAGCTCGGCATCAGGGTGATGCGGTCGTTGCCGCCATAGGGCTTGCCGTCCACGGTGTTGCGGTAGAAGCCGTCGAAATTGGTCGACTTGGCGGCCAGGCGGAACGCGGCGACGCCTTCGACGATCGGCACGTTGATGACGCCCTTGACGTCCAGACGGCCGTAGTTGCCGGCGGTGACGCCGCCCTTGAAGTCGAATTCGTTGACGTCGGGCGCGTTGTGGTTGAGCAGCACGGCGCCGACGATGGTGTTGCGGCCGAACAGCGTGCCCTGCGGACCGCGCAGCACTTCGACCGCCGCCACGTCCAGCATGTCGGACAGGCCGGTGGAGGTGCGGGCCTGGTAGATGCCGTCGACGAAGATGCCCACGCCCGGATCGGTTGCGGACTCGATGTCGGTGCTGCCGAAGCCGCGGATGAAGAAGGCCGAGGCGTTCTGGAAGGCGCCGACCGGCTCCATCATGACGTTCGGGGTGTTCTTGCTCAGGTCGCGCAGGTCCTGGGCGAACGAACGCTGCAGGACTTCGCCCGAGATCGAGGTCACCGCGACGGGCGTCGACTGGATGTTGGTCTCGATCTTCTGCGCCTGGGTGGTGACGGTCTCGATGCCCGAGGCGGGACGATAGCCGGTGTCGGCGGGCGCGGCTGCATCCTGCGCCATGGCGGCGCTGGTGGAGAGCGCGATTCCCGACACGGCGAGGAGGGCGACCGGCGCCTTCCAACGTGACAGGAGGTCAGCTTTGTTCATTGAGGAGTTCCCCTTACGGTGGACCCGGCTTCTAGACCTCGGTGGCGGGACGGAGACAAAAGCCATGCCGTCCCGGCGGCGCGACACGGCCGGGCGTCTGATTCAATTGGGACTTCAAGCTACTGATTTGTAAGAGGCTTCCGTTCCTCTTACGTGCTGGACCCTACGACCGGACGGCGAGGGGGTGCAACTCAAAAAAACCATCCCGTAAGGTAAATAAAATTTTTATAATACGACTGTGGCACTTCGGCAACACAGCGGGATGCCCGTCGCGGGCGAGTTTCCGTGACGGGATAGCCTGTCCGCGCTACAAGGCGAAATGCATTGAAAAGGGGTCTGACATGTCATTCTGCGGCGGAATATGGCAGCGGGCACAGCCGCTTCGCACGGCGATCCTGGATCTGCCGTTCAACCGGGCGCTGGCGGACGGCACGTTGCCGCGCGAGACGTTCCAGTTCTACATGATGCAGGACAGCCAGTATCTCGAGGGCTATTCGCGTGCCCTGTCCCTGCTCGCCGCGCGGGCGCCGGCGACCGACATGATGCTGGAGTTCGCCCAGGCGGCGCAGGTGGCGCTGGTGGTGGAGCGCTCGCTGCACGAAAGCGTGTTCCGCGACTACGGCCTGACACAGGCCGAAGTGGATGCCGCCCGGCCGTCGCCGACCTGTTTCGCCTATGTGAACTTCCTGCTCGCCACGGCCCACCAGGCGAGTGTGGAAGAGGCCGTGGCCGCGATCCTGCCGTGCTTCTGGATCTACGAGGAGGTCGGCAACGCCATCCATGCGCGCGCGGCGCCCGGCAATCCCTATCGCGCCTGGATCGACGCCTATGCCAGCGAGGAATTCGCCGCGGCCGTCCGCCGGGTGATCGACATCACCGACCGGCTCGCGCTCGGCGCCTCGCCCGGGCAGGTCGCGCGCATGGAACAGGCCTTCATGCGATCGACGCAGTACGAATGGATGTTCTGGGACAGCGCCTGGACGTTGCAGGGCTGGCCGGTCTGAGCGGCGGGAGCCGCGCGGCCGTGCCGCCTCGACATCCACCTGCACGCCTGCTTTAATCGGCGCGGAAAGCGGGGAGAAGGCGCATGGACTACGACATCAGGATCGTCGGCGGCACCATCATCGACGGCACCGGCGCGCCCGGCC
>CAZVVC010000209.1:5441-6803 GCA_964630425.1 uncultured Bifidobacterium sp. | reverse complement strand
GGTGCCGCATCTGATGGTGGAGCATTCGCTGAGCTTTCCCAGCGGGCACGCCATGATGTCGGCGGTGATCTACCTGACGCTGGGCGCACTGCTGGCCCGGGTGCAGGAGGGCGGACGGCAGAAGGCGTATATCCTCGGGGTCGCGGTGCTGGTCGCCCTGGTCGTCGGCCTCAGCCGCATCTATCTGGGCGTGCACTATCCCACCGACGTGCTTGCGGGCTGGAGTGTGGGCGCCGCCTGGGCGATGGGCTGCCTGCTGGCGGCCGACTGGCTGGAGTATCGCCGCCGCCGCTGACGGTCCGGCGCCGACAGGCAGGAACAACACCCGGGAAAATGGGTTGTCCCATCATGGCAAGGGCCGGGGGCGTCGAGTCGATCGGAAAGGAACCGTCATGGGTGGACAGCGCGATCAGGATCCCAACAGATGGGATAGGAACCAGCGGAACGACGACGAGCGTCGTCCGTGGGAAGGATACAGGAGCCGGTCGCAGCAGCAGTCGGACTATGGCAGCGCCGGCGGTCAGTACAGCAGCCGCGTGGGTCCCGACCAGGACCCGTACAGCGCCGACGAGGGCGCCTATTTCGGCGCCGGGCGGGGCTATCGCGAGGACCCGGAGCACGATCCCGGCGCGCGCCGCTCGCCCGAGGCCGGGCGCTGGGAAGGCTGGGACGAAAGATCGGGCCGCGGCCGGGCCGGCTATGGCCAGGTGGGCGGTCGCCGCGAGACCGCGCGGGACGAGGGCGGCTACAGCCGGGGCAGCCGGCAGGGCGGAAGGCATCACTACGGTCAGGGCGGCTATGGCGAAGAGCAGGAATGGGGCCGCGACCGGGGGCAGTACGGCCAGCCCGGCTGGGGGCAGGGCAACCCGCCCGACACCGGCCAGCTCGCCTATGGACCCAACGCCCAGAACTACGGCCAGCAGGTGTCGCCGGGCTATGGCCCGCGGGGACGGAGCTACGGCACGGACGGGATCGAGGCCGGACAGGGCCGGCAGGATATCCACCACGATCCCGAATATCGCGAATGGCGCCGCGAACAGGCGCGCAAAT
The DNA here is from genome assembly GCA_964630425.1 of uncultured Bifidobacterium sp. Taxonomy (GTDB): domain Bacteria; phylum Pseudomonadota; class Alphaproteobacteria; order SMXS01; family SMXS01; genus RI-34. Next base: position 5,753 of record CAZVVC010000209.1, on the reverse strand, counting down.
ACGACGAGGACTACGACGCCTGGCGCGAGACCCAGTTGAAGGGCCACGACGAGGATTACGACCGCTGGCGCAGGGAACGGCAGGACAAGTTCGGCGAGAGTTTCTCGGAATGGCGGGACAAGCGCCAGACGCCCGACCTGTCCGCGGGCGACCGCGAGGACAAGAAGGCCCATTGAGGCCGACGGGAACGGCAGGGGCCGCCGCTTCCGGGGGGGGGGGGGGGGGCCTTTCCCCTTGTGCCCCCTCCCCTTTGGTTTTGCCGGCCAAAAAATTTGGGGCCATGGGACCTGCTCCCCGCCCACCCCCGACCCT
>CAZVVC010000209.1:0-5431 GCA_964630425.1 uncultured Bifidobacterium sp. | reverse complement strand
CCGCGGGCGAAGCGAAAGAGAAAGAGGCCCAACTGGGGCGGAGGGGAACGGGGGGGCCCCCCGGGGGGGGGGGGGGGGGGGGCGGCCTTTCGCCATGTGCCCGCTACCCTTTGGCTTTCGCAGCCATATAATATGCGGCCATGAGCACTGCATCCGCGCCAGCACCGATCCGTACGCCCTATACGGGGCTGCTCCTGGCCGGCGGCGGTGCTCGCGGCGCCTATCAGGTGGGAGTGCTGCGCGCGATCGCCGAGCTGTGGCGCGGCAGGGTCAACCCGTTTCCGGTGATCTGCGGCGTATCGGTGGGATCCATCAACGCCGCCTATCTGGCCAGCCGGTCCGACGATTTCCACGCGGCCGTGGCGAGCCTGGAAGGGCTTTGGCGCGATCTGCGCACCAGCAAGGTCTATCGCACGGACGTGGCCACCATCACGGCGACGGCGCTGCACTGGTTGACGACGCTGACGGTGGGCGGCTTCGGCAAGGGCAATCCCTTGTCCCTCCTGCGCAACGGGCCGCTCGCCGAGCTGCTCGACGATTACATCGATTTCGACCGGATCGATCATTGCCTGACGACGGGCGCGCTCGACGCGCTGGCGATCACGGCGTCGAGCTATGCGAACGGGCGCGCGATCACCTTCTTCCACGGACCGTCCAATCTGGTGGAGTGGAAAAGGGCGCGCCGGGACGGCGTGCATTGCCGGGTGACGTCGGACCACGTGCTCGCGTCCGCCGCGCTGCCGGTCATCTTCCCGCCGCAGAAGGTGGGCGAGGAGTATTTCGGCGACGGCTCGCTGCGCCTGACCGCGCCGCTCAGCCCGGCGATCCATCTGGGCGCCCGGCGCATCCTCGTCATCGGCACAAGGGACCGCCGGGCGGAGGTGGGCGAGGTCGAGATGCGGCGCGGGCGCGTGCCGACGCTGGGCGATATCGCCGGCCATATGCTGGACCTGCTGTTCAACGACAATCTGAACGAGGACGTGGAGCGGCTGCGGCGCATCAACAACACCCTGTCGCTCCTGCCGCCCGAGAAGGAGAGGGAAACCCATCTGCGCCTGATCGAGGTGCTGATCGTCCAGCCGTCGAAGAACATCGGCGAGATCGCCCGGCGTCACGCGAAGGATATCCCGTGGACCATCCGCGGCCTGCTGCGGGGCGCCGGCGCCTGGGGCGCGGGCTGGAAGGTGCCAAGCTACCTGCTGTTCGAGCCGGCGTTCTGCGTCGAGCTGATCGAACTCGGCTACGAGGACGCCATGCGCCGCAAGGACGAGATCGGGAGTTTCCTCGAAGGCTAGGGCTGAGGGGAGGGCACGCGACCCTGACAACATCCAGTCTGATCGTCTTTTGCTCTAGGAGAGGCGCTTGCCCATGCGGATCAGCGGGACCCGCACGCCGGTCGACGTGTCCGCCTCGAACGGCTCGATTTCCTGGTAGCCGCAGGCGCGGTAGAGCGGAACGCCGGCCAGGGTCGCGGCAAGCTCCGCCGCGCGGAAACCCTCGCGGCGGGCGGCGGTCTCGCACAGCGACAGCACCAGCCTGCCGATGCCGCGCCGGACGAAGGCAGGGCCGGTGTACATGGCGCGCACCCGGGCGGCGTCCCGCGCGGGATCGAGCAGCGCGTGATCGCGGCCGGCCGAATGGTCGCCGCCGAACAGGGTGGCGCGCCGGCTCCAGCCGCCGCAGCCCGCGACGATGCCGCCGCATTCCACCACATAATAGGTGCCGTCATCGATGAGCTGGGTGTCGAGGCCCATGACCTCGAACGAGGCTTCGACCGCCTCGGGCAGCAGGAAGCCGGGCAGCAGGTCGCGGATCGCGTCGGCCATCAGGCGGCGCAGGACGTCGACGTCCTCGCGGCGCGCGGGGCGGCTCGCCAGATCGGGGTTCAACGGACGGGCTCGGCGAAGCCGCGCAGGCCGGTGTCCAGAAGCGGGGCCAGCGCCGCGCCCAAGGTGCGGATCCGGGCGATCTTGCCGTCGAGGGCGGACCAGTCGTCCGCCTCGGCGATGGGCGTCCAGGTCGCTTCCATCTCGTCGATCACCAGGGTGCAGGGCGCGCCCGCCGCGAAGTACGGATGCGCGAGCGCGGCGGCGGCGGACGCGGCCGGGGCGGCGGCGCGCAGCGCGGCGATCGCCGGGGACCAGTGCTCGCCCTCATAGGCCTCGCGGTGCGGGCTGGCCGCGATCCGCTCGGGCAGGGCGCCGCCGACCAGGTCGTAGAACGCCTGCTCGTAGGGAACCTGGCTCTTGTGCAGCGCCTCGTAGAAGCCCTGGGCGAGTTCCCGGGCGTTGTCCCCCGCCACGAGGCCCAGCTTGGCGTGGGTGCGGGCCTCGAGCCGGTTCCAGAACGCCGGCTGGAACAGCTCCAGTCCCTTGACCAGCTCGGTTTCGCTGGAAAGCTCGAGCAGGCAGCTCACCAGCCGCTCGCAGTTCCAGAACAGCGACGGCGCCTGCCGGCCGAACGCATAGAGGCCGGAATGGTCGAAATAGGCGGCGGTGAAGCCGGGATCGAGCGTGGGCAGGAAGCGCCAGGGACCGTAGTCGAAGCTCTCGCCGGTGATGGTGGTGTTGTCGGTGTTCAGCACGCCGTGGACGAAGCCGGCCACCCACCAGTCGGCGCCCATGCGCGCGATCGCCTGCACCGCCAGGGCGAACAGGCCGGCGACCGGATCGGCGCTGTCGGTCGCCTCGGGCCAGTATCGCCCGATGCAGTAATCGACGAGGGGCTTCAGCGCATCGGTCTCCTCCAGCGCCACGAGGCGCTGGAAGGTGCCGATGCGCACATGGCCGTGGCCCAGCCGGACCAGCACCGACGAGCGGGTCGGCGAGGGCTCGTCATGGCGCACGAGGGCCTCGCCGGTCTCGATCAGGCTGAAGCTCTTGGAAGTATAGACTCCCTGGGCCTCGAGCATCTCGGTGGCGAGAATCTCGCGCACGCCGCCCTTGAGGGTCAGCCGCCCGTCCGCCGTGCGCGACCACGGCGTCTTGCCGGAACCCTTGGTGGCCAGATCGAGCAGGCGGCCGTCCACCGCATCGCGCATCTGGGCGAAGAGGAAGCCGCGGCCGTCACCCAGGTCGGGATTGTAGGTCCTGAACTGGTGGCCGTGATAGCGCAGCGCCAGCGGGCGCGGCAGGTTGCCGGGAAGCGGCTCGAAGCGCGCGAAATGGCGCACCCATTCGTCGTCGGTCAGCGTCTCCAGCCCCACGCGGGCCGCCCAGCGGTCGTTGCGGAAGCGCAGGATCGCGGCGGGAAACGCGGCCGGGTCGACGATGTCGTAGAATTCGGGACCCAGCGAAGGATGGCGCGGGTCGGGGCTGTAGGCGTCGGAAACCGGCACGGATCGTTCCTTCTGGCTTGCCGTCCTGTGTGCGCAAGAGCGCGCGGCAAGTCAATGAGCGCGGCGGATGTCTCGTGTGTTTCTGCACGGAGAAAACACGAAAGCTTCACGGAACCGCCCTCGCAGCGTGTCCGTGCCGGTCTATATCCACTGACAGGCATGGACCAGTTTACCTTCGAAGGGAGTGGTGGGTCATGACGACGCTGTATCATCTCACCGCGCGGAAGAATCTGCGCAGCATCCTTGCCGAGGGCTTCCGTAATTCGGCGGCGGGCCAACGCTCCCGTGCCGGCTATCCGGGCGTGTGGTTCTCGGACCGCCCCGCGCCGGAGAAGGTGGACGGCCCCTTCGCCGCGGTCGAGATCGAGGTGATGCTGAGCGAGGCCGAGCTGGAAGCGTTCGAGTGGATGGCCGGACCCGAAGGCCGGCGCGAACTCCTCATTCCCGCCGACCGGATCAACGATCATTGCCTGCTGCACGTCATCAGCGAGGCCGAGGCCCACGCGCTGGCCCGGATCGGCGTGCCCGCCTGACACCGCCCGCGATCAGGGCGCGGGAACGCCTTCCTGCGGCGCCGTTCCGGTGACCGCCGCCTGGCGCGGCGGCTTGGCGGCCGGCATTTTCCGGTCGCGCCCGGCGGCGGGCGCGGCGTCCCGCTTCATCTTCGACAGGCCGACGGCCACGGCGACGCCCGTCAGGGCAGCGAACAGTCCCAGCTTCATCTGAGTCCCCACGATTCGAGTGATACCGCGAGGTAAACCGCCAGGGCGGGCGAATGTTCCCGCTATTCCGCCGCCTCGACGGGGACGGTCTCGATGGAAATGGCCTGATGCTCGGCTTGCAGCTTCAGGACGATGGGATGGTGGTCCGAGGCGCCCCGGTCCAGGATCGTTCCCGACACGCAGCGCACGCCCCGCGCGAGGCATCTGTCGAGGCGCAGCGGGATCATGGTGCCGCACATGTGGGTGCGGCCCCGGGGGCCGATGTCGCGGAAGCCGGGCAGGACGGTCGGGCCGACGGCGTTGAAGTCGCCGATCACGGCGGCGGGACCATGCAGGGCCGCGCCCAGCCGCATGAGCTGCCAGCGGTTGAGCCACTGGCCATGGGAAAGATGCACGTTGGCGAAGGTGATCTCGCCGACGTGGAGAAGCTGGGCGACACGCGGTGGCAGGCGTCCGGGCATACGCGAGACCGGCAGCGTCATCGCCTCGCGCGCGGCGATCTGGTGCGGGCTCCACGCGGCGAGGCCATAGAGGCGCGACGGCATGGGCTCGTGGAATAGCGTGCCGCCGATCATGTCCGGCAGTCTTTCCACGTCGGGGAATGCTTCCTGGAGCAGCACGAGATCGGGGGTCTGCTCCTCGATCAGCGCGGCAATGTCCTTAACATGCGCGCCGCCCTGATCGAGGCGCAGCAGATTCCAGCTTATTACCTTCAATTCCCTGTCCTTGGTCGTCTGGACGTTAATTGCCAGATGGGGAGGGAGGTTCCCGCGCGCAAGAGGTTTGCGGCGCCGCCGGCGTGTCACAGGTATGGCAGCAGGAGCCGCGTGGCCGCGTCGCGGAAGCGGACCGGCAGGGCGCGGCCCTTCAGTTCGTCGGCGGTGAGCGGCCGGCCGCGGGCGATCTTCTGGTCGATCAGCCGGTCGATGACGACGGCGGTCTGCTCGCCGTAGCATTCCAGGTTGAACTCGAAGTTCAGCCGCAGGCTGCGGACGTCCCAGTTGGCGCTGCCCAGCAGGCTCCATGCGCCGTCCACGGTGACGAGCTTGGAGTGATCGAAGGGCAGCGGCGTCATGTGGCACGCGATGCCCACCTGGAGGAACTCCTCCAGATGCGAGCGCATGGCCCAGTCGACCACCGGATGGTCGGATTTTTCGGGGATGACGAGCTGCACCTCGACGCCGCGCAGCGCCGCGAGGATAAGCGCCGCCGCCAGCCGCTGGTCGGGCAGGAAGTAGGGCGAGACGATGCGGATGCGGTGCCGCGCCTCGCATACCGCCACCGCCATCACCGCTTCCAGGTGGCCGAGCCGGTCGTCGGGTCCGGAGCTGACGCCGCGCGCCATGACGCTGCCGGCGGACGGGATATCGGG
>CAZVVC010000208.1:0-6938 GCA_964630425.1 uncultured Bifidobacterium sp. | reverse complement strand
CGCTGTTGTTGAGGCCGTCGGTGTAATAGTCGTAGGTGCCGAAGCCCCTGATCGCGAACCAGCCCATGCGCGAATCGCCGGTCGCGCCATATTGCAGATGAATGCCAGGCGTGTACTTGACGGCGTCCTCCAGGTTCTGGACGCCGCGCGCCTTCATTTCCTCGGCGCCCACGATGCTGGCGCTCTGCGGCGTCTCGACCAGCGAGGCATCGGTCTTGGTGATCGTTCCCGTGCGCTTGGCGACATAGCCCTGGACGGGCGCCCACGCGCTCTCCTCGACGGCGCCCGCCTGGGCGCTGGCGCCCACGCGGACCGGCCCAAGCTGCACCGCGCCGCCGGACACCGCGGGCGCCGGCTCGAGCGTGACCGACGCGGGCCCCGTGAACCGGAAGGTCAGCCCGGTGCCCGCCAGCAGCCGCGACAGGGCCTCTCCGGCCGGGTAATTGCCCGATACGCCGGGCGACATCGTGCCGACGCCGATCTGCGCCGCCGAGACCACCTGCACGCCCGTCTGGCGGGTGTAGTCGCGCAGGGCATCGAGCAGGGGCTGCGCCGCGATCGAGATGGCGCCGGCTTCCTGTCCGGCGGGCGCCGATCGCGCGGCCCCTGACAAGGCAAGGCCGGCGGATGCGGCGCTCGCCAGCAGCACGGCACGGAGCAGGACACGGAACGGACGGCAGGAGTCTTTCATGGGTATTCCCCCGGGATTGGGCCTGGGCTTGATCGCCCATTACTGCCGTTGAGACGCATTTGCACCCCACAGGCACTCCCAAGGCGCTTCGCGGAAGCGCTTGCCTAACCCCCATCGCGGATTTTTTTATCCGTCACCTTCCCGGCCGGACGATCGCGACGCCGCCCGGCAGGCGCGTGACGTCGAGGCCCAGCGTGGCCGCCAGCGCATCCAGCCCCTCATCCGCCCTGTCGGCGAGGACGACGGCCGTCACGGAAGGCAAGGTGTCCATGTCGCCGAACACCAGGGTCGGACCGCCGCGATAGCGTCCGATCTCGGCCACGGCCCGCGCGGCGGGCACCGCGTCCAGCACGATCTGGCCATCGCGCCACGCGGCGATCCTGCTGGCCGGGAGCGAGGCCTCCAGGCGCAGCTTTCCGTCGGCGGACCAGGAAGCCCGCTCCCCTTCCCCCAGCGGATGCCAGTCCGGCGCGTCGCGGCGGGACCCCACGCGGACCCGCCCTTCGGTGACGCCGACCAGGGCGCGCTTGGCGGTGCGTTCCACTTCGAAGGCGGTGCCGACATCCTCGGCGACGCCGCCATGCGCCGACACCCGGAAGGGCCTGGGATCGCCATGCGCGACCTGGAACCACGCCCTGCCGCGCAGCAGTTCCACCTCGCGCGCCCCGTCCCCGTAACGGAGAGCGACGGCGGCATCCGCGTCGAGCCGGATCAGCGATCCGTCGGGAAGGTCGACCGCGCTGACCGCGTGGCCGGCCACGTGATCGGCTTCCATGCGCAGCAGCAGGTCCGGCCCTTTCACCAGCAGCAGCAGCGACGCCGCCACGGCCAGGGCCGCCGCCGCGAGCCTGCGCGGAACGCGGGAGCGCGGGACCGGGCGAGGCGCCAGCCGGCCGGCCGCCGCGTCGAGGCTGCGCCACAGGGCGAGTTCGTGGCGGAATACCGCATCATGGCCGGGATCGGCGGTCCAGGCATGGAATCGCCGCAGTTCGGCCTCGTCCATGTCGCCCGAGGCCAGCCGCACGATCCAGTCACGCGCGGCTTGCGTGGTCTGCGGGTCGGCGTGCTTGACGGCATCGGTCATCGGGTGGTCCGGATCGGCGCGGCGACAATGCCGCACATGCTGGAGGCGTCTGGCGAGACCGCTTGCCTATCCCCCCGCATGGCGGCTTCTATACGCCGTTGCGGGCATCGCCCAGCCGCGCCATCGCCTTGCGCATGTGCTTTTCCACGGTGGTGCGCGAGACGCCGAGACGCTCGGCGATCTCCCGTTGCGGCAGCCCCTCGATGCGATTGAGATAGAAGATGGTCCGTGTCGGCTCCGGAAGATCGTCGGCGGCCGCCAGCACGCGGGCCAGTTCCTCCCGGGCGATCAGCACCCGATCGGTGGCCGGATCGCCGTCGCGCCCCCACAGGATATCCTGCGCCTGCTCCTGGACACGGCGCTGACGGGCGCGGGTCCGCCCGTGGTCCCAGGCCACGTTGATGGCCAGCCGGTAGAGATAGGCGCGCTCGTCCGCGATGGTGACGCTGTCGTCGACGCTCTGGACGCGCAGCCACAAGGTCTGGGCCGCGTCCTCGACCGCCGTGCTTTCCACGATGCGGCCGATGAGCCGCAACAACGACGGCCGCTCGAGGAGCAGCAGGCGCGAAAGGACAAGGGCGTTGGTTGGCATGGCTGGCGTCACCGAAGATGCCGCGACCCTACCTCATCTGAGAACCGCTCTCAATTGCTCAGAAGCCCAGCGCCTGGCCGTCGTCGATGCGCACGCCCGCGCCGGTCATGAAGTCGCTGGCGTCGGACGCCAGCAGCAGCAGCAGGCCGTTGAGGTCGGTGTCCTTGCCGATGCGGCGCATGGGCCAGCCCCTGATCTCCTTCTGGCCGGCCTCGCTGTCGTAATATTCGCTGTTGATGTCGGTGCGGATATAGCCCGGATTCATGGCGTTCACCCGGATGCCGTAGCGCGCCCATTCCAGCGCCATCACCTGGGTCATCATCTGCACCGCCGCCTTGGACATGCAGTAGGTGATGCCGCCCTTCAGCTCCACATAGGAATGCATGGAGGCGATGTTGATGATCCGGCCCGGCGCGCCGCGCTCGATCATGCGCTTGGCCACTTCCTGGCTGAGGAAGAAGGGCGCGCGCAGATTGGTGTCCATCACCTGGTCGTATGCTTCCTGGGTGATCTTCTGGGCCGCGCCCATGACGGTGATGCCGGAATTGTTCACCAGGCACCAGATCGGCCCCACCTTCTCCTCGGCCTCGGCGATGGCGGCGGCGCCCGCCGGCAGGTCGGTGACGTCGAAGGCGATGGGATAGGCAAAGCCGCCCGCGCCCTCGATCTCCTTCGCCAGCGCCTCCAGCCGCTCCTTGCGCCGGCCGGTGATGACCACCCTGGCGCCCGCCTCGGCCAGGCACAGGGCGAACTGGCGGCCCAGGCCGCTGGTGGTGCCGGTGATGAAGCAGACCTTGCCGGTCAGGTCGAAATTGGGCAGCGCCATTGGAAATCCCCCGTCTTGGATCGTTGGGCTGGACGCTAGTTGGCCGTGTCGCCAGCGTCAAGCAGGCGGACCCGGAACCCCTCGGCGGACAGCGCGCCGACGATGGCGGAAAGATGCGCCGGATCGCGCGCCTCGATCACCACCTCGAGGTCGGTCTCCTTGGCCTGGGTGTGGGAGAAGATGCGGTTGTGCTGCACCTCGAGGATGTTGCCGCCCGCCTCGCCGATGGCGCCCGCCACCGCCGCCAGCACGCCGGGCCGGTCCGGGATGTCGATGCGCAGGCGGGCGATGCGGCCCTGATGCACCAGGTCGCGCATCAGCACCGAGGCGAGCAGCCGCGTGTCGATGTTGCCGCCCGAGAGCACCAGCCCGACCTTGCGGCCCCGGAACCGCTCCGGCTGGGCGAGGATGCCGGCGAGCGCGGCCGCGCCCGCCCCTTCGGCCACGGTCTTCTCGATGGTGACGTAGAGCGCGATGGCCTGCTCCAGCCGCGTCTCGCTGACCAGGATGATGCCGTCGACCAGCTCGCGGACGATGGGCAGGGTGAGCGCGCCGGGATGCTTCACCGCGATGCCTTCGGCGATGGTGCCGGCGAAGGGCGCGGGCGCCGCGCCCCGCAGCTCCGCGTCCATGCCGGGATAGCGTTCGGCCTCGACGCCCCAGATCTCGATGTCCGGCCGCAGCGCCTTCGCGGCGGTGGCCATGCCGGCGATCAGGCCGCCGCCGCCCACCGGCACTACCAGCGCGTCGAGATCGGGCCGGGCGGCCAGCATCTCCAGCGCCACGGTGCCCTGCCCCGCGATCACCGCCGGATCGTCATAGGGATGGACCAGCACCAGCCCTCGCGCCGCGAGCCGGCGCGCCTCGGTCTCGGCCTCGGCGAGGCCCGCGCCTTCCAGCACCACCGCGGCGCCGTGGGCGCGCGTGGCCGAGACCTTCACCTCCGGCGTGTCCCTGGGCATGACGATGGTGGCGGCGATGCCGAGCCGGCTGGCGTGATAGGCGACGGCCTGGGCATGATTGCCCGCCGACATGGCGACCACGCCGGCCGCCCGCTCGGCCGGCGACAGGCCCAGCAGGCGGTTGAGCGCGCCGCGCTCCTTGAACGAGGCGGTGAATTGCAGGTTCTCGAACTTGATCCACAACTCGGCGCCGGTGATCGCCGACAGGATCACCGAATGGTGGAACGGCGTCTCGGACACCGCGCCGCGAATGGCGTCAGCCGCCGTTTCCACATCTGTTAACATCATCGGCGAATCACCAGAAGCCCCGCGGGACGGACCCCGCGCAGAGGGGCCGGGACGACAACCACTCTCGGGGAAAGATCATGGATTTCGAGTTTAGCGACAAAGTGAAGCAATTACAGGAGCGGGTCGGCGCGTTCATCCACGAGCACGTCGTTCCCGCCGAGGCGGTGTTCGCCGAACAGGTCGAGGAAGGCGGGCGCTGGTGCGCGCCGCCGGTCATGGAGGAGCTGAAGGCCAAGGCGAAGGCCGCCGGGCTGTGGAACATGTTCCTGCCCGAGTCCCGCAAGGGATTCGGCCTGACCAATCTGGAATACGCGCCCATCGCCGAGCTGCTGGGCCATTCGGCGCTGGCGTCCGAGGCGTTCAACTGCTCGGCGCCCGATACGGGCAACATGGAGATCCTCGAGCGCTACGGCTCGGAGGAGATCAAGGAGAAATGGCTGAAGCCGCTGCTCGAGGGCGAGATTCGCTCGGCCTTCGCCATGACCGAGCCGCTGGTGGCCAGCTCGGACGCCACCAACATCGAATCCAGCATCGTGCGCGACGGCGACGAGTATGTCGTCAACGGCCGCAAATGGTGGACCTCGGGCATCATGGACCCGCGCTGCAAGGTGTTGATCTTCATGGGCAAGACCAATCCCGACGCGCCCAGGCACCAGCAGCAGTCGCAGATCGTCATCCCGCGCGATACGCCCGGCATCACGGTGAAACGCTCGCTGCCGGTGTTCGGCTATGACGACGCGCCGCACGGGCACGGCGAGGTGCTGTTCGAGAACGTCCGGGTGCCCGTGTCCAACATCCTGCTGGGCGAGGGCCGCGGCTTCGAGATCGCCCAGGCGCGGCTGGGGCCGGGGCGCATCCACCACTGCATGCGCTCGATCGGCAGCGCCGAGCGGGCGCTGGAGCTGATGTGCGCCCGCGCCGACGCCCGCGTCGCCTTCGGCGGCAAGCTGTCGGAAAAGGGCGTGGTCGAGGAGCAGATCGCCAACAGCCGCATCGAGATCGAGCAGGCCCGCCTGCTGGTGCTGAAGGCGGCGTGGATGATGGACAAGTATGGCAACAAGGTGGCCCGCAGCGAGATCGCCCAGATCAAGGTCGCCGTGCCGAACATGGCCATGCGGGTGATCGACCGGGCCATCCAGGTGCATGGCGGCGGCGGGGTTTCCGCCGACTTTCCGCTGGCCCGGGCCTTCGCCGGACAGCGCACCTTGCGGCTCGCCGACGGCCCCGACGAGGTGCATCGCCGCACCGTCGCCCTGGTCGAATTGAAAAAACAGCGGGAGAGGCGCGAAAGATTGCACAATCTCGCCGCGGAATGACTATATTTAGTTCTATCCACAACCCTCAACTTCACGCGGGCCTTCTGGCCCGCGTCTTCTTGTCTGCCGCCGGCGATCCAGCGCCCCGGCCGTAGCGCGCCCCGGCCCGGATTTCCCCAAGGATTCCAGACACGCGCCCCAGCCCGCTCCTCGGGTCTCGGCCAGAGCGAGAGCGGGAAATTCGACATCCCCGGCTTCTCTCTCGGCGACTCCGCGAGCGCAGCGGCGCAGTCCAGCCTCTCCGGTGACAGCCGCGCAGCGAAGCTCCGCTCGGCCGTCATCCCGGCGCATGAGCGTGTGAAGCCATCATCACCCTCCCTCATCCTGGTCATTCCCGCGTTCCGGCTTCGCCAAGGCTACGCCGGACAAGGCGCGGGAATGACGAGGGATTTGTTGGGGGTGATCCCTTCACACGCTCGCAGGCTGGAGACGGCCGAGGTGAGCGCATCCTCCACACCAGCCCGAAGCACTCCCAAGCCCCGCTCCTGTCGAGTGATCTGGCGCAGGGCGCCAGATCGTATCGAGACACGGGCGAACAGTGGTGCCCGCGCCGGCCCAAAAGCAGAAAGGGCGCCCCGAGGGGCGCCCTTCCCTTGTCCTTTCGGACGGTAGCCGGTCCTAGAAGTGGAGCCGGACGCCGCCGCTGATGACGTGCTCGGTGAAGCTGCCGCCGATCTCGCCCGAATAGTCGAGATAGAGGCTGAAGCTGTCCGAGACCTTGCCCGTGACACCGGCGCCGAAGATGGCGCTCGTGCCGCGCGGGGTCTTGCCATAGACGGTGAAGCTGGTGCCCGGCGCGCCCTGGAAGCCCGAGGTGATCGGACGGAGATCATCCTCGAACTCGTTGGCGATACCGGCCCGGACGTAGGGCATCCAACCGCCGCCGTTGCCGGCCATGAACGTCTTGGACAGACGGACCTGGGCCGTACCGCGGATCGATTCGACGGACTGGCGATCGACGTTCAGGAGGAACACCGGCGCATTGCCCGTGCCGGTCTCCGAGAACGCGTCCTGCTTCACCTTCACATACGACAGGGCCAGTTCAGGCGAGAGCTTCCAGCCGGAGTCACCCAGGTCGAAGCTGTAGCCGCCCTTGCCGTAGAAGTAGGTGATGTCGCCATCATACTTGGCGTTGGCGATCTGCGAGATGCTGCCGATGCCGCTGCCGAAGGCGATGGT
>CAZVVC010000207.1:0-6960 GCA_964630425.1 uncultured Bifidobacterium sp. | reverse complement strand
AACGGCCAACCATCAACTAACATGGAAACTGGACCACCCTTCAGGGGCAGGCCACGCTGACACCCTTCGCGCCGTTCACGAAGATGGCGATGGCGGCGAGAATGTCGCGCAGGCTCAGCTTGTGGCTGGCGAAGATCGTATCAGTCGTGATCGAGAACTGAGCGCCGCAGCCCTTGCACTTGAAGATCTTCCGCGCCTTGTAGGTGTAGACCGCGACACAGCCGCAGCGCGGGCAGTAGGGCTCGCCGTCCGTCTCAGCCCAGCGAACCGCCTTGAACGTCTCGAAGGCTTCGTTATCCGACATACGCATGACCTTCGCCAGCGAGAGCGTGCGAGCCTTGGCAGAGAGGAGGAAGTGTTGGGCCATCGCAAGGTATCCATATTCGATGCTTACGCATCATATATGGATACCATTGGTATCGTTGTCAATGGCTAAAGCATCGAATATGATTACCTCTGCACCGAATGTGGAGGCGCATATGGCTGATAAGGAATGGCAGGATCGGGTTAAGGGGATTCTGAAGGCGGAGCTGAAGCGCCGGAACCTGAGTTACAAGGAGTTGGCGGAGAAGCTGGCCGCTATCGGTGTTCACGACACCGAACTGAACATCAAGAACAAGATCAGCAGAGGCGGATTTACCGCTGTATTCTTTGTACAGTGCCTAGTTGCGGTTGGCGTCAATGACTTACGGTTACATGAGAGTTAGAGTTATTGATGCGGTGCAGGTGAATTTCCTTGGCCTCTAAGATTGCGCCGATCCTTTCATATACAATCGTTATATCGCCTCGAATGCGGTTCTTGTTCCAAACATCCATTGGATTGACTTCCTCAAGAAGTTTGAGGCGCAACCGCTTTGTGACAACGCCAGGTACCACAGCGGCCCAGCCCCGGCCAGTATGGTCCCTGTCTTGGGCGTGTAACTCAATGTCCGCGTCGGGATAATACCGGGAGAGTTCCCGCTCTGATTCCGCATCCACGATGTAATCCCAAGGCACGTCGCTGACCGTTTCCTTGTCGATCGTGCGGTCATTCACCTGAACGGGGGCGTTGTCGTGGCGTTTGCTGGGGCGGAAAAATCGCGTGGTCATATTCGCCAGTCGGCGCCACGTTGATTTGTCCGAATATCTTTCTTCAAGGCGCTTGCGAATAACGTCTGGATCAACTCCCGCCGATGCCGCGACCTCCTCAATCAACTTGGTCAGCTGTCTGCGCGCAGGCCCATCGTCCTTTTTATTGGTGACGAAATCCTTCAGAGCCCCAATTCCGTAATAGACTACAATCAGCGTCATGAGGGTGACGATGGTGTCCATGCTGTCGGGCACGGGGATGCCGGTCAGATTTTCAATAGCTGTAGGCACTTCCTGCTCCAAATCCTTCTGGAATGTCAGAAACAGGGTGAGTAAGAAAATCTCCTTCAGCGGGCTGCGCTGCGATATTTCGGCAACCCTGATTTCTATGCTCTCGACTGTTAGCCCAGGAAATAGGGTCGGGATGTGCTGCACGCTTTCCCGCAGCACACTTTCCACTCCCATTAGGCTGTCGATGATCTCCCCGATCGGAACGGGGCTGTCCGTCATATAGACGACTGAAAATGGCAGCTCGTGCTTCATTACCCGCCCCCCAGCGGAACAATGCTGACACGATATGCGTGCTGAGGTTGCCTTGTGAAGTCATTTCACGTCAGGCCCCGCCGCCGGGCTTGGTGTGTTTGCTACATAATGTCGGGGAATTCGGGCAGCTCGTCGAGGAACAGCACGCCGTTGTGGGCGAGCGACACCTCGCCCGGCCGGGCGCGCAGGCCGCCGCCCACCAGCGCCGCCATGGAGGCCGAATGATGCGGCGCGCGGAACGGCCGCACGCGGGAGATGCGCCCGCCGTCGAGCTGGCCGGCGATGGAGGCGATCATGGAGACCTCCAGCGCCTCGGCGGGCGACAGCGGCGGCAGGAGACCGGGCAGGCGCGCCGCCAGCATGGACTTGCCCGAGCCGGGCGGGCCGGTCATCAGCAGGTTGTGGCCGCCGGCGGCCGCCACCTCGAGCGTGCGCTTGGCCGCCTCCTGCCCCTTGATGTCGCGCAGGTCCGGCCCGCCGGCCGGCGCCTCGGCGAGGCGCGGCTCGGGCGCGGCGAGGACCTGCGTGCCCTTCAGGTGGTTGACCAGGGCGATGAGATCGGGCGCGGCGACCACCTCGGCCGAGCCCGCCCAGGCGGCCTCGGACCCGCAGGCCGCCGGGCAGATCAGCCCCAGCCCCTCCTCGCCCGCGCGGATCGCCGCCAGCAGCACGCCCGAGACGGCGGAGATGGAGCCGTCGAGCCCCAGCTCGCCGACCACGCAGTAGCGGTCGGCCACGTCGCCGGGCAGCACGCCCATGGCGACCATCATGCCCAGCGCGATGGGCAGGTCGAAATGGCTGCCCTCCTTGGGCAGGTCGGCGGGCGCCAGGTTGACGGTGATCCGCTTGGGCGGCAGCGCCAGGCCGATGGCCGACAGCGCCCCGCGCACCCGCTCGCGGCTTTCGGCCACCATCTTGTCGGGAAGGCCGACCACCGCGAACTGGACGACGCCGCCCGTCATCTGCACCTGCACGTCGACCATCCTCGCCTCGATGCCGAAGAACGCGACGGTGCTGATATGAGCGGTCATGCGCCCCCACAGGCATGAGCAATCCGGGAGCCATCTTTACCGGCACGAAGCGGGAGTGCAATGGCCTCGCGGCGCCGGAAGCGGGGACCGCGCCACCGGGCGGACACCGCACATACAACTTACGGTAACATTCAGGCCGTGTTCACCTGCACGCCGGTAGTGTGGCGCCCATGAACATCGCCGGAAACGGCGGTGATTCTCCGAAAGGAGCAGGACAATGCGCAAGACTGTTTTGACACTGCTGGCCTCGGCCGCCCTTGCCTTCGGGATCGCCGGCCAGGCCTCGGCCCAAGGCCGCGACCACCATAACCACCGCCACTACGAGCGGCATTACGGCCATCACCACCATCATCAAGGCCACTGGAAGCATCACCGCCACTACAAGAAGCAGCACCACCACTACAGGAAGCATTGGCGGCAGTACCACCGGCCCCATTACGGCCGATACCATGCCCCGCCGGCGCCCTATTACGGCTACTACCAGCAGCCCGGCTTCGGCATCTACTTCCACGGCCGCTGACACGGCGGAAGCGGCGCGGCGTCCACGGGCGCCGCGCCTGCCGTCCATCCTGCCGCGACCCTTCCGCAACGCCGTCCACGCCCCCGGAAATCCGGGATGCAACCGGCGGTAACGTTCAGGATGCATTCACCTGCGCGCGGCTAGGATCGGCCCATGAGCATCGCCGGAGTCGGCAATGCTCTCCGGAAGGAGCAGGACATGCGCAAGACCATTCTGACCCTGCTGGCCTCGGCCGCCCTGGCTTTCGGTATCGCCGGCCAGGCCAGCGCCCGCGACTACCATAACCACGGACATCGCTATCATGGCGGCCATCACTACAATCACGGCCACCACCACGGATACAACCACCATCGGCACTACCGGCCGTACCATGGCGGCTACCATCACCGCCCCTATGTGCGGCCCTATTACAGCGGCTACTATTACGCTCCGCCCCCGCCGCCGCCCGTCTATTACGGCGGCTATGGCTACGGCTACGGGATCGGCTATTCCCAGCCCGGCTTCGGCATCTATATCGGCCGCTGACACCGCCTGAAACGCGAGGGCCGGCGCGGCGTGAATCGCGGCGCCGGCCCTGCCGTCATCGCCACACCGTATGGCGCGCCATCGTCAGTCCAGATTGGCCAATTCAACGGTCTTGTCGGCGAAACTCGCGGTCAGGCGCAGCTCGCCTCCCATCGCGGCGATCAGGTCGCGGAGCGTGCTGATACGCATGTCGCTGCGTTTGGTCAGCCTGGATATAGCAGGCTGCTGGACCTCGAGCCGGCGGGCCAGTTCTTCCTGGCTCAGCCCCAATGCGACGCGGAGCTGTTCCAGCGTTGCGTATTCCGTGGCCAGTTCGGCCTTGCGCTGACGATTGCGTGCCAGCCGGGCATCGTCCCAATCCTTCTTCAGTTCCGCGTATGGCCGGCGTCCGGTCATGGAATCAGTCCTTCCCCGCGAATCTCGTCGAGATAAACGTCGTACAGATCATCGGCGATCGGGATCGTCCGATCGTAGAAGCGTTTGTCCCCGCTCTTGTCGCCGCCGATCAACAGGATTGCGCTGCGACGCGGATCGAACGCATAGAAAACCCGAAGCGGCCTGCCGCCGGACTGGACCCTGAGTTCCCGCATATGGGCGTGACGCGAGCCATTGATCTTCGAGCTGTGGGGATAGTCCAGCAACGGCCCCTGTCCGGCCAGGAGGTCCACCGAGAAATCGACCGCGTCCCAGTCCGCTTCGGACAAACCCTGGAGCCACAAGGCGCATTCATCGGTTACCTCGATATCCCAACTCATGCGGAATATATTCCCTTATAGGAATAATTCAAATGCCTTTGCCGGCGTTCTACCGCGTCGGCCGCGCCGCCTCCAGCAGCTTGCGGCCCGCGTCGACCGCCCGGCGGGCGCGGTCCAGCGCCGGGATGCCCTGCTGCTGGCCGGTGAGCGAGGGCACCTCCACGTCGACGGCGGTGGCGGCGGGCATGGCGTCGAGGATCGCGGCGATGGGGAACACGCCCTCGCCCGGCACCATGCGGTTCATGGCCTCGGCCAGATAGTCGCCCCGCACCGACAGGTCGGGTCCGTCGCAGAGCTGGGCGTAGCTGAAATAGTCCGCCGGCACGGCGGCCACCTCGGCGGCCGTGCCGCCGGTGCGCACCAGGTGCAGGCAGTCGATGGCGATGCCCGCATTGGCCGGCCTGCCCGCCAGGTCGATGAAACGCACCGCGCGGGCGAGCGTGTCGCAGGCGGGCGTCAGCCCCATGAATTCCAGCCCGACCCCGAGGTTGCGCTCGGCGGCGAGCGCCGACAGCCGGGCGAGGTTGGCGGCGGCGCGGGCGTCGTCCGGATCGTGGATATGGGTCACCAGCCGGTGCGCCCCCAGCGCGGCGCCCAGGTCGAGCGCGGGAAGGAAGGCGTCCAGGTCCACCTCGGCGGTCAGCGGGAAATATTCGATGTTGGAGACGGTGACGCCGGTCGCCTCCATCCGGGCGCGCATGGCGGGCACCATGTCCCCGGTGACCGCCGGGAAGGGCACGCCCGGCGTGGGCAGGTGGACGAACACGCAGGCATGCCGGCAGCCCGTCTCGGCGGCGATGGACAGCAGCTCGGGCGGCGACGCCTCCATCGCGGTGATCTGGTGCAGCGCCAGCGGTCTCATGCGTTTCTCCTCCCCAAAACCGGATCAACCTTAGCCCAACCGCCGGCCGCATCCAGGCAAATTCCGCGTCCGGGGAGATCGGGTCTCACCTCCCGCCCCGCGCCAGCACGCGCCTGACCGCCGTGGGCGTCCAGCGCCCGCCGCGCGGCGTCGGCACGCCCTGCGCCTCGAGCGCGGCAGCCATGGCGGCGAGCGTCGCGCCCCGTTCGGCCAAGGGCCGCAGGATACGGAGAACCGGCGCGGCGCGCGCGTCCGCCCGCGCCTTCGCCGCCTGTGCGGCGGCGGCCTGGCCGGCGCCGGGGACCAGATGATGCCGGGCGTTGCGGTCCCACGGCCCCAGCCGCTCGATGCGGGCGCGGTGGGCCTCCCGGGTCCGCCGGCTGGCCAGCCCCGATTCCATCTCGGCCACCTGCGCCATCATCTGCAGCATGAAGCGGCCGCCGGCGCCGTCCGGCACGGGGAAGTCGCAGAAGCCGACCATGACGCCGCCGTCGGCGAGGGCGCGCAGGAACTGCCGGTCGCGGCTGAGCCCGTCCATGGTCGCGACGACGAGCATCGCCCGCGCCTCGCGGCACGCCGCGAGCGCCTGCGCCAGCGCCGGCCGCGCGCCCCGGCGCCTACCCTCGATCTCGACGAACGCATGTGCGGGTTCCGCCGAAAGCTTGCGCAGCACGGCGTCACGCTGCGCGTCGAGACCGGGAAAACCGGCCTTCGCCGTCTCCTTGCGACGGTAATAGGCAACGACGTGCATCGGGAGCCAAAGGGTATAAGATATTGACGGGATTGAGTTAAAGCAGGATCAATGATGTTTGGCAATCCCTATTGCGATAAATTGATAAGAACGGGATGACCCACCTCGTTCGTCACCCCGCTGAAGAGCGGGATCCAGACCATGCAACCCAGACCAGGCGGTTGAGGAGGGCGCGCGAACCGCCCAGCCTGGATACCGCCCTTCGGCGGTATGACGGCTGGAGGGGTACCTGCCTCGCCGGCATAGAATCCCAGCGTGCCGTCGTCCTTCATGCCAGCAGCCCCATGTCGAGTAGGTGACGCAGCTCGTCCACCGAGCCGGCCACCGCGTCCGCGCCTGCCTCGCGCAGCGCGCCGGGCGGGTTGAACCCCCAGGCGGCGCCGATGGCCGCCACGCCGGCGGCGCGGGCCATCGCCATGTCGTGGATGCTGTCGCCGATCATCACGGCGTCGGCCGGCGCCGCGCTGGTGGCCGCCAGGGCGTTGAGGATCATGCCCGGATGGGGCTTGCCCGGCGCGCTGTCGGGCGTCTGGACGGTGTGGAACAGGCCGTGCCAGCCGAACACGCTGACCAGCGCGGCAAGCCCCGCCATGCGGTGCCCGGTGGCGAGGCCCAACGCCACGCCGTCACGGGCGGACAGGTCGGCGAGCAGCGCGGCGATGCCGGGGAACAGCGCCTCGCCATATTGCGGGTCGTTGCGCAGCACGCTCACGATCCGGCGATAGGTGTTCACCAGGGCGTCGACGGGCGCGGCAGGGCCGGCGAGCCGTTCCATCCATTCATGGGCCGACAGGCCGATCACGGACAGGCCGCCCACCTCGTCCGGCGGCGCGAGGCCGTGGGCGAAGAACGTCCGCCGCTGCGACTCGACGACGAAGGCCCGGTTGTCGACCAGCGTGCCGTCC
>CAZVVC010000206.1:0-6993 GCA_964630425.1 uncultured Bifidobacterium sp. | reverse complement strand
GGAAGCCTATGACGCCGCCGTCGCCCGGCTGAAGGACGGCGGCCGGCTCTATCCGTGCTACGAGACCGAGCACGAGCTGGAGCTGCGCCGCAAGGTGCTGCTGTCCATGGGCCGCCCGCCGGTCTACGAGCGCGGCGCGCTGTCGCTGACCCAGGCGCGGAAGGACGCCTACGAGGCGGAGGGCCGCCGGCCCCACTGGCGCTTCAGGCTGAACCAGAAGCCGGTGACCTGGCAGGACGGCGTGCGCGGCGCGGTGACCTTCGACACCGCCACCCTGTCCGATCCCGTGCTGGTGCGCGAGGACGGCAGCCTGCTCTACACCCTGCCGTCCTGCGTCGACGACATCGACCACCACGTCACCCACGTGTTCCGGGGCGAGGATCACGTCACCAACACCGCCGTGCAGATCGAGCTGTTCGAGGCGCTGGGCGGCACGCCGCCGCGCTTCGCCCATTTCGCGCTGCTGACCGGCGCGGGCGGCGAGGGCCTGTCGAAGCGCACCGGCTCGCTGGCCATCCGCGACCTGCGCGCGCAGGGGCTGGAGCCCATGGCCGTCAACAGCCTGCTGGCGCGCATCGGCACCTCCGATCCCGTCGAGCCCTTCACCGACCTGGCGCCGCTGGTCTACGGCTTCGACCTGGCCAGGTTCGGACGCTCCGCGGCCCGCTTCGATCCGCACGAGCTGGAACTGCTGAACGCCCGCATCGTCCACCAGCTCCACTACACCAGCGTGGCGGCGCGCCTTCCCGGCGTCGGCGAGGATCTGTGGGAAGCGGTGCGGCCCAACCTGACCCGTGTGGCCGACGCGCTCGATTGGAAGGAGATCGTCGAAGGCGCCATCGCGCCGGTGATCGAGGACGCCGATTTCCTGAAGCAGGCCGCCGACTTGCTGCCGCCGCTGCCCTGGGGCGCGGAGTCCTGGGGCGAATGGACCGCGGCGGTGAAGCAGGCGACCGGCCGGAAGGGCCGCGACCTGTTCCACCCGCTCCGCCTCGCCCTGACCGGCCGCGAGCAGGGCCCGGAGATGAAGGCGCTGCTGCCGCTGATCGGCCCCAAGCGGGTGCGGGAGCGGTTGCTGGCCGAAAGCCGGTGAAGCGGCGCCGCAGTCCCTCACCCTAACCCTCTCCCAGAGGGAGAGGGAATCGACAGCGCGCTCGATAGAACCCTCTCCCTCTGGGAGAGGGCAGGGTGAGGGGCGGCCTATCCACCGCATGGACCGCCCATTTACTTGCCGCCACCCGCTCCGTGCGCTATAGCCCCTCGTCCTGACATGCGGCGAAAATCATGGACCTGACGATCTACAATTCCCTGACCCGGGAAAAGCAGCGCTTCGAGCCGATCGACGAGAGCAATGTGCGGCTCTACGTCTGCGGCCCGACGGTCTATGACTTCGCCCATATCGGCAATGCGCGCCCGGTGGTGGTGTTCGACACGCTGTTCCGCGTGCTGCGCGACCTCTATGGCGCGGACGCGGTCACCTATGTCCGCAACATCACCGACGTGGACGACAAGATCAACGCGCGCGCCCGGGAATCGGGTGAGGACATCCGCGCCATCACCGAGCGCACCGTCGCGGCCTATCACGAGGACATGGACGCGCTGGGGGCGCTGCGGCCGACCATCGAGCCGCGGGCGACCGAGCATATCGCCCAGATGATCGCCATGACCGAGACGCTGATCGCGCGCGGCCACGCCTACGAGGCGGAAGGCCACGTGCTGTTCGCCGTCGCCAGCGATCCCAGCTACGGCCAGCTTTCCGGCCGCTCCATGGACGAGATGATCGCGGGCGCCCGCGTCGAGGTGGCACCCTACAAGAAGGACCCGGCCGACTTCGTGCTGTGGAAGCCGTCGACGCCGGACCTGCCGGGCTGGGACAGCCCGTGGGGACGCGGCCGTCCAGGCTGGCATATCGAATGCTCGGCCATGGGCGAGGCCCATCTCGGCGAGGTGTTCGACATCCACGGCGGCGGCATCGACCTGATCTTCCCGCACCACGAGAACGAGATCGCCCAGAGCGCCTGCGCCCATCACGGCGAGCCGCATGCGCGCTACTGGATGCACAACGGCTTCCTGATGGTGGAAGGCGAGAAGATGTCCAAGTCGCTGGGCAATTTCTTCACCGTGCGCGACCTGCTGGCCGACTGGCCGGGCGAGGTGCTGCGCTACACCATGCTGTCGACCCATTACCGCCAGCCCATCGACTGGACGAAGGCCGGCATGACCCAGGCGCGCGAGAGCCTCGACCGGCTGTACCGCACGCTGAAGGCGTTCGAGCATATCGAGACCGAGGAGGCCGACGTGCCCGAGAGCGTGCTGGCGCCGCTGCTCGACGACCTCAACACGCCGCTGGCGCTCGCCGCGCTGCACGAGCTGGCCACCAGGGCCAACAAGGCGAAGAACGACCCGACGCGCGGCAAGTACAAGGCCCTGCTGCTCGCGGGCGGCCGGATGCTGGGCCTGTTCGACAGCGACCCGGACGACTGGCTGAAGCGCCGCGACGCCGCCGGCGACGGCCCCACCGAGGCCGAGATCGAGCAGCTCATCGCCGACCGCATCGCCGCGCGCCAGGCCAAGGACTTCGCCGAGGCCGACCGAATTAGGGGCACCCTTGCCGCGCAGGGCATTATCCTTGAGGATGGCCCGCAAGGGACCACTTGGCGGCGGGGATAGATTTCTGGTCCAGGAGGCCCTTTGGGACGCCGCCGCGCGGCTCCTCGGGGCAGTCGGTTTCAAGGACGGTCATGTACTATGCCGTCCGTGCTGAGGAGGCCCGAAGGGCCGTCGCGAAGCACACGGGGACAAGAAAGAATCTACGATGGCCCGAGAGAGGCTTTATTTATTCGACACCACACTGCGTGACGGCGCCCAGACCCAGGGCGTCGACTTTTCCGTGCACGACAAGCAGCGCATCGCCGCCGAGCTGGACGCGCTGGGGCTGGACTATATCGAGGGCGGCTGGCCGGGCGCGAACCCGACCGACACCGACTTCTTCGCCGCCCCGCCCGCGCTGAAGCACGCCGTCTTCACCGCCTTCGGCATGACCCAGCGGCCGGGCCAGAGCGCCGCCAACGATCCCGGCCTGTCGGCGCTGCTGAACACCACGGCGCCGGCCGTGTGCATCGTCGGTAAGAGCTGGGACTATCAGGTCGACGTGGCGCTGGGCATCCCGCGTGAGGAGAACGTGGCGATCATCGGCTCGTCCATCGCCGAGATCAAACGGCGCGGACGCGAGCCCATGCTCGACGCCGAGCACTTCTTCGACGGCTTCAAGGCCAATCCGGCCTATGCCATGCAGTGCCTCCACGCCGCCGCCGAGGCGGGCGCGCGCTGGATCGTGCTGTGCGACACCAATGGCGGCACCCTGCCGCATGAAGTGTCGCGCATCGTCGCCGAGGTGGTGAAGGAGATCCCCGGCGACCGGCTGGGCATCCACACCCACAACGACACCGAGCACGCGGTCGCCAACACGCTGGCGGCCGTCCTCGCCGGCGTGCGCCAGCTCCAGGGCACCATCAACGGGCTGGGCGAGCGCTGCGGCAACGCCAACATGACGTCGCTGATCCCGACGCTGATGCTGAAGCCCGAATTCGCCGAGCGGTTCGAGACCGGCATCCCGCAGGCAAACCTGCGCAAGCTGCGGCACGTGTCGCTGATGCTGGACGAGGTGCTGAACCGCACGCCCAACCGGCACCAGGCCTATGTGGGCGAGAACGCCTTCGCCCACAAGGGCGGGCTGCACGCCTCGGCGGTGATGAAGGAGCCGCAGACCTACGAGCACGTGCCGCCGGAATCCG
Organism: uncultured Bifidobacterium sp.; assembly: GCA_964630425.1. Lineage (GTDB taxonomy): Bacteria > Pseudomonadota > Alphaproteobacteria > SMXS01 > SMXS01 > RI-34. The sequence continues at coordinate 3,199 of CAZVVC010000206.1, read as the reverse complement.
TCGGCAACGCGCGCAAGATCCTGGTGTCGAACCAGGCGGGACGCTCCAACATCATCCAGCGGCTGGAAGAGGTCGGCATCAACGTGCCGAAGAACCACCCCGGCATAGGCCGCCTGCTCGACGAGGTGAAGGAGGCCGAGGCGCAAGGCCTGTCCTATGACGGGGCCGAGGCCAGCTTCGAGCTGCTCGCCCGCCGCGCGCTGGGCCAGCTTCCCCGCTTCTTCGACACCCAGAGCTACCGGGTGCTGGTCGAGCGCCGCCACAACGCGGTGGGCGAGCTGGTCACCGTGGCCGAGGCGACGGTGAAGCTGTCGGTGGACGGCGAGAACCTGATCTCGGCGGGCGAGGGCAACGGCCCGGTCAACGCCCTCGATCAGGCGCTGCGCAAGGATCTGGGCCGTTATTCCTCCTATATCGAGGACCTGCGGCTGGTGGACTACAAGGTCCGCATCCTCAACACCCGCGGCACCGAGGCGACCACACGCGTGCTGATCGAGAGCGGCGACTCGAAGGGCAACCGCTGGTTCACGGTGGGCGTGTCGCCCAACATCGTCGACGCCTCCTATCAGGCGCTCAACGACAGCCTCGTCTACAAGCTCCTGCGCGACGGCGCGCCGCCGGCGAGCAAGTAGTTCATCCGCAACCGGACGGAGGGCAAGCAACCCTTGCCCTCCGTCCGGTGTTGCACTGCGGCAACACCCGCCGGGCCTGTCACGAAACGGTCAACTAAGCGTCACCGAACCGCAATTGCCCGTCCCTAAAGAGGACGCGTCACAGAATGCGGCGGGCAAAACAGCCGATATCCTCACGCCGCCGCGTTCCCGTTCAATTCCTCAAGGGAGCAGGTTAGCGATGCCAACCGGGAAACGCGCGAAGGCGCTCATGACAGCCGGATTTGTCGCGGTGGGATCGACCGCCTTCGCCGGCACGGCGCAGGCCCAGTCCACCGAACAGTTGCTGCGGATGATCCAGGACCTCAACGCCAAGGTCGAGAGCCTGAACGAGCAGGTCCAGACGGCCACCATCAAGGCCGATGCCGCCGACACCAAGGCCGCGGCCGCGCAGAAGAACGCCGGCGGCGACGCCAAGTTCAAATGGGGCCCGAGCCCGACCTTCCAGAGCGCCGACGGCAAGTTCGAGATGCACGTGCGTGGCCGCCTGCTGGCTGATTTCGGCACCGTCAACGACAGCGCCAAGAAGCAGGACCGCACCGCCACCGAATTCCGCGCCGCCCGCCTGGGCATCGAGGGCAAGGCCTGGAAGGACGTGAAGTACAAGTTCGAGATCGACTTCGCCACCAACGAGGTGGACATCACCGACGCCTATCTGGAATACGCCGGCTGGAAGCCCTTCTACATCCTGGTGGGTAACGCCAAGACTCCGAACTCGCTGGAAGAGCTGACCTCCTCGCGCCACACCTCGCTGGTCGAGCGCGGCGGCTTCACCGACGCCTTCAACTTCGAGCGCCGCCTGGGCATCCAGGCCGGCTGGGTCGGCGACTGGATGCGCGTCGACGCCGCCTTCACCGGCGCCGTCCTGGGCTCGCCGGACGAGAACTTCAACGACGAAGGCTATGCGATGGGCGCGCGTATCGCGGCCTATCCGAAGATCGGCGAGGACGCGCTGATCCATGTCGGCGCCTCGGTGCTCTATCGCAACCTGAAGAACGACATCAACCTGATGGAAAGCCGGTACCGCCAGCGGCCGCATTCGCACCTGTCGGGCATCCGCTATGTCGACACCAACACGCTCGACGCCACCAGCGACCTGTTCGTGGGCGTCGAACTGGCCGGCGTGTTCGGTCCGTTCTGGGCCGAGTCCGAATGGTCGTGGCTGAAGGTCCGCGGGCTGACCGGCTTCCCCGAGAACAGCGCCACCTTCCAGGGCGGCTATTTCGGCGTGGGCTGGTACATCACCGGCGAGCAGCGCGGCTACGACGAAGGCGGCTGGGACCGCATCAAGAAGGTCAACAACCCCGTGTTCGACGGCGGCTGGGGCGCCTGGGCGATCACCGCCCGCGTCGACTATCTCGACCTGAACGACTCGTTCGGCTCGGGCGGCTGCGTCACCGCGGCGTCGGGCATCTGCGGCGGCACCCAGCTCACCTACATCCTGGGCGTCAACTGGCACCTGAACCGCCACGTCATGATGAAGTTCAACTACGCGCATGCGCAGATCAAGAACGCGTGGGACAACATCGGCGACGTATATCCGGTGGGCCATCCCAAGGCCGGCAAGAACTCGGTCGACAGCTTCGTCGCCCGCTTCCAGGTCGACTGGTAAGCCGATCGGAATCCTTCCGGGTTCTGGAGCGGCCCGCCGAAAGGCGGGCCGCTTCGCGTTTGCGACGGGGATGTGTCGTTTCCTTTGGGTTGCGGCGATTTGCTGTATATTGGCGCCTCATGATCAGGATCAGACCCTCCCATGAGGCCGACCCCGCCGCCGTCGAAGGCCTGCTCGACAGGGCGTTCGGACCGGACCGGCACAAGAAGACCGTCTATCGCCTCCGGGAAGGCGTGGCGCCGCTGACCGAACTGGGCTTCGTCGCCTTCGACAACAAGGCGCTGCGCGGCAGCTTGCAGTTCTGGCCCATCCAGGTGCGCCCGCTCCGGTCGGACGGACCTTCCGTGCCGGCCATCCTGCTCGGCCCGCTGGCGGTCGAGCCGGCCTATGCGGGCCGGGGAATCGGCATGGGGCTGATGCGGGTCGGACTCCAGAAGGCCCGGCAGGCCGGCTATCGCATCGTCATCCTGGTCGGCGACCTGCCCTATTACAGCCGCGTCGGCTTCACGCGCGAGGGCGCCGAGGGCCTGCGTCTGCCCGGTCCGGTCGATCCCAACCGGGTGCTGATCCGCGAGCTTGTCGAAGGCGCGGCCGCCGGGCTGGAGGGTCTGATCGAGAAGCCCGTCCTCCAGGGGACGGAACCGGACGCACCGGCCGATTGCCGGGAGGCGGCGCCGTGAGCGGGTCCCCGAACGGCCAGGGCACGCCCAACCTGGCGGAGATCATGTCGCGGCTCCAGGGCAAGAAGTTGCCGCCCGTGGACAAGTGGAACCCGGATTTCTGCGGCGATATCGACATGCGGATCGCCCGCGACGGCACCTGGTACTACATGGGCTCGCCCATCGGCCGCAAACGCATGGTCAAGCTGTTCTCGACCGTCATCCGGCGCGACGGCGACGACTATTTCCTCGTCACG
>CAZVVC010000205.1:0-7032 GCA_964630425.1 uncultured Bifidobacterium sp. | reverse complement strand
TCAGGTCCAGGCCGTGCTTCAGGAACGGGATGCTGAACGGATAGTCGCGCCGCTGGGCGGGCGCGGGCCTGGGGCCGCTGACGCGCCGGAGAAAAGGCGGCTTGAGGGAGGTCTTGAACGACTTGGCCATTGTCCCGTCCTGAATGACGGCATGGTCGTCCGGGCGCGCGCGGGCGTCAAGTTGCGCCTGCCGTGCATCGCCCCTAAGCTTTCCGTTCAACAGGGGAGCATGACATGAGTGATCTGGGCGACGTGCTGGCGCGGCTGGCGGCGGTGGAGCAGGAGCTGGGGCGGCACAAGGATCTCCGGGCCATCGAGGACCTGCTGGCGCGGTACTCGCGGGCGCTGGACTGGCTCGACGACGCCATGCTCGACACCGTGTTCTATGACGACGCCGAGATCGACTACGGCTTCTTCAAGGGCAGCGGCAAGGACTTCAAGCCGCGGCTGATGGAGGTCGAGCACGGCGTGGGCCGCCGCTGGCACTTCACCAGCCAGCTCAAGATCGACCTGAACGGCGACGAGGCCGAGGTCGAGAGCTACAATCTCAGCCTGTCGCTGCCGAACGAGGCGCCGGCGGACAAGGCGCCCTATTCGATCTTCTTCGGCTTCTACAAGGACCGGGTGCTCAAGCGCCGCGGCAAATGGGGGATCATCGCCCGCAAGCACATCCTGGTCAGCGGCGCGCCGCTGGCCGAGATCGCCATGGACGGCGACATGGGGATGCTGAACCAGATCGGCATGACCGGCCCGAGCCATCCCGACTATCGCAGGCTGACGAGGGCGCAGCCGCTGGACGCGGCTTAGGTCTTCCGCTCCGCCGTTCCTGCCGTGCCGCGCGGCAGGGACCGGGCCTTATTGGGAAATCTGCTCCAGCTCGAGCTTGCGGGTGCGCGGGCCCCAGATGCCGATGGACAGGACCACCATGAGCATGGCGAAGGCGATCAGGCCGAACACGGCGGCGGTGCCGCCCCTGTGGAGCATGAAGCCGATCATGAAGCTGACGAAGATGGTGCTGAGCCGGCTGAGCGAATAGGTGAAGCCGACCGCGCGGGCGCGGATGCGGGTCGGGTACAGCTCGGCCTGATAGCCGTGGAAGGCATAGGACATGATGTTCTTCGACAGGGTGATCAGCACGCCGCACAGGATCAGCAGCCCCATGCTGCCCTGCATGGAGAACAGCAGCCCGAAGACGGCGACGGACGAGGCCGAGCCGACGATCTGCCATTTGCGCTCGATCCTGTCGGCGAAGACGATGGCGAGCAGCGGGCCGAACGGGGCGGCGATGGCGATGATGAAGGCATAGAGCAGGCTGTCGCCCACATCGATCCCGGTCTGCTGGGCGATCAGCGTCGGCACCCATGACGAGAAGCCGTAGAAGCCGACGGTCTGGAAGAACTGGAACACCATCAGCATGACCGTGCGGCTGCGGTAGCGGGGCTCGAATATCTCCCTGAGGTGACCCCTGGGCTCGACCTTCTCGACCGAATGGGCGGCGGGCGCGGGCAGCGCCTCGCCCTTCAGGTCGGCGGCGACCCGCGCCTCGATGGCGACGGTGACGGCCTCGGCCTCGTCCAGCCGGCCCTGGTTGATCAGCCATCGGGGGCTTTCCGGCACGGCGCGGCGGATGAACCAGACGATGACGGCGCCGGCCGATCCGATGATCGCCACCCAGCGCCAGCCGTCGAGGCCCAGCGGCGACAGGGGTACCAGCAGCCACGAGATGAAGGCGACCAGCGGCACGACGGTGAACTGCACCACATGGTTGAAGGCGAAGGCCCGGCCGCGGACGGATTTGGGCGCCAGTTCCGAGATGTAGGTGTCGATGGTGACCAGCTCGATGCCGATGCCGATGCCGGCGATCAGCCGCCACAGGCAGATGCCGGAGCCGGTGTCCTGGAACGCCATGACGAGGGTCGCGGCGCTGTACCAGAGCATGGACCAGGTGAACACGGTCCGCCGGCCGAACCGGTCGGCCACGTAGCCGAACAGGAAGGTGCCGATGAACAGGCCGGCGAAGGTGGAGGCGACGAACAGGGCGGGGCCGGTGAAGATGGCCACCTTCACGTCGGCGAACAGCCCGGCCTTCACCATGCCCGGCATGACGTAGGCGGTCATGAACAGGTCGTAGAACTCGAACATGCCGCCGAGGGAAAGAAGGCCGATCAGCTTCCAGACATGCGCCGTGCCGGGCAGGCGGTCGAGCCGCGCCAGGATGGCCGATGAGCGCCGCAGCGCGTGCGCGTCCGATGACATGGTGCGTCCCCCTCGCGGCCTGCGATCCTTCGCCGGACCCTTGCGCCGGGGACACTCTATCCTGATGGACGCGGCGAGGGGTAGGGCTTGCATCGGACGATCGCCGCCCCCTAATGTCGGCGGCCTGAACCAGCAGGGGTGAACGATGTCCTACGAAACCATTCTCTATGAAACCGACGGCCCGGTGGTCGTGGTCACGCTGAACCGGCCGGAGCGCCGCAACGCCTGGACGCGGGTGATGTCGCGCGAGCTGGTCGATGCGTTCGAGAAGGCCAACGCCGATCCCGCCATCGGCGCCATCGTGCTGACCGGCGCGGGCAAGGGCTTCTGCGCCGGCGCCGACATCGAGCAGGCGTTCAAGGCGCGGATCGACGGCGCGGGCGACAAGCAGGAAGACGAGACCGGCATGCCGGGCGGCACCGACTGGGCCGATCTGTGCCGCCGCTCCAAGCCGCTGATCGCCGCCGTGAACGGCGCCTCGGTGGGCGTGGGCGCCACCATGATCCTGCCCTTCGACGTGATCATCGCGTCCGAGGAGGCCAAGTTCGGCATGTTCTTCGTCAAGATGGGCCTGGTGCCGGAGCTGGGCTCGTCCCATTTCCTCGAGCGCCGGGTGGGCTTCGGCACGGCCAACGAGCTGTGCCTGACCGCGCGGCTGATCGACGCCAGGGAAGCCGGCCGCATCCGCCTCGCCGATCACGTGGTGCCGGCGGGCGAACTGCTGAACAAGGCCAAGGCGCTGGGCCGCGAGATCGCGGCCAATCCGGACCGCCAGCTCCGCCTCGTCAAGGGCCTGCTGCGCGACCACGGGCCGGCGTCCGACCTCTATGCCGTGCAGCGCCGCGAGGGCGAGATGCTGAAGGAATGCTACGCCTCGGCCGAGCACAAGGAAGCGGTGGACGCGTTCCTCAACAAGCGGGCGCCGGTGTTCCGGTAAGCCCTCCGCGCGTCCAGCCGCCGGAATGACGGCTGGGGGAGGGGCCTGGCCCTACTGTCCCGGCTGGGGGAATTCACCGCCGATGGGGCGGTCCCCGTCGTCGCCGCGGTGGGGGCCGGGGCCGCTTTTGGCGGGATCGGTTCCCGCGCCATCGCGCAGATCCTCGGCGGCGTCGCGCTTGGCGGCGGCGGGCGGCGCCCAGACCACGGGCACGAAGCTGGCGGCCGCGGCCTGGCCCTCGGCGAGTTGTTCGGGCGTGATCCTCGCGCGGATGCGCGCCAGCCGGTCGGCGGGATAGGGCGTGAAGCCCAGGCGCTTGGTCCTGGGGTTGCCGTCATAGAGGGTCAGCCACTTGGCGGCGTCGGCCGGGTCGGTCATGGGGCCGGTCGCGTATTCATAGGCAAGCGCGGCCTGCGCCTCGGGCCAGCCGGCCTCGGCGGCGCGGCGCAGCCAGACGATGCCGTCCATGTATTTGGTGCGGTCGCCCTTCGACAGGGCGATGTTGCATTCGCCCAGCCGGCGCTGGGCATCCTCGTAGCCGGCGCCCTGCATGGCGACCCGGTAGAGCAGCTTGCCCGCCTTCTCGCAATCGCCCTGGCCTTGCAGCTCGACGGCGCGCACATAGGCGTTGCTGATCCGGTCGACGGCGTTGCGATCCTGCGGCAGCCGACCGCGCGGCGACGGCTTGGACGAGCAGGCGGTGACGGCAAGGGCAAGGACGAGGATCGCGGCGAGCGGACGGACGGACAAGGGCGTCTCCTGGGGCGTTGGCCTGGTGGAGTATGAACTAGCACCCCACGCGGCCGACGCCATCAAGATTCGTCCGCGCGATCAGCGCGGCAGCAGCAGTTCGGCGATCTGCACCGTGTTGAGCGCCGCGCCCTTCAGCAGCTGGTCACCGGCGGCGAACAGGGCGAGGGTCTTGCCCGAAGGATCGCCCAGGTCGGTGCGGACGCGGCCGACGAGCACGTCGTCCTGGCCCGAGGCCTCGGACGGCATGGGGAAATGGTTGCGGACGCGGTCGTCCACCACCTTCAGGCCCGGCGCGCCGTTCAGCAGCTTCAGCGCCTCGTCCGGCGTCACCACCTCGTCGAACTCGGCCGAGATCGCCATGGCGTGGGCGCGCAGGACGGGAACGCGGATGCAGGTGATGCCCACCGGCAGCTCGGGCGTGCCGAGGATGCGCCGGGACTCGGCCACCACCTTCGTCTCCTCGCCGTTGTAGCCGCTTTCCGGGTCGACGTCGGCGTTGTGGCTGAACAGGTTGAAGGCATAGGGATGGGGCAGTACCTTGGGTTCGTAGCTCTCGCCCTTCAGCGCGGCGGCGGTCGCCAGCTCCAGCTCCTCCATTGCCGCGGCGCCCGCGCCGGACGCGGCCTGGTAGGTGGCGAGGGTCAGGCGGCGGATCGGATGGGCGCGGTGCAGCGGCGCCAGCGCGACCAGGGTGATGGCGGTGACGCAGTTGGGGTTGGCGACGATGCCGTTGTGACGCGCCAGCTCGGCGGCGTTCACCTCGGGTACCACCAGCGGCACGTCCGGGTCCATGCGGAAGGCCGAGGAGTTGTCGACCACGACGGCGCCCGCCTTCACGGCGGCGGCGGCGAACTTGCGCGAGATGGTCGCGCCCGCCGAGAACAGGGCGAGGTCGACGCCCTCGAAGCTGTCCTCGGTCAGCTCCTCGACGGTCAGCTCGCGGCCCTTGAAGGTCATGGTCCTGCCGGCCGAGCGCGCCGAGGCGAGCAGCCGGACGCCGGAAAGCGGGAAGCCGCGTGCCTCCAGGCAGTTCAGCAGCTCGACGCCGACGGCGCCGGTCGCGCCGACGATGGCGATGACGGGGGTCGCGCTCCTGAGGGTGCGGACGGGTGCGTTGATCTCGGTGGTGCTCATGTGTCTCTTCCTGGGTTGTTGGGAGAGACAGGGTCGGCTTACGCCTCTGGCCCCGTCCTCCGGGGCTTTTCCGTGGCTTACGCTGAGAGCGGCTGACCCGCACGCACCACGAAACGCCCCGCCGAAGCGGTCGTTTTGGTCGTCGTGGTGGTTTTGAGCGTAAACATGGCGCGGTGTCTAACACGCATGGGCGCGGGTCGCAACGGCTTCAATCGAGGAAGGACGGTGCGAAATGCTCGACCGTGGGGAACGGGTCGTAGAAATCGTGCAGCAGGGCGCGCCATTCCTGGTAACGGTCCGAGCCCCGGAAGCCCTGCGTATGGTCCTCCAGCGTCTCCCACCACACCAGCAGCAGATAGCCGCCCGGCCGCTCCAGGCAGCGCCGGACCTCGATGCCGCCGAAGCCGGGCGACGCGGCGATCAGCGGCCGGGCCTGCCGCATGGCCGATTCGAAATCGGCCTCGCGGCCCGGCTTGACGGCGAGCAGCGCGGCTTCGAGGATCACGGCTCGATCTCCCCGGTCACATGGGCTCCCAGGTCACATGGGCGCCGTGCGGCTGGGCGAAGCCGATGCGGCGGTCGCGGCCGCCGGGCCAGACGGTGAGCCGCAGCTCGGGATAGTTGCGCGCGTCGATCATCTCCATCCGCAGCCAGGCCACCGGCGCCTCGGCCGTGGCGTTCTCGCCGGCCTGGCGGATCGCGCCCTCGAAGATCGCCCGGGTACCCGGGCTGAAATATTGCGCGGCCAGCGAATGATAGACCACGGTCGCCATGCCCGGCGCGGGCGCCGCCAGCTTGCGGACGATCCAGTCGCCCGCGTCGGCCATGTCGAGGGCCACCGGATGTTCGGCGGCCAGCGCCAGCGCGCCCTCCAGCGCCCGGAATCGCTCGGTGTGCTCGGGCCAGACATAGGATTTCAGCCGGTCGGCCGCGCCGGGTCGGGTGATGTCGATGGGACTGACGTCGCAGCCGGCGCGCTCGGCGCAGGACAGCGGCACGGCGGTGTCCGGTCCCTTGCCGATCCATTTCGTGGCGATCAGGACCGGGCTGCCGGGATCACCCCAGCTCTCGCCATCGCCGAAATCGTAGTGGAAGCGGTCCCATCGCAGGTTGAGACCGGCGCTCGCGCCCACTTCCAGGCAGCGCAGCGGCAGCCCGGTTTCCCGCGCCACCATCAGGAAGCCGCCGATCAACGCGCCGGTGCGGCGCACCTCGTTGGTCTGGGCGGTGTTCCGCATGAAGGCGTCGATGGCGGGCCGCCGGGTGCGCAGCACCTCCTCGACCGTCTCCCACAGGCCGTCCTCGCGGAACCGGCCGCCCATGTTGGGGTAATAGGCGGCAAGGTCCGGCGCCTGGCCGGTGAGCACCAGATTGTGCAGCGCCCCGACGACGCGCAGGCCCAGCACGTTCTCCATGGGATCGCGCCCTTCCCAGTCGGCCAGCAGGTCGCGGCTGATCCCGCCGGCCCGGTAATCCTCCATCACCCCGCGCATGATCGCGGCGGTGAGCGGCGCGTCCAGCAGGGCGCAGGCCTTGGACTGATAGGTGAGGGCGGCAACGACGGTGCTCCCGGTGCCGGCGTCGGGTCCTGCATCGATGAAATTGGTGCTCATGGCGCGTTCTCCTCACGGGAAGCCGAATGGTCGCGGCGATCGGCCGTCAAGGCAAGGAGAAGACGCGGCCGAGGCGGCCGGAGGCATGCGGCTCAACGTCGACGGCGCGCTGGCGGCGCTGGCACACACGCTCGGGCTGTCGCGGGAGGCGGCGTTCGCGATCTTCGCGTTGGGCCGGAAGCGTGAACATGAATGCCACCCCACATCCGAGAGGGCTGAGGAGGCCCGCAGGGCCGTCGCGAAGCCCGGGCAGGTTCGTGCGCGGCATCCCGTCCCCTTCGACACCGCCTGCGGCGTCGCTCAGGACAGGCTTCGCGACGCGGCTTCGCCGCTCCTCAG
>CAZVVC010000204.1:0-7046 GCA_964630425.1 uncultured Bifidobacterium sp. | reverse complement strand
CGCGGCGAACGGTTCAAGGACTGGCCGCGCGACGTGAAGGGCAACAACGACCTGATCAACATCACCCAGCCCCACATCGTCGAGGCGATCCACGACGCCTATCTGGAAGCGGGCGCCGACATCGTCGAGACCAACACCTTCAGCTCGACCACCATCGCCCAGGCCGATTACGGCATGGAGGCGCTGGCGCGCGAGCTGAACCTGGAGGGCGCCCGCGCCGCCCGGCGCGCCGCCGATGCCTGGACGGCGAGGACGCCGGACAAGCCGCGCTTCGTCGCCGGCGCCATCGGCCCCACCAACCGCACCGCCAGCCTGTCGCCCGACGTGAACCGCCCCGGCTTCCGCAACGTGGATTTCGACGAGCTGCGGCTGGCCTACAAGGAGGAGGTCGCCGCGCTGATCGAGGGCGGCGTCGACATCATCCTGGTCGAGACCATCTTCGACACGCTCAACGCCAAGGCCGCGCTGTTCGCCATCGACGAGGTGTTCGAGGAGACCGGCGTCAGGCTGCCGGTGATGATCTCCGGCACCATCACCGACGCCTCCGGCCGCACCCTGTCGGGCCAGACCACCGAGGCGTTCTGGTATTCGCTGCGCCATTCGAAGCCGTTCAGCATCGGCCTCAACTGCGCGCTGGGCCCGGCCCAGATGCGCCAGTACATCGCCGACCTGTCGCGCGTCGCCGACACGCGGGTCAGCGCCTATCCCAATGCGGGCCTGCCCAACGAGATGGGCGAGTACGACGAGACGCCGGAGATGATGCAGGACCATCTGCGCGAATGGGCGCAGGCGGGCCTGCTGAACATCGTCGGCGGCTGCTGCGGCACTACGCCGCCGCATATCCGCGCCATCGCCGAGGCCGTCGCGGACGTGAAGCCGCGTCCCGTTCCGGCGATCGAACCCCGCCTGCGTTTGTCCGGCCTCGAGCCCTTTACGGCCGCATCATGACCACCGCCCAGTTCATCAATATCGGCGAGCGGACCAACGTCACCGGGTCCGCCGCCTTCAAGAAGCTCATCCTCGCGGGCGACTACGACGCCGCGCTCGCGGTCGCGCGCCAGCAGGTGGAGAACGGCGCCCAGATCATCGACGTGAACATGGACGAGGGCATGCTCGACGGCGAGCAGGCCATGACCACGTTCCTCAACCTGATCGCCTCCGAGCCCGACATCTCGCGGGTGCCGATCATGATCGACAGCTCCAAATGGTCGGTGATCGAGGCCGGGCTCCGCTGCGTCCAGGGCAAGCCCATCGTCAACTCGATCTCGCTGAAGGAAGGCGAAGCGCCGTTCATCGACTATGCGAGGCGCATCCGCCGCTACGGCGCGGCCACGGTCGTCATGGCGTTCGACGAAACCGGCCAGGCCGACACCGCCGCGCGCAAGTTCGAGATATGCAAGCGCTCCTACGACATCCTGGTGAACGAGGTCGGCTTCCCGGCCGAGGACATCATCTTCGACCCCAACATCTTCGCGGTGGCGACAGGCATCGAGGAGCACAACAATTTCTGCCTGGAGTTCTTCGAGGCCGCGCGCCTGATCCGGGCCAACCTGCCCCATGCCCACATCTCGGGCGGCCTGTCCAACGTGTCGTTCTCGTTCCGCGGCAACGAGCCGGTGCGCCGGGCAATGCATTCCGTGTTCCTCTATCACGCCATTCCGGCGGGCATGGACATGGGCATCGTCAACGCCGGCCAGCTCGACGTCTATGACGAGATCCCGGCGGAGCTGCGCGAGCGGGTCGAGGACGTGATCCTCAACCGCCGCCCCGACGCCACCGAGCGGCTGCTGGAGATCGCCGAGAAGTACAAGGGCGAAGGCGGCAGGAAGGTCGAGGCCGACCTGTCCTGGCGCGACCAGCCGGTGCGCGCGCGGCTGACCCATGCGCTGGTCAACGGCATCAATACCTGGATCGAGGAAGACACCGAGGCCGCCCGCCTGGAGGCGACGCGCCCGCTGGACGTGATCGAGGGGCCGCTGATGGACGGCATGAACGTGGTCGGCGACCTGTTCGGCGCCGGCAAGATGTTCCTGCCCCAGGTGGTGAAGTCGGCCCGGGTGATGAAGCAGGCGGTCGCCTATCTGCTGCCCTTCATCGAGGCCGGGAAGGACGCCGCCTCGAACGCCAAGGGCAAGGTGCTGCTGGCGACCGTGAAGGGCGACGTGCACGACATCGGCAAGAACATCGTCGGCGTCGTCCTCCAGTGCAACAATTTCGAGGTGCTGGACCTGGGCGTCATGGTCTCCAGCGCCAAGATCCTGGAAGTGGCCCGCGCCGAGAAGGTGGACATCATCGGCCTCTCGGGCCTGATCACGCCGTCGCTGGAAGAAATGGCCCATGTGGCCAAGGAGATGACCCGGCAGGGCTTCGAGATGCCGCTGCTGATCGGCGGCGCGACCACCTCGCGCGTGCATACCGCCGTGAAGATCGCGCCCAATTACAGCGGCCCGACCGTGCACGTGCTCGACGCCTCCCGCGCCGTCGGCGTCGCCAGCAGCCTGATCAGCGACAATCTGAAGGGCGATTTCGTCGCCACCGTCGCCAGCGAATACCAGGAGATCCGCGACAAGCGCGCCGGCTCGAACAAGGCCGACCGGCTGGTGCCGATCGCCGAGGCGCGCGCCAACGCCTATCCGGCCGACTGGACCGCGCACCGGCCCGAGCGCCCCGCGCTCACCGGGCTGAAAAGCTTCGACGAGTACGATCTCGCGGAACTGACCCGGTACATCGACTGGACGCCGTTCTTCCGCACCTGGGAGCTGGCAGGCAACTATCCGCGCATCCTGGAGGACCCGGTGGTCGGCGAGTCCGCCACCCAGCTTTTCGCCGAAGCCCGGGCCATGCTGCAGCGGATCGTCGGCGAGCGCTGGCTGACCGCGCGGGCGGTGATCGGCTTCTGGCCGGCCAATGCGGTGGGCGACGACGTGGAGCTGTACGCCGACGAAAGCCGCGCCAAGGTGATCAGCACCGTGCATTTCCTGCGCCAGCAGGTGGCCAAGCGCGACGGCCGCGCCGACATGTGCCTCGCCGACTTCGTCGCGCCGAAGGACAGCGGCGTCGCGGACTGGATCGGCGGCTTCGCCGTGACGGCGGGCATCGGCATCGACGAGCACCTGAAGGCCTTCGAGGCCCAGCACGACGACTACAATTCGATCATGCTGAAGGCCCTGGCCGACCGCCTCGCCGAGGCCTTCGCCGAGCGGCTGCATCAGCGGGTCCGCAAGGAGTTCTGGGCCTATGCGCCCGACGAGGATTTCTCCAACGAGGACCTCATCAAGGAACGCTATCGCGGCATCCGCCCGGCGCCCGGCTACCCGGCCTGCCCCGACCACACGGAAAAGCCCGAGCTGTTCCGCCTGCTGGACGCCACCGGGAACGCCGGGATCGTACTGACCGAATCCATGGCCATGCTGCCCACGGCGGCCGTGTCGGGCTATTATCTGTCCCATCCCGAAAGCCAGTATTTCGGCATCGGCAAGATCGGCCGCGACCAGGCGGAAGACTATGCCCGCCGCAAGGGAGAGCCGGTACAGGTCATGGAACGCTGGCTGGCGTCGAATCTGGCTTACGATCCGGATTAGGGGGCCGATCAAAGAGCAAGAGTGGACAAGCGTTGGAATCCGTCATTGATGACGAATATTCCGAATTAGGCAATTAGAACGGCATAAGGGGGATGTATATCTCCGATGGACCTTCAGGCAGGAGCGGGTATTGACGCCCACTAGATGAGTGTATACATTCTATTTTATTACCGAAGGCAGTCCTTATTTATTTAACAGTTCTATAAGAAGGAGGATTATTACTTGATAATTTTATCTCTCCGATAATCCATTCTTTATCGAGATACTCTAAAGCAACCGTTGCTCGTTCTTCTCCGAACCAAGCGTAGAAATAACGATGACCGTTATAAGCAGAATGGGCATGTGTATTTCCTAAGCAATGCTGCATGCTGCGGCCTTCGGCCTGAAGGGCGGCGCTCTCCGTAAGGGGGACCAAAAGAGGCGAAAGAGGCAAGACAGGCGGGGGAGGAAAGGGGACACGTTGCCATATCTCTTTCTCCCATTGGGTGATTTTTTCCGAGATATTGCTTCCACGTTTGATTGCGGTAAGTCTGCCTCTAACGGCCTTTTGGCCCTCATGATCTTCTCTGGCGAGACAAGACACCCAGTTAGCCAGGAGTTGAAGATGATCAACTCCAGTCTTATCTTCAAGTAAGAATGCCAAGTTTGGAACAGCCGCAAAATCGGGAAGATTTGACAAAACTAAAACTGACTTAGGGTGAATGCGGCGGGCATGAGCCAGCATTGCCGCGTAGTGAGGCTTGCGAAGCCGCGCCATCAGATTATCGATGTGCCGTGGTTTAAGCATGACGTCATTGGAAAATTTTCCCATTGCTCTCACGGCCTGGCGCGATCCCGTGTGTCGCGTGAAGAAGGAGATCAGTTCAGCTCGGTTCATGTGGGCGATCCGCATCGCGATTTCGCGCCGGCGTGTCCTGGACTGCCGGCGGTAGTCGGACATTACGAATGCAGCATGAAGAAAGCCGCCATGGCCATTCATCAGTTCGGCCCTCACAAAATTCTCAAATGGCCCATAAATATTTATCGCATCTAGAAGAGCCCATGTCCATTTTCTTTGCGAAGATAGAATATTTTTCAGAGAAATAGGAAAACTATCCACATATAACTTTAAATTCTCTTTTTCATCTGAAAATAACCTATTATCTCCGGAAATATATTTCGGCCTCCAATTTTCCCCTCCTGTTATTGGAATTCTGATTGTCATATCATCTGCTTCCTCTTGCCGTTTCGGCAAGGCCGTATCGGATGTAAGAAAATGCAACCAATCCGGCACGACCTGTTCGATCGGATCGCCTTCGCCGGTGATCAACCAACAGCCGAACGCCCGATCCCAACGGCCATAGATCAGCTTTCGTTTGCCGAGATTCTCTTCCAATCCTCTCTTGGTGAATATGAAGCGTGGCATGATCCCTCCTTGCTCAGAACAATCAGTTTGCCGCTCTGGTGCGTCAAAATCGGGCGGGTATATCCATTCTCGCTGGGCGACACGATCTGATGCGCGTCGTGCCCGCAAACTTCAAATCGACATTCATTCGATTTGAGTGCGTCCGTTATTGACGCATCCAAGCCGCATGGTTCGCGTGCCAAGGCTAGGAGGCGCTCATGAGGCAGTACCGCCCATCACAGACGGTTATCGGTTATCTCTACAATGTTCTGAAGCGGACGCCGGCTTCCCGGAAGCTGGATGAAGCGGCATCCGAATGGCTGGCGGAGTTCGCGCCGGAGGATGACGACGCTGTTCGCGGCGGCGGGCATGGATATCGTGAGAGTCGCCGCCATAGCCGGATCGTCAGGCGGCGCCCGATATTGATGCGGCGCCTGGCAGCCATGGCGCGGCATCCGGAAGATCGTGACGACCTGGGCCGCAATATCGAGGTGTTCGGGGACTATCTCGGTCTACCGCCGCTTGACCGGAGATTTCTCGAGTTGCTGCTCCGTCGGGCTGTTGAGAAGGATTGCGAGGAACTGATCGACGGGCTGCTTGGCGTGAAAGCGATCCCGGGGAGTGACCTCATCGCCGCCGCGCTGGATGCCCGGCGTCACGATTTGCTCCGGGTGGTCGGACAGGAGGGCGCGCTTTGCGCCACGGGCCTCGTCTCCCAAAGTCCGTTTAGCAGCTTTCCGTTCGACATGAGCTTTACCTATTGCCTGGTGTACGCTCTCGACGGGCCGCCCCGTCCCATCGAGGAAATCCTCGACAGGATTCTGGGGAAACCGCATGCGGCGAAGCTTTTCCTGGACGACTTTCCTCATCTGGCTGGGCCAGTTGCCTTCATCCGTGCGGTCTTGGAGGGAACGCTGGCGGGCCGTGAGGCTGGCGTCCATGTCCTGCTATATGGCCCTCCGGGCACGGGGAAGACCGAACTGGCCAAAGCGCTGGGCGCCGCCGTCGGCGCAGCGGTGTATCCAGTCGGCGAGGATGTCGATGGCGCGGAGCCGTCCCGGGACGACCGGATCAGCCTGATGCAGTTCGCCCAGAAAGCACTGGCCGTCCGGTCTCGCGCGTTGCTGCTGTTCGACGAGATGGAGGATCTGCTGACCTCTCCGCCGGGGAGGTTCGGGCGGCCCGACAGAAGTTCCCGCGCCTTCATCCACAGGATGCTGGAAACCAACCCGGTGCCCGTCATCTGGACGTGCAATGATGTCTCGGCCTTCGATCCGGCGTTCCTGCGCCGTTTCACCTTCACCTTGCGGGTGGGGTTGCCTCCAGCCGCCGTGCGGGAAACCCTATGGGCCAATCTCGCTCGAACTCATGGCCTTGACCTCGATCCTCTCCACCGGCGCCGGCTGGCGCGGGATTTCCGGGTGCCCCCGTCGTTGGTCGAACAAGCCGTCCAGGCGACCCGGATAGCAGGGCGATCGGCCGAGAGCATCGCCGAAGCCTTGGAGGGATTGGGTCTTGGTGCTCCCGGTCGGCGTGGCGGGACCGGACGCAGGGATTTTCTCCCGGCCTTGGCCAACGCCGACCAGGATATGGAACAGCTGGCGGATATCCTGGTCAGGGACGGCCGTGCGCAACCTGTTTCCATTCTCTTGTCGGGGCCGCCAGGAACGGGCAAGACCGAGTTCGCCGCTTATCTGGCCGGCCGGTTGGACATCGAACTGATGATCAAACGCGCTTCGGACATCCTCGGCCCCTATGTCGGCGAGAACGAACGCCACGTGGCGGCTTCCTTCCGTGAGGCGGAAAGTGAAGGCGCCCTGCTGTTTTTCGATGAGATCGATTCCCTGCTTTCCGGGCGGGACCGAGCTCATCGCTCCTGGGAAGTCAGCCTGGTGAACAAGATGCTCACATGGCTCGAAGGACACCCTTTGCCCGTGCTGTGCGCGACCAACCGGCCCGATGCTCTCGACGAGGCCGCCATCAACCGGTTCACCTTCCACATCCGGTTCGACTATATGACCACGGCGCAGGCGCGCGCGGCGTTCCGCTACTTCACCGTCCGCGATGCACCGGGTTCGCTG
>CAZVVC010000203.1:0-7071 GCA_964630425.1 uncultured Bifidobacterium sp. | reverse complement strand
GTCATCACCTGCGCGTCGAGCCCGGCGGCATCGCGCAGCAGGCTGCGCACCGCGCCCAGCACCTCTCCCCCATGATCCCGCGCGGTCACGTGGCCGCCTCGCGGAACAGCACGTCGGCGAAGCTGTCCCAGATCAGCGCCTGCGGATCGAGCAGCCGGATCACCTTGCCGCCGGCGACCAGGGTGCCGACGACGCCGGGGCGCTCGGGATTGGCGACGGACGGCTTCTGGACGTCCGCCGCGCGGTACTCCACCGTGTCGGTGATGCCTTCGGCGCGTAGCGCGACGTTGCCGCGCTGGGTCTTGCCCTGCCAGCGGAACACCACCAGCCGCGTGGTCAGGTGCCATTCGCAGGGCGCGCCGAAGAACATCTGGCGCAGGTCGATCACCGGCACCATCCGGCCGCGCCAGTTGAACTCGCCGCAGATCTCGGGCGGCGCGTGCGGAATGGGGCGGATGCGCGAATTCGGCAGGATGGCGGTCAGTCCCGCCAGATCCAGCGCGAAATGCTCGGTCCCCAATCGGAAAAGCAGCGCCAGCATGGCCTTACTCGGTCTTGAACCGTCCCAGTTCCGCCTCCAGCGAGGCGACCGCCGCGTTGAGCTGGTCGGCCGACTGGTGGAAATCCTGCAGCGAATCCGCCGAACGCCGGGCGATGTCGACCAACTGCAGCATGGCCTCGTTGATCTGCTGCTCGCCCACGTTCTGGCTCTGCATGCCGTCATGCAGCGCGGCCAGGCGCGGCGACAGGGTCTGGACCTGCTCCAGGATGGCGGCGAACTGCTCGCCCACCGCGCCCGCGTCGCCCACGCTCCGGCGCACCTCCTCGGTGAAGCGGTCCATCTCCATCACGCCGCTCGACACGGCCGACTGCATCTCGCGCACCAGATTGTCGATGTCGAGGGTGGCGACGGCGGTCTGGTCGGCCAGGCGCCGGATCTCGCGGGCGACGACCGCGAAGCCGCGCCCGGCTTCGCCGGCCTTCTCGGCCTCGATGGCGGCGTTCAGCGCCAGCAGGTTGGTCTGGTCGGCCACCTTGGTGATGGTGGTGACCACGCTGCCGATGTTGGTCGCCCGGTCGCTGATGACCGACAGCTTCTCCGAGATGGTCGAGGTCGCCTGTCCCAGGCCCGCCATCGCCCGCTCCATGCTGGCCAGCGAGCTTTGCCCGCGTCCGGCCAGGCTGGCCGTCGCCTCGGTGGCGTCGGTGATCTCGCCCATGGTCTTGGACAGCTCGACCGAGGTGGCGCCGATCTCGCGCACGGCGGCGGCGATCTGGCTCGACGAGGCGCCCAGGTCGGTGACGTTGCCTTCCTGCTCGCGCGAGATGGCGGCGATGCCGGTCGCCGTCGAGACGAGCTGCACGCTCGCCAGCTTGATGCGCTGCACCAGGCTGGTCAGCGATGAGACCATGGTGCCGACGGCGGTCAGCAGGCGGCCCGACTCGTCGTTGCCGCCTTCCGGGACGGTGACGGTGAGATCGCCCTGGGCGACCCGCTCGGCGGCCGCCGCGGCGACGCCCATGCGGGCCGCGACCGCGTTGATCAGGCTGGCGACCAGCAGGATCAGCGCGATGGCGCCCAGCGCCGCGATGGCCAGTGACCAGCGCACGCCGTTCCATGCCGGCGCCAGCACCTCGGACTGCGGCACCATCATGACCAGCCGCCAGCCGGTGGCGGGAACGCGCGCCGCGGCGAAATAGGCCTTCTCGCCGCTCACCGGGTCCTTCTCGATCTCGAAATAGCCGTCGTCGCCGGTGTAGATCGCCTCGAGTATCCTGGCGCGCGGCAGATCCTCGATCTTCCGGGTGCGCGACGCCGACGAGGAGGTGTCGGCGATGACCCGGCCGCGTTCGCTGATCAGCAGGAATTCGGCGCCCTCGTAGCGGCGCTGCTTCTTCAGGTCCTCCTCGATCCAGTCCAGCGACCGGTCGGCCGTGGCGACGCCCTGGAACTTGCCGTCCGCCGTGATCGGAAAGACGTGCTCCACGATCAGCTTGCCCTCGTAGACATAGGGCTCGGTGATCATGGGCCGGATCGGGCTGGTGCCGCCGGGCGCGGGATCGCGCCACAGCTTGCTCAATCCGCCGTCGACCGCCACCCCGGCGGATTCGGGCTCGCCGTCGAAACGGTTCTTCACGCCGCGATAGTAGTAGCTGGTGTTCAGTCCGCTCAACGGCGCCAGCGCGAGCCCGCCGCCGTTCTCGCGGTACCAGTAGGCGATCAGCCGTCCGCCGTCGTCCAGGCCCTGCCTCTCCAGCGCGCTCGCGCCGGCCGGGAACGTGCCGTCCTGGCCGTCGGCGTTGGGCTCGTAGGCCACCGCGCTGCCCAGGAATTCCGGGAATCGCTCCAGCACGGCGCGGTGGAACGCGATGGAATCGTGCCGCCTGCCGAACAGGCCGTTCTCCTGCGCCAGCGCCATCACCTGCGGCACCGTGTTGGCGACCCGCGCCGAGCCGTCATAGATCGTGGCGACCTCGTGCACCTCCATCCGCAGCAGCGCCTCGCCGCCCTGCTTGTGGGCCGAGAACAGCATCCATCCCTGAACCAGCACCAGCAGGCCCAGCAGCAGCGTCATGGGCAGCAGGCCCATCAGCGCCAGCCTGCCGCGGATGCCGAGGCGGCCCAGCCACTTCCATTGCCACCGGTTACGCGAGGAGTCAGTTGTTTGCATGGTGCTGACCCGACGTTGAGAGTCGCTTGATGAGGGTGATGCGGTTGTGCCCGTCGATCCGCTGGTATTCGACATCGTCCATCATGGTGCGGACGAAATGCACGCCCAACCCGCCGATCTCGCGGTGCTCCAGATCGGTTTCCAGGTCGGGCGGCGCCACCGACAGCGGATCGAACGGATCGCCGTCGTCCTCGATGACGATGGTCACGTCCTTGTCCACGTCCATCCGCACGGTGATGGTGCCCGGACGGCCGTCGGCGTAGCCATAGCTGATGGTGTTGAGCAGCAGCTCGTCGAGAACGATGTCGATGGGCATGGAAACGTCCATGGGCAGTCCGGCCTGTTCGGCGAAGTCGGCCAGCTTGGGCGGCAGCTGCGCCATGTCGTCCAGCGTGTTCCGCAGCGTGCTTGTGAAGATCAGGCTCACGGCGCGGCCTCCCCGGCGGTCGCCTCGTTCCGGGCCGGGAGCAGGTCGCGGATCAGCCAGACCGCGCGCTCGAACAGCATGGTCGCCACCAGCAGCGCCTCGCGCGCCGAGGCCGTCGCGGTTTCGCCGATCAATTGTTTCCTGAGCCCATCCATCATGTCCGACCGGTCCGAGGTGAGGTTGTCGAGTAGCGCCCGGTCATCACTATCGCCGGTTTGACTCACCTCGGCCACAATCGTGAGCAGCAGGTGAAGCGATTCGACCAGATTGGCGCCCAGCGAATGGTCCGGCGCGCGCCGCAGCCCGTCGGCATGACGGGTGAAGTCCGCCAGGCAGGCCTGCAACGCCTGAAGCGTATGCAGGCGCGAGCGCGTCTCGAAGATGCGCTCCACGCCGTCGTAGCCCGGGTTGGCCTCGACCACTTCCGACAGGAATATGTCGGTCTCGGCGGCGACGGCGCTGCTGGCCTGATGCCGGACCGCCAGCGCCAGCGCGTCCGCCGGGCGCTCGCCTTCGGGCCGGACGCTGTCCAGATAGGCGGGCAGCGCCGCCACCAGTCGCGCCTGTTCCCGTTCGACCAGCGTCAGCGCCGTGTCCGGATCGGCGATCGCCTCGTCGAACAGGAAGTGGGGGCGCATCAGCGTCTCCTCGTGTGTCGGCGGCGACAGGGCGGCGAGCAGCCGGGCGAGCGGGGCGCGGAACAGCGAGCCCAGCAGCGCGGCGCCGACCTGGAACGCCAGATAGACGAGGGCCACGCGGATCGCCGGCGAGGGCGAGATCGAATCGACGGCGGCCTGCACCAGCGGCACGCCCCAGCCCTGCTCGATGACATGCAGCGGGATGAAGACCGCCGCCGCCAGCAGCTTCAGGCAGGCCTGGAACAGGCCGAGCTGGCGCGCGGTGCCGTCGAGGTTCGAGGACAGCAGCATGACGCCGAGGCCCGAGCCGATGCTGGCGCCGTAGACGATCAGGATCATCTGCGGCTCCTCGAGGATGCCGGCGTGGACGAGGGGCAGCGCCAGGATGGTCACCGTCGCCGAGGACTGGGCCGCCACGGCGGTCACCAGGCCGACCAGCAGCGCGATGACGCCGCTCTCGCCGGCGAACAGCACGAACTCCTCGATCCAGGGATTGCCGCGCACGTCGGCGACGCCGTCCTTGATCAGCGACAGCCCCAGGAACAGCAGCGCCACGCCCAGCGAGGCGGTCACCAGGTGCTTGGTGCGCGGCCGCTTGTCGTATCCCTGGAAATAGGACAGGCCGATCAGCCCGAGCAGATAGAGGGCCATGGTCTTCAGGTCGATGGTCGACAGCAGCACCAGGATCGAGGTGCCGACGTTCGACCATGCGAGCAGCGTCATGGCCGGCGCCATCGCGACCAGCCCCGGCGCCAGCAGGCTCATCACGATGAAGGTCACGCCGCTGGTGCTCTGGACCAGCGCGCCGAGCGTGAAGCCGGCGGTGGGCGCCACGCCCCGGCGCAGCATGGCGCGCCCCAGATGCTGCCGCACGCGGCGCGTCGCCATCTGCTGCATGTGATCGCCGATCAGCCGGATGCCGACGAAGAACAGGCCGAAGCCCGCGACGATCGCAGGCGCGGCGTTCATGCGGGGTCGGGCCGCCGGCGCAGCGCCATCCACAGCACGAGGCCGACCGCGGCGATGGCGATGGCGATGCTCCATCCCATGAAGTCGCGCAGGGTGTGATAGCGCGCGGTCTCCTGGCGCGCGGCGTCGCTTCGCCGCCGCTGGGTCTCGGCCAGCAGCGCCCCGGCGACGTTGTCCAGGGACTCGTTGAGCGCCCGGTCGATGCCGCGAACCTCGTGGTCCGTGGCGGCGGGGTTCCAGCGCGCCGACCTGCCGGCCTTCAGGGCGGCGCGATAGGCGGCGCCCATGGCCTGGTGCTCGCGTTCCATCTGCAGCGCGCCGCGCGTCAGGTCGTGCAGGCCCAGCTCGTGCGCCCGGGTGGCGAGGCTCGTCAGGCGTTGGCGCACTTTCTGTTCATTGGTCCTGAACGCATTGAAATGGCGTTGGAAATCTTCTTCGAGCGAACCGCGCAGAAGGATGTTCTTCCACTCCTGCACCTGGATCTTGAACAGGGTCTGGGCGGAACGTCCGTCGTCCAGCGCGAGCAGCAGTTTCGAGGCCTGGGCCTCGTTCGCCACATGGGCGCGGTTCAGCGACCACACCGAGAACATGGCGAAGACGCCGACGATCACCAGGGCCATGGTCAGCAGGCTGCCCAGTTGGATCAGGCTGCGCCTCAGGCGCGCCCGCGATGCCGGGGACTGCGAAGCATGGACGTCCACGCTGTCCTCCCTCGATCTGCGATTGGCGGCGGACACCGCCCCGTCCGGCCTTCCCGGATGTCCGCCCGTTTGAGGAATTGCGACAAATCAGCTTCAATTCACAGGTAAGGATAATCTGACAAGCGGCTTCATCCAAACGAATTTGTCCGATAGGGAAGCCGCAGGGGCGGCGCGGTCGAATCAGGGTAAAAGCGATGTTCTCTTTGCCGCCAAAAGCGGCTAACTTCGGCTTGCGACTGGCTGGTGGCCGAGGGCGCCGCCGGGCGAGGGGGTCCAGTATTCGCTTTTGGCATGCTAGCCTGCCGGGAGCTTTTCCGTTTTAGGGGCGGTCGATGTCCATAACTGTCTGCGAAGAGATCATTCTCCTTACCGTCAACGACGAAGGGAAGTTGCTGCGCTGGAGCGAGGAACTCGCCGTGCGCGCCGCCGTCGCGGGGGCGAGCCTGATCGACCTGGCGTTCCGCGGCCGGATCGACAACGACGTGAACGAGCTGTTCATCGTCAGTCACGAGCCGACCGGCGAGGCGCATCTCGACATGGCGCTGAAATACCTCGCCGGCAAAGGCGAGAAGATGCCGATCCAGACCGCCGTGTACGACGTGATGGAGGTGGCGCGCGAGATCCACGCGGCCGCGCTCCAGCGTCTGGTGGAACGGGGCATTCTGGCCAAGAAGGACGAATCCTTCCTCTGGGTGCTGAAGAGCCGCCGCTATCCGCCGCTCAGCAGCGTCATCCAGCAGGAGGCCAAGCTGCGCATCCTGTCGGTGCTGATGAGCGACGACATCCCCACGTCCGAGGACGTGGCGCTGATCAGCCTGGCCTACGAGACCCGCATCCTGGAGCTGTTCATGTCGCCGGCCGAGATCGAGCGGCTGTCGGCGCGCATCCAGGAGGTCGGCAATCTGGAACTGATCGCCCAGGCGGTCTCGGCCGTCATCTCCGACATCAGGACGGCCTCGCCGATCCTGTTCATGGCGCCGCTCTGAACCAACCGCACGAACCAGTACGACGAGGCATCACATGGAAATCACGCACGAAACCATTGGCGACAAGCTGGTCGTCCGTCCGGAAGGCAGGCTCGACAGCCTGACGGCCCCGGCCTTCGAAGCCGGGCTGGTGCCGCTGGTCGACCGGGCCGGCGTGGTGGTGATCGAGTGCTCGAAGCTCACCTATGTGTCGAGCGCCGGGCTGCGCGTGTTCCTGACCGCCGCCAAGACGGCCAAGTCCAAGGGCGGCAAGATCGTGCTCTGCGCGCTCGCCCCCGGCGTCCAGGAAGTGTTCACGGTCAGCGGTTTCTCCAAGATCATCGACATGCACCCGACGCTGGACGCGGCGCTGGCCTGATCCGGCGCCCGAACGACGAAATTCGCGCCGGCCCGCACCGCCCGTCTGGACTCGACCGCCCTTCGGTCGTAAACAGCCTGTCGATCGGGTCCGCCCTCCATGAGCGGGCGCAGGCATACCTGTCGTCCGAGCTGGTAGTCGCGGGTGGACGCGCTGCCATAACGTCCGGGCAGCCGCAGCGCATCGAGGTCATCGATCACCACGATGGCTCGCTCGGTCATGAGTCTCCCGTCCCCCCGGTGGTGAGCAGCGCGCCCACGATGGTGTCGATGTTGTGGCGGACCACCCCCACGTATGTCCCCTGCGGGGTCCCCCGGTCG
>CAZVVC010000202.1:0-7136 GCA_964630425.1 uncultured Bifidobacterium sp. | reverse complement strand
AGCGTGCCCAGCACCACGGCGATGGTCGCGGTGAGGAAGGCGATGCGCAGGCTCAGCCACGCCGCGCTCAGCAGCGCCTCGTTGCGCATCAGCGCGCCGTACCATTTGGGCGAGAAGCCGCCCCAGACCGTCACCAGCCGGGATTCGTTGAAGGAATAAACCATCAGCGACACGATCGGGCCGTAGAGGAACAGATAGCCCAGGATCAGGATCGAGATGACGAACCACGGCGCGCGCCCGGTCATGCCCGCCCCCTGAAATAGCGGCTGGCGAACCGGTCGAACAGCAGGACCGGGACGACCAGCAGCGCCAGCATGGCGACGGCGACGGCCGAGGCCACCGGCCAGTCGCGGTTGTTGAAGAACTCGGCCCACAGTACCTTGCCGATCATGGGCGAGCCGAGACCGCCCAGCAGCTCGGGAATGACGAACTCGCCCACCGCCGGGATGAACACCAGCAGCGAGCCGGCGACGACGCCGGGCATGGACAGGGGCAGGGTGATCCGCAGGAACGCCTTCCACGGCCGGGCGCCCAGGTCGCCGGCGGCCTCGAGCAGGCTGGGGTCCATGCGCTCGAGCGCGGCGTAGATGGGCAGCACCATGAAGGGCAGGTAGGAATAGACGATGCCCACATAGACGGCGAGCGGCGTGTACATGATGGCCAGCGGCTGGTCGATGACGCCCAGCGCCAGCAGCAGGTTGTTCACCAGGCCGGTATCCCGGAGGAAGCCGATCATGGCGTAGATGCGGATCAGGAACGAGGTCCAGAACGGGATGACGATCAGCATCAGCAGCAGATAGCGCCAGCGCAGCGGGCTGCGCGCGATGCCGTAGGCCATGCCGTAGCCCAGCACGACGGCGATCAGCGTCGAGATGGCCGCGATCTTCACCGAGTTCAGATAGGCGACCACATACATGTTGTCGCGCAGCAGCAGGGCGAAGTTCGAGAAGGTGACGCGAATCTGCATCTCGGCGTCTTCGGCGATGCGCAGGATCGGCTGGTAGGGCGGGATGCCCATCACGCTTTCCGACACGCTGATCTTCAGCACGATCAGCAGCGGCACCAGGAAGAACACGGTCAGCCAGGCATAGGGGATCGCCAGCGCGGCCAGCCGTCCGGCGGCGCCCGGCCTGCCCAGGCCGCGCCGGACGGCGGCGATGGTCTTGCGGGGCGAGATCATGTGACCAGCAAGATGCCGTTGTTCGGGTGCCACCCGAAGCGGACCCTGTCGTCCCAGGTCAGCGGCGCGTCGGTGGTGTGCAGCAGGTTGGCGCGGGTGAACTGTACCCGTTTCCCGCCCGCCAGCTCGACGTGATAGACCGACACGTCGCCCAGATAGGCGATCTCGCGCACGGTGCCCTCGGCCAGGTTGAAGCCGGGCGGCGCGGCGCCGGCGGGGATCACCTGGATCTTCTCGGGCCGCACCATGACGGCGACCGTCGCGCCCTTCGCCGCCGTGCCGCCGGTGCCGACGACGATGTCGCCCAGCTCGGGCGACGCGATGCGGGTTTCGTCCGCGCCCGCCTCGGTCACCACGCCCTCGAACAGGTTGGCGGTGCCGATGAAGTCGGCGACGAAGCGCGAATGGGGATATTCATAGACCTCGGCTGGCGTGCCGACCTGCTCGACCATGCCCGCGTTCATCACGCAGATGCGGCTGGCCATGGTCATGGCCTCTTCCTGGTCGTGGGTCACGATGACGAAGGTCATGCCCAGCTTTTCCTGGATGTTGACCAGCTCGAACTGGGTCCGTTCGCGCAGCTTGCGGTCCAGCGCGCCCAGCGGCTCGTCCAGCAGCACCAGCTTGGGCCGCTTGACCAGCGCGCGGGCCAGCGCCACGCGCTGGCGCTGGCCGCCCGAAAGCTGGTCGGGCTTGCGCCTGGCCAGCGCGCCGATCTGCACCAGGTCCAGCATCTCTGCCACCCGGTCCGCGATCTCGGCGCGGCCGACGCCGTCCTGCTGCAGGCCGAAGGCCACGTTCTGGCCCACCGTCATGTGCGGGAACAGGGCATAGGACTGGAACATCATGTTCACGGGGCGGCGATAGGGCGGGATGTCCGCCATGTCGACGCCGTCGATGAAGATCCGTCCCGCGCTGGGCGTCTCGAAGCCGGCCAGCATCCGCAGCAGCGTCGTCTTGCCGCAGCCCGAGGCGCCGAGCAGCGCGAAGAACTCGCCGCGATAGATGTTCAGGTCGACGCCGGCGACCGCCGCGACCTCGCCGAAATGCTTGGACACGCCCTCGATGCGGACGAACGGTTCGGCCTGCGGGTCGGTCCAGGGCTTGTCCGGAATACCACCGGCGCCGAGGGCCAATTTATCTGGTTTCCGTCTTGAACGCGGCCCAGGCGCGGGTCCGCTCGCGCTCGTAGTCCTTCTCGGCGGGCGGCACCGAGAAGCCCTTGGCGCGCTCGGCGTCGGTCGGATAGATGAACGGGTCGGTCCTGATGACCTCCTCCACCTTCTCCAGCGAGGCGGGCACCGCGTTGGCATAGCCCGTGGTGTTGGTGATCGCCGCCACCACGTCCGGGCGCATCATGTAGTTGATGAAGACATGCGCGTTGTCGGGGTGCGGCGCGCCCTTCGGGATCGCCATCGTATCGATGACGAAGGCGGTGCCTTCCCGGGGCAGCAGCGCCAGGATCTCCACGCCGTTGTTCGCCTCCTTGGCGCGGTCGCGCGCCTGGATCAGGTCGCCGCCATAGCCCTGGGCAACGCACAGGTCGCCATTGGCCAGGTCGTTGATGTAGGACGACGAGTGGATGTATTTCAGGTTCGGGCGGATCTTCTGCAGCGCTTCCATGGCGGCGCTCAGGTCGGCCGGGTCCTGGCTGACCGGGTTCTTGCCCATCCATGCCAGCACGGCCGGCACCACGTCGACCGGATCGTCCAGCAGGCTGATGCCGCAGGCCTTCAGCCGGGCGGTCACCTCGGGGCTGAACAGCAGGTCGCCGCTGCCCTGCGGCACCGTGCCCAGCGCCTCCCTGACCTTGGCCACGTTGATGCCGATGCCGGTCGGTGCGATCATGTAGGGCACGCTGTAGGTGTTGTCCGGGTCGTTCTCGGCCATCGTCTTCAGGATGGTCGGCGACAGGCCCGCATAGTTGGACAGCTTGGCCCGGTCGAGCGGCTGGTAGATGCCGGCCTTGATCTGCTGCGCCAGGTACGGCGTCAGCGTCGGGAACACCACGTCATAGCCCGAGTCGCCCGCCAGCAGCTTGGCCTCCAGCATGGACATGCTGTCATAGACGTCGTAGTTGACCTTGATGCCGGTCTCTTTCTCGAAACCGGCGAGGGTGTCCGGCGCGATGTAGTCGGACCAGTTGTAGACGTTGAGGACCTTCGCGCCCGTCCTGGCGTCGCCGCCCTTGTCGGCGGCCTTGTCGTCGCCGCAGCCGGCCAGAACGATGCCCAGTCCGGCAAGGAAACAGAGCGCAATCCAGTTCCGCATCAGAAGATCCTCCGTCGATGCGAGCCGGCGGTCACGCCGGCTTCCCCCATGAACAAACCAGCCGCCAACGCGGGCGTTCCCGATACACGGGACTCTGCGGACAACGTTTCCGGCAGTCAAACGGATGTATGCGCCCGCGTGCGATTTTTGTGCGTTGCCTCAGAAAGGAAGCGGGCGGAACGAATCGGTCGCCGCGTCATAGGCCAGCAGGTCGCCCGAATGGATGTCGAACCACCAGCCGTGCACGAACAGCGTGCCCGCCTTCACCCGTTCGACGACGAACGGGAAGCTGTCCAGGTTCTTCAGCGACTGGACGATGGACCGCTGCTCCAGCAGGCGCTGCTGCTCGGCCATCGGCCGGCTGCCGGCCTCCTTCAGCACCATGTTGCGGATCGGCGCGATCATCGACACCCAGGTGCCGATGAACTGGCTCTCGCCGGCCAGCTCTCCCGCCAGCGCGGCGCGGATGCCGCCGCATTCGGCGTGGCCCATCACCACGATGTGGCTCACGTCCAGGTTCTTCACCGCGAACTCCAGCGCCGCGCTGGTGCCGTGGTGATGCATGTCCGGCTCGTAGGGCGGGATCAGGTTGGCGATGTTGCGCGCCACGAACAGATCGCCCGGCCCGGCGCCGAGGATGATCGAGGGATCGACCCGCGAATCGCAGCAGCTCACCAGCATGACCTTGGGCTCCTGCCCGTCGCACAACTGCTGGAAGAGCTGCCGGTTCTTCTCGAAATAGTTCTGGCGGAACGCTCTGTAGCCTTGGGCGAAGCGCCGGATCCAGTGTTGGGGCATCTTACTCCTTCGTCAGGCTGTTGGAGCCGGTCCCGGGATAGAGCAGGCCCAGCGTCTCGGCGATCAGCGCCGGGCGCTCCTGGCCTTCCACCTCGACGGTCACCTCATAGGTCATCTGCTTGCCGCCGTCCTTGCGTTTCTCGACGGCCTTCAGGCTCTGGTGGGCGCGCACCCGCGAGCCGACCTTGACCATGCTGGTGAAGCGCACCTTGTTGCTGCCGTAGTTGATGCCGTGGCCGACGCCCTCGACCTTGAGGATGTCCTGCATCAGGCCGGGCAGCAGCGACAGGGTCAGATAGCCGTGGGCGATGGTGCCGCCGGCGGGGAATTCCTTGGCGGCGCGCTCGGGATCGACGTGGATCCACTGGAAGTCGCCCGTCGCCTCGGCGAATTTGTTCACCCGCTCCTGGTCCACGGTCAGCCAGTCGGACGTGCCCAGCTTCTTGCCCACATAGTCCTCGATGTTGTCGAAATGCGTCGTTACCTGCGCCATTCAAACTCTCCCGCTTCCCGATTGTCTCTTGTGCGCGTGACCCTATCTCCACATCTCTTTCCGGGAAAGGGGTAGACTGCATGGCCGTCAGGATCATCGGGGCGCTGCGGCTCGCGGTGCTGCTGGCCGTGACCTGCGCCTGCCCGCAGGCGGCGGCCGCCCCGGCGCTCAAGATCGCCGGCGGCACCTGGCACGAGGCGCGCACGGACAATTTCGTGGTACTGACCAATGCTGGCCAGGACCGCGCGCGGTATCTGGTCCAGAACCTCGAGGATTTCCGCCGGCTGGTCATCCGCGCGACCAGGCTGGATATCGAGACGAATCCGCTGCCCTTCCACATCGTCGCGGTGACCGGGGCGAGCCAGCTCAAATCGCTGCTCGGCACCGACCAGGTGTTCGGCGCCTTCCAGCAGAGCTATCGGGGCGGGCTGTCGGCGGTCAACCTGTCCGCGCGGGCGCCCGATGGGACCGACAGCCTGGAGATCACCCGCACGCCCTACGGGCCGCTCTACCGTTCCAAGCAGAACATGCGCGGCGTCGGCATGGACGGGGTCTTCCACGAATATGTGCATTACCTGCTCGAGATCGACGCCCGGCGCCGCTATCCGCTGTGGTTCCACGAAGGCTACGCCGAATATCTCTCCACCTACGAGATCGCCGACGGCCGCTACAAGATCGGCTCGGCGCCCATGCACCGCGTCCTGACGCTGGAGAAAACGCGCCGGATTCCGCTGGGTTCCCTGCTCAACGCGAAGGGCTACGACACCGGGCACGGCAACAACGACTTCAACGCCGAATCGTGGCTTGTCGTCCATTACCTGATGTCCGATCCCGGCCGCCGGGAGAAGCTCTACGCCTTCCTCGACCGCCTCGACAGGCCGACCGTCGACACCGTGCCGTTGTTCGAGGAGGTGTTCGGCGAATCGGTCGAGGATTTCAGCCGCCGGCTGCGCCAGTACCGCCGCGTGGGGCGCTTCAACGTCGAGCGCTTCGACCGGCCCGGGACGCCGCTGCCCGAGCCGGCCCTGCGCGCCGTGCCGCCCGACGAGGTGCGCGAGGCGCTCGCCTACACCCTGCTGCATTTCTCGCCCGAGAGGCAAAAGGGCGTGGCGCTGCTGGACGAGGCGCTGGAGATCAACCCGGCGAACCTGAAGGCGCGGGCGCTGCTCGCGGCGGTCGCGATCTCGGAGAAGAACCCGGACAAGGCCGAGGCGATCCTCGCCAGGGCCGGCGCGGCGGGCGAGGGCAGCGCCGAGATGCTGGGCCTGCGCGGCGAGATCCTGCTGCGGCGCGCCGCCGAGCTGGTCGCGGCCGGCAAGCCGGGCTCGGAAGCCCTGCTCGACGCGGCGGCCGACGCCTATGGAAGGGCGCTCGCCATCGATCCCGACGATGCCCAGTCGCTGTCGGGCATGGCGCGGACCTGGCTGATCCGGCCGGGCCGGCCGCCCGACGAGGTGAAGGCCCTGATCGCGCGGGCCGAGAGGCTGCTGCCCATGAACAAGGAGATCGAGCTGGTGGGCGCCCATCTCCGCCTCAAGCGCGGCGAGGTCAGCGACGCGGTCCGCGCCTACGAGCACATCATCGCCTGGGGACGGGACCCGGCGGTGGTGCGCCAGGCGCGCGAGCGGGTCGACGCCATCTACGCCCTGGCCCGCGACTATCTAGAGAAGAACCCGAAGGCGCTCCCTTAGCGCCGGCAGCGCCTCGTCCTCGAACCAGGGATTGCGCTTCAGCCAGGCGGTGTTGCGCCAGCTCGGATGGGGCGTGGGGAAGAACCGGGGCAGGCAGTCGCGCCAGCGCGCCACCGTGGCCGTCATGCTCTCGCCCCGCCTTTTGCCGAGATAGCGCGCCTGGGCGTAGGAGCCCACCAGCAGCGTCAGCTCCACCCGCGGCAGCAGCGCGCGGACCCGGTCGTGCCACAGCGGCGCGCATTCGGGGCGCGGCGGGGCGTCGCCGCCATTGGCGTCCACCCCCGGATAGCAGAAGCCCATGGGCACGATCGCGATGCGGCTCTCGTCATAGAAGGTGTCGCGGTCGAGGGCGAGCCAGTCGCGCAGCCGGTCGCCGCTCCGGTCGTTCCACGGAATGCCGGTCTCGTGCACCCGCGTGCCCGGTGCCTGGCCGACGATCATGATCCGGGCCGAGGCCGCCGCCCGCACGGTCGGGCGCGGCCCGAGCGGCAGCACGGTCTCGCATACCCGGCACGCCCGGATCTCGGCGAGCAGTGAATCGAGGTCGTCCATGACCAAGTTCTAGCGCGCCGGCCGCCCGGGTCGACAGCTTTCTCCCATGCGGTCCTTCCGTGGGAATAAAAAAGCCCCGGCCCGCTGTGCGAGCCGGGGTGAGCAACTGTCTTTCATACGGCTCTGTTTTGCCACGCTACGCCGTCTCGGA
>CAZVVC010000201.1:0-7137 GCA_964630425.1 uncultured Bifidobacterium sp. | reverse complement strand
GATCGACCTGGGCGTTGACGCCCGCTTCCCAGGTCACCCGCGAGAAGTCCTTCGAGAACTCGCCGCGGCAGCCGCCGGTCGCGAGATCCTCGTTCAGCTCGGGCGGCACCAGGCACCCGACCAGCGCGTCGCGGCTGTCGGCGGTCAGCCGCTTGCGCTCCCAGGTGTAGCGCGCCCCGCCCACCAGCGAGAACACCTCGTCGAGATGCCAGATGACGTGGCCATAGAGGCCGGCCGCGCTGTTGACACCGCGCCCGGTCGCCGTGAACGGATTGGTGGGATTGAGGAAGGACGCGGCGCGCGCCACGTTGTCCGTGCGCCCCGCCTCGTGCAGGTACATGGCGCCGAGCAGCCATTCGACCGGCGCGTCGCCGTCGTCGCTGGCGAGCTGGAACTCGGTGGAGAGCTGGTGCTGGCGGTCGGTCTGCACCGCCTCGCCGATGTCGAAGGCCGTGCCGTCGAAATCGAACGCGCTGAACTGCTCGATCCGCCGCCAGGCCGAGATGTTCTTGAGCACGAGGCCGTCAAACCGGGCGGTGGTGATCAGCGCCGCGCCCTGGACGTCCGTGGCCATGCGGCCCGGCTCGCCGGTCAGCAGCAGCGCGTTCTGCTCGTTGCGGCGCGGATCGCCGTCGAACGCCGCCTCGCCCCAGCGCCCGCCGGTGAGGAACAGGTTGATGGCGCACGCCGTCGAGGCGACCGGGTCGGGAACCGCCGGGTTGCAGCCGGGATCGAGGCCCGCCGGCACGATCTCGGCCACCTGCATCAGCCGCCCGTGGGCGCGCGAGCGCATGCCGTCATGGACCAGCAGCACGTCGACGTCGTCGGTGACCTGCCAGGCGATGCTGGCCCGCCAGGACAGCGTCCGGTCGTCGTCCAGGTCGCGGTCGAGGAAGGTGTTCTCGCTGTAGCCGGCGCGGCCCGAGGACTGGGCGACGAAGCGCGCCGCCAGCTTGTCGGAGACCGGCACGTTCAGCACCGCCGACACGTCGTGGTTGACGCCGTTCCCGCTGCCCGGCTTGCGCGTGTACATGTCGATGCCGGCACTGATCCGGCCCTCGAATTCCCGCGTCGGCTTGTTGGTGGTGACCATGACCGCGCCGCCCGTGGTGTTGCGGCCGTAGAGCGTGCCCTGCGGGCCGTTGAGCACCTCGACCCGCGCCACGTCGACCAGATCGAACAGCGAGGCGGCGCTGCGCGCCACATAGACGCCGTCCAGATAGAGGCCGACGGCGGGATCGACGGTGATGAGCGTGTCGTTCTGGACCTGCGAGCGCAGGGTAATGCGCGAGGCGCGCGAGGACACGTTGTCCGGCGCGACGATCAGGTTGGGGGCGATGATCGACAGGTCGTCGAGCGCCTCGATGCC
This sequence comes from uncultured Bifidobacterium sp., assembly GCA_964630425.1. GTDB lineage: Bacteria > Pseudomonadota > Alphaproteobacteria > SMXS01 > SMXS01 > RI-34. The sequence continues at coordinate 5,768 of CAZVVC010000201.1, read as the reverse complement.
CAGATGGCGCATCAGCGCCTCCGGCAGCACGGTGACGGTGCCGGGGACGCGCTGCACCGCCTCCTCGCGCTTGCGCGCGGTGGTCACCACCTGCTCCAGATCCTCGGCGAGCGCGGCGCGCGGCGGCACGGCGCCGGGCTCGGCCTCCGCCGCCAGCGACTCAGTGGAAATGCCTGCCGTCAGCAGACACAAAAGGGCGACGCTCGACCTCGAAAGGGCCGCATCCGCCACCATGGCTTGGCCTCCGTCCCGGATACTGAATGAACTAAGTGAATCAGCCCCATCCCGACGCACTTCCCCAAGCCCATCGGTTGCAAAGGCAATGTTAAAACTTACAGGTGCGGGCCTACAATACGTTATTGAAACGGTGAACAGATTTATTCGGCGGGCCGTTCCCCGAACAGCCGGACGATGATCGACTGGCTGGCGCTGGCGAGCAGCGTACCGTCCTGGCTCCACAGATGCATCCGGCCGTGGCCGTGACCGGCATGGACGCCGTGCACCTGGATGTCGCACAGCACCCATTCGGTCGGCCTGAGCTGATGGATGCGGATGGTGTTGTCGAGGCTGTTGCCGCCGGCGCGCCGGCCCAGCGCGCCGCTGAGGCCGGACGGCATCCAGTCGGCGATCACCGCCAGCATGGGCGCGGACATCTCGACCCCTTCCGACATGCGCGCCCACAGCACCGCGCGTCCGTTGCCGCGCTCGCCGTCGTCATGCATGCCCCAGCGCCCGTGCGCGACCCGCAGCTCGACCCGGCTGTCGATGAACCCTTCCTTCCTGGACCAGCGCGGCACCGGGTCGCACTCCTCGGGCCGGGCCACGTCGGGCGGGGTGACCCACTGGGCGCTGAGCTCCATGGGCCGCGCGCCGAGCGCCGCGTTGACGGTCAGGATCTCGGTGTCGCTCACATGGGCGACCACGCGCGCCTGGGTGTTGCTCTTGCCCGAGACCGGGACGATCACGTCGAGGTCCATGATGCCGGGCGGCCTCGCATAGGACAGGTACTGCGCCGTCGCCCACACCGCCGGCCGGCCGCAGGTCTGTTCCATGGCCGAGACCGCGGCGGCCAGGCCGCAACCGCCGAACAGGAACCCGCCGGGCGTCGCGACGGCGTCGGTCACCGGCAGGATCCAGCGATGAGGATTGTGGGTAGGCTGCAATCCCAGGAATTCTTCGGCTTTCCTCAAGCCCATCGGACGCTCCGGAGACGGTCGTGTTGGCGCCTGTGTGCGCGGGCGCGGGCGCAAAAGCCAGCGGTATATTTGCACAGCCGCGGGGGAAAGCTGCGCAGCCGGCGGCACATGCCTTCCGCGATTTCCACGCGGCCTCCGCCCCTCTAGGATCACGCGACGACCGGCAAACAGGGAGAGAGTCATGGGAAGGCTGCAAGGCAGGGTCGCCGTCATCACCGGAGCGGCGAGCGGCATCGGACTGAGGACGGCGGAGCGTTTCATCGAGGAAGGCGCGTCCGTGGTGATCGCGGACCTGCAGATCGAGGAAGGGCTGAAGGTCGCGGAGGGCTTCGGCGACAGGGCGCGCTTCGTCCGCACCGACGTGACGCGCGAGGTGGACGTGTCGGCCGCCGTCGACCTGGCGGTCGCCGAGTTCGGCCAGCTCGACGTCATGGTGAACAACGCGGGCATCGTCGGCGCCATCGGCCCGATCGCCAGGACCTCGGTCGAGGCGTGGGACACCACCATCGCGGTGCTGCTGCGCGGCGTGTTCCTGGGCATCAAGCACGCGGCGCGGGTGATGCAGCCGCGCGGCTCGGGCGTCGTCCTGTCGCTGTCGAGCACCGCGGGCCTCATCGGCGGGCTGGGCCCGCACGCCTATACGGCGGCCAAGCACGCGGTGGTCGGCCTGACCAAGTCGGCGGCGTCGGAACTGGCCGCCTCGGGCATCAGGGTGAACGCGGTCGCGCCCGCGAGCACGGTGACCCCGATGACCGCGAGCGCGGTGACCGGCGACGTCCACGACGAGGAAAAGACCGCCGCCGCCTTCAAGGCCGCCTCGCCGCTGGGGATCGCGGCGATGCCCATCGACATCGCCAACGCGCTGCTCTACCTGGCCAGCGACGAGGCGCGCTATGTCACCGGTCAGACGCTGGCGGTGGATGCGGGGGTGACCACGGCGATCGGCGCCGGCACCTTCCACCGGCAGGAGCCGACCATCCTGCGCGAGGCCGGCAAGCGGGGCTGATCCCCGCTCAGCCGGGCGTGCCCTCGACGGGCAGGCGCTGCGCCCGCCAGCGCAGCATGCCGCCGGCCAGATTGGCGATGCGCGGGAAGCCTTCCTTCTCCAGCAGCACCGCCGCCTGGGCCGACCGGGCGCCCGAGCGGCACACGGTCACGACGGGGCGCGCCTTGTCGAGCGCGGCCGCGCGGGCCTTGAGCTCGCCCAGCGGCACCAGCACGGCGCCCTCGATATGGCCCAGGATGCCGTCGAATTCGGCGGCCTCGCGCACGTCGACGATCTGCACCTCGGCATGGTGCTCCTCCAGCCATTGCGGCTGCACCTCCCACAGGCCGGCATAGGTGTAGGTGAGCGGCGCCCAGTCGGGCTCGGCCAGGTCCGCCGCCGCGTCCTCGGGTTCGCCGCAGCGCAGGTTGGCGGGCACCGCGACGTCGATCCTGTTCGGGTGCGCCAGCCCCAGATTGCGCATGTAGCCGGCGAAATCCGCCTCGCCGATGTCGCCGCCGAGGCGCGGGTTGAACAGCTTTTCCTCGCCCACGCTGGTCACCGTCGAGCCCCTGTAGTCGTGCGCCGGATAGACCAGGCATTCGTCGGGCAGGCTGAACAGGCGCTCGTGCACCGACCGGTACATGGCGCGCGGATCGCCCTGCTGGAAATCCGTGCGGCCGCAGCCGCGGATCAGCAGGCAGTCGCCGGTGAACGCCGCGGAACGGTCGTCGAGCACGAAGCTGCTGCATCCGGCGGTGTGGCCGGGCGTCGCCATCACCTCCAGGTGGCGGTCGCCGAAGGCCAGCCGGTCGCCGTCGTCGAACAGGATGTCCGCGCCGCCGGCGCCCGAGCGCGCCGAAACGGCGATCCTGCTGCCCAGCCTGCGCCGCAGCAGCCAGGCGCCGGTGATGTGATCGGCGTGGACATGGGTCTCGATGGTCAGGCGCAGCCGCAGGCCCAGCTCCTCGATCAGCGCCACCTCGCGGCGGACCTGCTCGAACACCGGATCGATCAGCACGGCCTCGCGCGTGCGCGCGTCGGCGAGCAGATAGGTGTAGGTCGACGACTGGCCGTCGAACAACTGGCGGAAAATCAGCATGGAACCCTCCCCGATCCCCACATCATATCCCAAAAATGCCGGGGCCTCGCGAACCGTCCGCGGCGATACAATATCCCATTGGAGACACAACGGATTTCCTTCCGCATGAGGGCATGTCAAACTTCGCGCGGCGGCCGGGGCCTGCCGCCCGAGCGACGAAACCAAATCACGGCCCGCCGCGTTAGCACTGGACAAGGCTGGCGGTGGGACCAGTCCGGCGGTCAGTCCGCCCACCAGGGAGAGCGGTAATTCGGCCGGCCTCGAGAAGATTTTCCTCTATAGCGGGCATGATGCTCGCCCTCGTGCTGTGCGCGCCCGCTGTCGCGCAGGACGGGAACGGCGCCGTTCCCCCCGAGAAGACCAAGGCACAGAAGAAGGCCGAGAAGCAGGACCGCAAGCGCCTGAAGGAGGAGCGCGAGCGGCTGGACGAGGAAAGGAAGCAGGAGGAGGAGGCCGAGATCCGGAAGCGCGCGGCGCAGGGCCTGCCGTCCTATGCCTATGACGTCGACCTGCTCGGCCTGAAGAAGACCGGGCTGGAGGAGCCGCTCAAGAACCGTTCCGACCTGGTCCGGCTGCGCAAGGAGGAGCCGGTCTCCATCTGGGACCTGCGCGCCCGCATCCGGCGCGACATCAACGGCTTCGCCGACGTGCTGCGCTCGGAAGGCTATTACGGCGCACGCATCGGCTACAGCCTCGACCGCTCGTCCAGGCCGATCAAGGTGAAGATCGAGGTCGAGCCCGGCGAGCGCTTCACCATCGGCGCCTACACCATCGAGCTGGCCGGCCCGAAGGACCTGGCCGACTCGGTGCGGACCGAGGCGAGCGCCGTCGCCCAGCGGCAGGTGGGCCGGCCGGCCCGCAGCGAGACGGTGGCGCTGGCGTTCGGCGAGGTGATGAGCAAGCTGCCCCAGCTCGGCTATCCGCGCGCCAAGCTGGCCGTGCAGGACTTCAAGGCGGACCATGCCGACCGGAAGCTGACGGCCCGGGTCCGCATCGACACCGGCCCGCGCGTCCGGTTCGGCAGGACGAGCATCGACGGCCTGAACAAGGTCAAGAAACGCTACGTGATGAAGGCCATCACCTGGAAGGAGGGCGAGGTCTACGACAGCCGCAAGGTCGAGGCGTTCCGCAACGAGCTGACCGAGATGAACCTGTTCGGCTCGATCCGCATCGACACCGACGATCCGCTGGAGACCGGCGACCGGCAGCCCATGAAGGTCAGGCTGCGCGAAGGCAAGCACCGCTCCATCGGCGCGACGGCGTCCTATTCGACGGTCAACGGCTTCGGCGGATCGATCTTCTGGGAGCACCGCAACGTCTTCGGCGCGGGCGAGCGGCTGGTGCTGGAACTGGAAGGCGACCAGAAGCTGCAGCAGTTAACCGCCGACCTGACCAAGCCCCGCTTCCTGCGCAACGACCAGAAGCTGCTGCTGGGCGTCGAGGTGGCGCGCGAGGACACCGACGCCTTCCTGGAATATCGCGGCGTGGTGCGCGCGGCCATCGAGCGCGAGATCAACAAGCGGCTGCGCGTGCGGGTCGGCCCGGAAATATCCTATCTGGACACCCGCGACGCGTTCCAGCCGTCCGAGAACGTCCTTCTGGGCCTGCCCGCCATCGTCAACTACGACCACAGCGACAACCTGCTCGACCCGACCAGAGGCTATCGGCTGGGCGCCAAGGTCGCGCCCTATCTGGTGTTCGGCGACGCCAAGAACTTCATCACCGTCGAGGGCACCGGCAGCGTCTATTTCCGGCTGGACGAGGACGCCCGCTTCGTGTCCGCGAGCCGGGTGAAGATCGGTTCCCTGTTCGGCTCCAGCAGCATCGCCAACATCCCGGCCTCCAAGCGTTTCTATGCGGGCGGCGGCAATTCGATCCGCGGCTACGGCTATCAGGCCATCGGCCCGAAGGACCCGCTGGGAGAGCCCATCGGCGGCAAGTCGGTGTTCGAGGTGAGCACCGAGCTTCGGGTCAAGATCACCGACACCTGGGGCATCGTGCCGTTCTTCGAGGGCGGCAGCGTCTTCGATTCGCAGCTTCCCGATTTCTCGCGCAAGCTGCGCTGGGGCGCCGGCATCGGCGTGCGCTACTATACGGGCTTCGGACCGATCCGGCTGGACGTGGCGTTCCCGATCAACAAGCAGCCCGACGACGACACGTTCCAGATCTATGTCAGCATCGGGCAGGCATTCTGATGGCGGAACAGGTGGAAGGCAGCCCCGTGAGACCGCGCCGGTGGCGCATTCCCGCCGTCGCGCTGGGCGGCCTGCTGGCGGTGCTGCTGATCCTTTACGTCCTGGTCCGGCTGGGCGCGCTGAACGGCGTCATCGCCGGCGTCATCGAGAACGCGCTGAGCGATTCCAAGACGGGCACGGTGGCGACGGTGACCGGGATGGAAGGCGATCCGTTGTCGGAGGTCGCCGTCGGCAGGATCGCCATCGCCGAGCGCGGCAAGAACACGGTGGTCGTCGACAACGTCCGCCTG
>CAZVVC010000200.1:0-7151 GCA_964630425.1 uncultured Bifidobacterium sp. | reverse complement strand
ATGCCGCACAGCACCGAGGTCAGCGTGAAGCCGGCCAGCGACAGGATCAGCACCTTCTTCTGGCCGACGCGCGCCGCCAGCCACCCCACCAGCGGCGTGCCCACCGCCGAGGCGACGATATAGCTCGTCAGCACCCAGGCGATCTGGTCCAGCGTGGCGGCCAGCGATCCCTGCATGTGCGGCAGCGCGACATTGGCGATGGTGGTGTCGATCGACTGCATGGTGGCGCCGAGCATGATGAACGCCACCGCCATGACGTTCCGGAACCCCAGCCGGAACGGCCGGCCCGGCGCCGCGGCTGGCGCGGCGGCCGTCACCTGCCGGCGCCGAAGGACAGGCCGCGCTTGCGCCCGGTGTCGATGGACACGTCGGCGCTCATGCCGGCGCGCAGCGGCACGCCGCGGGCGCCGCCGGTCAGCTCCAGGCGGACCGGCACCCGCTGGGTGATCTTGACCCAGTTACCGGTGGCGTTCTGCGCCGGCAGCACCGAATATTCCGAGCCCGCCGCGGGCGAGATGCCCGAGACCACGGCCTGGAGCTTCACGTCGGGATAGGTGTCGACCACCAGCGTCGCCTTCTGGCCGGGGCGCACATGGGTCAGGTCGGTTTCCTTGATGTTGGCCTCGATCCAGATGGAATCCGTCGCCATCAGCGCGAACATGGTCTGGCCCGCGGTGACGTATTCGCCCGGTTGCAGGCCGGTCCGGGCGACGACGCCGTTGACCCGGGTCCGCACCGTGGTGTTGCGCAGGTTCCGCTTCGCCTCCTCGAGCTTGGTCCGCGCCCTGGCCACCCGCGGGTGCTCCTTGCCGCCGCCCAGCTCGGCCACCACCGTCTCGATGTCGCGGCGCGCGGTCGCGGCGCGGTTGCGTGCGTCGGTCAGGCGGTGCTCGATCTCCTCCAGCTTGGCCCGCGAGATGGTGTTGGACTTGGCCAGTCGGGAATAACGCTCGAACTCGCTGGTCTGGTACGCGACCTCGGCGGCGGCGGTCGCCAGCTCGGACCGCTTCAGGTCCAGCCGGGCGTTCAGCGATCCCACGTCGAGGCGCGTCTGCGCGAGTTCGGCCTCGGCTTCGGCGACCGCGATCTCGTAGGGTTCGGGATCGATCCGGAACAGCACGTCGCCGGCCTTCACCGGCTGGTTCTCGCGGATCATGATCTCGGTGATCTCGCCGCTGACATTGGCCGCCACCGAGACCATCCCGGCCCGCACATAGGCGTTGTCGGTCGTGACGTACCGCCCGCCCGTGGCGTAGACATACGCCGCGACGGCAAGCGCCACCAGCGGCCCCAGCACCAGGAGAACGACCCGCGCCCTGTATCGGCGGCGCACCGGCCGTACCTGACTATTCTCTCCCCAAGTTTCCGTCATACGTGCTTATTGTTATTCGACCGCCACGTTACCCCAAATCACCGGCCGCCGAAGCTGTTTTTGCCCTCCGGCCCGCAGTTTGGCGCGGCGCCGGGCCACGCCGGCGGAAAGCAGCGAAGCCGATCATGGCGCGGGCGCCATTTTCCATATAAGATAATTACATGAATAATTTTCAATATTTATAATATATTGCCTCATATAAATAAAAATATTACCCATACACCCCTATAAAACTAAAACAACACCCCCATAAATAATTAAGTATCATTCTTATTTAAATTTAGACACATTGCGGACATATTATCCCACCCTCAAACAACATTCACGTATCGCCTTGAAAGGTATCATAGGGCGTCCAACATCATGAGCATCTGGACCCCCATCAGGAGATCGACCATGACGGCCATGACCGCCACGGACGTCGCCAACCTGGAAATCCACATCCCTGCCCTGAGACGCTACGCCCGGTCGCTGACGCATAACGCCGACGAGGCGGACGACGTCGTCCAGTCATGCCTGGAGCGCGCCATCCGGCGCTTCGAGCTGTTCGAGCGTGGCACCAACCTGCGAAGCTGGCTGTTCACCATCCTGCACAACGAATTCGTCAGCGGCGTCCGCCGCCGCAGCCGGCGCGGCATGTCGCTGCCGCTGGAGGACTGGCACGGCGAGCTGAGCATCGCCGGCCGGCAGGAGGAAGCGCTGCGCATGCGCGACCTGAACCGCGCCTTCCGGTCGCTGCCCGGACCCGACCGGCAGATCCTCTATCTGGTCGGCATCGAGGGGCGTTCCTACGAGAGCACCGCCGAGATGCTGAACCTGCGGACCGGCACGGTGAAGTCGCGGCTGTTCCGGGCGCGCGAGAAGCTGCGTGCCCGCCTCGACGGCGGCGTGCCCCAGGCCCAGCCGCACGCCGCCTGAGCCCGGCTCAGCGGCGGGCGGCGCGCAGATTGGCCTCGGCGAACTCCCAGTCGAGCAGTTCGTCGACGACCGCCTTCACGTGGTCCGGCCGCACGTTCTGATAGTCCAGATAATAGGCGTGTTCCCAGACGTCGATGACCAGCAGCGGCACGTCGGCGCCGCCGCAGAACGGCGGCACCGCGTCGGGCGTATCCGTCACCTTCAGCGCGCCGCCGTCATAGGTGAGCCAGGCCCAGCCGCTGGCGAAGTGGCCGACCGCCTTTTCGATCAGCGCGTCGCGGAAGTCGTGGAAGCCGCCGAAACTGTCCGAGATCAGGTCGCCGACCTCGCCGTCGGGCTTGCCGCCGCCGTCGGGAGACAGCGAGCGCCAGTAGAAATCGTGGTTCCACGCCTGCGCGGCCTGGTTGAAGAGCTTGGCATTGCCGGAATCCCCGCAGGTCTCCCTGACGATCGTCTCCAGGTCGGCGTCCGCGAATCTGGTGCCCTCGATCAATTCGTTGGTCTTGTCCACATAGGCGGCATGATGCTTCCTGTGGTGCAGCCTGAGGGTGCGCTCGGAAATGCAGGGCTCGAGCGCATCGTAGCCATAGGGAAGATCAGATAGCGAAATCATCGGACACTCCTTCTGGGCCGCGACACGCCGCTTGCGTCCTATTGGGCAAACTGGGAAGATTCATGCGCCGGCCGGAATTCTCGGGTCGCGCCCCGCTTCGTCGGGAACGGCGAGTCAACGCGGAGACGGCAAGGGGGTTCCGTTGAACGACCGTGTCTCGAATCCGCCATGTTCGGTTCATTTCGGGTTCAGCACACAAGAACGACAATGCGCGGCATGGGTGATGCAGGGCATCGTGACGATCCGGCCCGGCTGCCACCTCAACCCGCTCAGGGAGAGATACCGATGCGTAGGAGTTTGACGGCCACACTGAAGACGGCCCTGATATCAGGTACCGCCTGCGCGATGCTCATGACGGCGCCGGCCGCCTTCGCGGCCGACCGGGACGACGATCGTGGCAGCCGCCACCAGCAACGCGAGGATCGCGGCAGCCGGGGCGATCACGGCCAGCGGCAGCAGATGCAGCAGGAGCGGCAGATGCAGCGGCAGCAGCGCCAGGCGCAGCCGCAGCCGCAACGTCAGATGCAGCAGCAACCGCAACGCCAGGTACAGCCTCAGCGTCAGGTGCAGCCACAGCGCCAGGTACAGCCTCAGCGCCAGGTGCAGCCGCAGCAGCAGCGCCCGGAACGGCAGGCGCGTCCGGCCAATGTGCGCGAACGCGAGACGCCGCGCGCCTATGTGCAGCCGCAGAACCAGACGCCGGCCCAGCGCGACGCGGCCCGCGACTGGCAGAACAATCGCGGCAATGACAACGACCGGCGCACCGGCATCCAGCAGCAGCAGAACAACCGGCAGCCCCAGCAGAACTGGCGCGCGGACCGGCGCGATGACCGGCAGGACTTCAGGCAGGAGCGCCGCGAGGACCGCCAGGACTTCAGGCAGGACCGCCGCGAGGATCGGGCCGACCGCCGCGAGGAGCGCCGCGCCGGCACCTGGGACCGGCAGGACAAGCGCGACTACCGTCAGGAGCGCCGCGACGACCGCCGGGACTTCAGGCAGGAGCGCCGTGACGATCGCCGCGACGCGCGGAACGACCGCAACGACTGGCGGAACGACCGCTGGCGGAACGACCGCAAGGACTGGCGCCACGACCGCCGCACCTGGGAACGCCGCTGGTACGACCGCAGCCGCCGCGAGCGCAACTGGGTCTGGCACCGCGCGCCGCAGCGTCACTATGCATGGTATCGCCCGGGCTTCTCGCTCGGCTACCTGCCGCTGCGGGTCGGCCACCGGGACTATTACTACTATGAAGGCCTGTACTACTCGCGCGGCGGCAGTGGCTACACGGTGGTGACCGCGCCGTTCGGCGCCATGCTGGCAGCCCTGCCCATCGGCTACAGCACGCTCTATTACGGCGGCGAGCCCTACTATTACTACTACGGCACCTACTATGTGTGGGACGCGCGCTACGGCCAGTACGTGGTGGTCGAGCCGCCGGACGGCCTCGCCGTCACCTACCTGCCCGACGGCTACGAGACCTCCTACCGCGACGGGTCGCTGTACTACCGCTACGGCGACACCTGGTACCGGCCCGACTACCGGGACGACGGCACGGAAGTGTTCATCAGCGTCCGCTTCTGAACCGTCCGCGAAAGAACGGCCCGCCCGGCAAACGCCGGGCGGGCTTTTTCGTGGGGTGTCATGGAGGCCGGATCACGCGTCGCTCGCGATGACGAAACAGAGGAACCAACCCTTCCGGTTACCGCTCCGTCGCGCCGTCCCAGGCCACCCCAATACCGGGAGTCCTGAGGAGCCGCGTAGCGGCGTCGCGAAGGACAGGATGTAGCGCATCACGCGGCCCGGGCTTCGCGACGGCCCTACGGGCCTCCTCAGCCCTCTCGGATGTGGGTCGCGGACAACCCCGCCTGGCCGGGTCAGCGGACCAGGATCGCTTCCTGCCGCCACGGCGCGAGGGTTTCCTTGCTCTCCTGGAAGGTCTTGGGCAGTTCCTCGACCATGTGCCAGGTGGCGGCCAGCCGGCCGAAGCCGACGAAAAAGGCGACCGTGGTGCCCAGCTCGACGATCTGCGCCTCGGTGAAATGCTGGCGCAGCCGGTCGTAGACGGCGTCGTCGATGGACAGGTGGTTGGTGGCCATGCGCTCGCCATAGTCGATGGCGGCCTTCTCGGCCTCGGTGAGATTGTCGGCCTGGGCGGGGCGCTCCAGCGAGCAGACCAGGTCCTCGGTCACGCCGTCATTGGCGGCCTCGGTGTAGCGGATCGCCATGCAGCTGCGGCACTGGTTGTGGAACGCCACGCGCAGGCGGACCAGCTCGACCAGGCGCGGCGGCAGGGTGCGCGAGCGCTTCATGGCGCCGCCGAAGCCGACGAAGGCCTTCGCCAGCTCGGGCACGTTGGCGAAAATGCGCATCAGGCCCTGCTCCAGCGGCGTGGCCTCGTCGGCCCGCGTCATGGCGCGCAGTTCCGGATCCCAGTTCTCGATCTCGACCTTGGCAACTCGTGTCATGACGTGCTCCTATTTCCTCGGCGTGAATTCGATGTGCAGTTCCTTGAGCGCCCTGAGGCAGAAGTTCGGCTGGTGGCGCAGCTTGTTCCTGCCGGGCGCCAGCCTGAAATCGTCGATGCGGTCGACGAAGGCCTTGAAGCCCCAATAGAGCTCGCGCCGGGCGAGCGGCGCGCCCAGGCAGTGATGGATGCCCGAGCCGAACGCCAGGTGGCTGCCGGCGTTCTTGCGGTCCAGGTCCAGCCTGTCCGGGTTCTCGAAATGCCGCTCGTCGCGGTTGGCGGCGGCATAGCGGGTGTTGATGACGGCGCCCTTCGGGATGGTCACGCCGTGCATCTCGATGTCCCTGGCGGCGACGCGGAACAAGCCCTGCACCGGCCCTTCGAGACGCAGCACCTCCTCGCAGAAGGTCTTCAGGTACTTGTCCGGGTCGGACTTCAGCTTCAGCCAGCTCTCCCTGTCGTCGGCCAGCAGCATGATGCCCGCCGACAGCGCGTTGGTGCTGGTCTCCGAGCCGCCCACGAAGGTGTCGCCGGTCAGCTCGGCATGCAGCTCGTTGTCGTTGAGCGTGCGGCCCCATTCCGGGATAAAGGTGTTGACCAGGTCGGACAGCAGGCTGTCGTTGGGCTCGCGCCGCAGCCTCTCGATGATCGGCTGGAAATAATGCTGCTGCTCGATCTCCATCTCGACCGACCAGCGCTCCTCATCCTCGGTCTGCATCATGCCGAGGCGCTTCACCCAGGCGTCGGTCCAGGCCTTGATCTGCCAGATGTCCTCTTCCCGCGCGCCCATCTGCCGGCCGATGATGATCAGCGGCAGCGGCACGGCGAACTGGCGCACCCAGTCGCAGCGGCCGTCGCCGATGAAGTCGTCGATCAGCCGATAGGCCAGCGCCTCCACGTCGCCGTCCAGCTCCTTGATCTTGCCGGCGCGGAAGGTCTTGTCGAACAGGTTGCGCAGCGCCCGGTGGTCAGGGTCGTCGCGGGCGGCGAGCGTGGCGGACGGCACCCAGCCCTTTTCCTCGTAGAGCGTGCGCATGCGCCGGGCGCGCTCGGTGTTGATGCGCGTGTCCTCGACGCTCCGGTCGCTGGAGAAATTCTCGGTGTCCATCAGCACCCTGCGCAGGTCGTCGTAGCGGGTGACGGTGTAGAAGCCGGTGACCGGATCCCTGAAGATCGGCGCCTCGTCGCGCAGCACCCTGTAGGCGTGGTACGGGCACTCCTGTGTCTCGACGTCGAGCAGGTTCACGGCTTCGGGGGATTCCGGCCGGATCGGGTCGGCCATGCGGTTCACTTCGACGTCGGTCACTGCGGTCTCCTCACGACAGACGGAGCACAGGCCTTCCCCACGGTCGCGCTCCCCTCGCATCCGGGGTAAAGGATGCGTCAGGCGATAAATCGAGTCCACGAAAATTCACGCGTGACCGTACAAGAGGCGCGTGCTGGAATGCACGCTGGCAGGGAGGATCGAATGCTGAAGGCGGTGGAGTTCTTCCGGAAACGTCCGGGCATGCCCGACGACGAGTTCTACGATTACTGGCTGCGCCGCCATTCGCAGGTGGTCATGGGGTTGCAGGGCCTGGTGCGCTACACCCAGAATCATCCCCTGCCCGAGACGCGGCAGGGAGCCGCCCCGCCCTATGACGGCGTGGTCGAGGTGTGGTTCGAGAGCGCCGAGGCGCTGAGGAAAAACACCGAAAGCAGCTACTGGCCCGAGGTGGTGGCCGACGAGGAGAAGTTCATCGACCGTTCCTCGCTCGCCCTGCTGCTGGTCGACGAGCACGTCA
>CAZVVC010000199.1:0-7163 GCA_964630425.1 uncultured Bifidobacterium sp. | reverse complement strand
GGTGTCCAGCCTTTAGCGCCTTGGGTTGACCCCTACACGCCTCTTGCCACGCCAGCGGAGCTATTTGACCTAGATTTGCTCGGCCCCGAGCCAGGTTTTCCGGAATTCATCGCCTCAGAGAATTTTACGGGCTATGTCCGCCTCGTGGAACGTCGATTGGTGGGGCAAGACTGGCTTCGCCCTCCGCAGGATCCGGTGCCAGGTCTGCCACCGATCGTGGTGTTCGCCAGCCACAAAGGGGGGGGTGGGACGTTCGACGGCTTTGGCTGTTTCCGCAGCCGCTTTCTCGAAAGCAGGCTTTAATATTCTCGTCGTCGACCTCGACTTGGAAGCTCCTGGCTTGGGTGCGATGCTACTCGCCGAACTCCCGGACTACGGTACGTTGGATTATTTTGCGGAAACGAGTGTGGGCAATGTGGATGATGCGTTCATCGCTGGCCTTATCGCGGTGAGTGCCTTAGCTGAGAACGGTCAAATACACGTGGCACCTGCGGTCGGCCGGATGAGCAATGGCAGCCCTCAGAATGTCCTTGCGAAAATTTCTCGTGCCTATGTGGAACGTGTAGATGACGATGGCCAAACAGTCTCGTTTCTTGATCGGACGCGAGAGTTGATAGCACAACTTTGTTCTATCAACCGTTACGATGCCGTATTTGTTGATGCTCGCGCCGGTCTTAATGAAGCAACAGCGGCAGCTGTTCTTGGGCTGGGCGCAGAAATTTTGCTATTTGGCGCTGATACTCCCCAGACATTTGCCGGTTATCGATATTTGTTGGCGCACCTTCAGCGTTTCCGTCCCGGGGAATCGGGAGATAACGATTGGAGATATCGGCTTCGTATGGTTCATGCTCGAGCGCAAGCTAGTCCGAAAAGCGAAGCGATATTTCGGACTCATGCGTTCGAGATGTTTTCTGACACAATTTACGATGAGGAAGAAGGGATCGAAGCGGAGGCGTTCAATTTTGACTACGACGATCCCAGTGCTCCCCATTATGCTTGGCCAATTGCGGACGATGTAAATTATGCAGAATTTGATCCTCTCATCCGAGGGGATCAGTTGGCGCAACATCTCTATGACAGGACATTCGGTCCATTCATAGCGAACCTTAGGGATAAGATTGGGTTGATATCGTGAGGAAATCCAAGGCCGCTTCAGTCGACTATGAAATTTTGCGAGAGGCGCTCGCTCACTTGCAGCCCGGAGCGGCACATCAGGCGAATGCGCCTCCATCGCCTGAAGAAATCTTCGCACCGCAATCTCATGCCAATGCTCTCGACCCTCAACGTGTCCTTGTGATCGGCAACAGAGGTGTAGGAAAGAGCTTTTGGTCCTCAGTCTTAACACACGAAGATGCGCGTGCGCGGGCGGCAGCGGCTTATCCCCGCCTCCGACTGTCGCATATAAGGGCGAAACTCGGCTTTCACGAAGCTGCTGGCAAAGACGATGGACCGGCGCCCTCTCCAGCTATCCTTTCGCAACTGCAGTCGCAGGGGCATGAGCCTGAGACAATTTGGCGAGGGGTTTTGATTAACGCGCTTCGCGACGAAATCGCTGAACCACTTCCACTTACGCTTAGCGGCGTCCTCCAATGGATGGGCGAAGACATCGAACGAAGTGAGTTTGCCCTTCGGCGGGCGGATAGTGATTTTCAAGGTCGTGGCGAGATTTTTTGCTCGTTTTTGATGCTTTAGATCGCCTGGGAAGGAATTGGGGGACAATTACACCGCTGACAGAGGGCATACTGCGTCTTGCGTTGGACATGCGTGGTTTCCGCAGCATGAAAGCGAAAGTGTTCATGCGAACGGATCAGTCGAAAGACGATTCGCTGTTTCGGTTTGCCGATGCCTCCAAGATTCGAGCCGATGAGGTGGCCTTAACATGGAGGCGTGGCGAACTTTTCGGTCTTCTCTATAATACGCTTCTTAAAGATCAGGTTGTTCGCGCATCGCTTATGCGACTTTCTGGCGAAGATGAAAACTCCAACATGTACTTAAATTTGCTAAGCGATGAAGATTTGCAGGAGGAGCTTTTTTATCGCCTCGCTGGTGAGTTTATGGGAGCCGGGCCGAAACGCGGTCGAACCTACACCTGGTTATATGATCACCTTGCTGATACTTTCGGCGAAACTAGTCCTCGCAGTTTCATTACGGCAATAGCGCGTGCAGCGGAATTGCTGCCGGCTCCAAAGGGCACCGCTATCGACTACAACGGCATTCGAGCTGGAGTGCAAACGGCATCAAAGGTCCGGGTTGAGCAGCTAAAGGAAGATTACGATTGGATTAAGACCGTCCTAGACGCCTTGGATGGCTTGGAAGTGCCCTGCGATCCATCAACCTTTATTCGGCGTTGGAAAGAACGCCAAACCGTTTTGGAGCTACGATCTCAAGCAGGAGAGGAGACACTTCGCTTACCCCTCGAACTCGCTGCGAAGCCAGATGATGAGGAAGAGGCGTTGCTGAACGCCCTTCGCTACATTGGGGTTGTTGAATTTCGCACAGCTGACCGTATCAACATGCCCGACATCTTTCGTGTGGAATCTGGAATAAAACGTCGAGGTGGTGTTCGTCCACCCTCGTCGCGCCGTGCATAGAGCTCCGGTAAAGGGTGAAGATGCGTCGGTAACGCGGTCCAGAGACGAAGTTGGATTGCTTTGTTGCGTTGTCATCATAATTCCTGATGGCGAACGTGGTCTTCTTTTGTTATTGCCCCTAGGTCCTGTAGTTACGCGCTACGTCGTCTGTACAACTCCGCTGGTGTCCAGCCTGAGCGTCATGTCGTAGATCTTCCAGCCGTCCTCGTAGCGCCGGACCTTCGAGAGATAGGTGCCGAGGAAGTAGTACACCGAATTGTCCGGGTTCTTGTGCCAGGCGTTCAGGTAGCTTTCCAGTTCGCCCTGGTCGCCGTTCACCTCGGCCAGCTGGGTGCCGATGAGGTGCTGGGTGCCGATGTAGTTCTTCAGGGCATTCGAGGCCACGTCCGCCCAGCCGTCGGGGCCGCTCGCTTCCAGGTTGCTGCCGGTGTTCGCGGTGCGCACCTTGGCGTCGGGCGCGAAGATGCGGTGGTAGATCTGGCGGCCTTCCTCGCGCAGTTCCGGCTCCTTCTTGCCGAGCTTGTCGGTGGCCTTGGCGTAGAGCCGCTGCAGCATTTCGATCTCGTGCTTGTCGGCGACGGTGTCGGCGCGTCGGTCGGACATGGTTGCTCCCCTGTGAATACGGTCCCGACTCCCACTCTATGCGGTATCGGCGCGCGGCAGAAGCGGCCCTCGTTGTCCTGAACGCTGGCGCGTGCCGGTCCGCTGCGCTAACGTCCGTCCCCGAAAACATTCATCCATGAAGGGGAGACACCGATGAGCGTTGCCGAGGACATCCTCGAGATCCAGATGCTGCCGCAGCGTTATGCCGATGCGGTGATGCGCCACGATGCCGATGACTGGTCGGCCACCTGGGCGAAGGACGGCGAGTGGTATCTGCGCGAGGAGCCGGTGCGCGGGCGCGACAACATCCGCAAGACCTGGGAGCAGGCCATGGCCGGCTTTCCGTTCGCGGTGTTCCTGGTGCAGCCGGCCATCGTCGAGGTGAATGGCGATGCGGGCACCTGCCGTTCCTACGTCACCGAGATCCTGGGCACGACCGACGGCACCTCGTTCCGGGTCTATGGCTGCTACAACGACGAGGTGGTGCGCGAGGACGGCAGATGGAAGTTCAAGTCGCGCCGTTATTCGCGCCTCTATCAGGGGCCGGTGGACCTGAGCGGCCAGAAATTCGACTACAGCTAGGCCGGATACGGCGGGTCATTGGGCGCGCGGGCATTGAACGCGCGTGCGAACAATTCTAGCATCGACCGGATCGCCTCCGATCAACGGGGAGAAGGGGCCATGAGCCGCACGATATTCCAGAACGCCAACCTGCTCGACGGCGAGAACCCGTCGCGCCCGAACACCGCCATCGTCGTCGAGGGCGAGCGCGTCGCCGCCGTTTCCGCCGGCCCGGTGCCGGCGCGCGCCGGCGACAGGGTCGTTGACCTCGCCGGCATGACGCTTATGCCCGGCATGGTCAGCGGCCATTACCACGCCGCCTACAGCATGGGCGGCGAGGACAAGATCGGCATGGACGCGCCGGCGACCCAGGTGGCGCTCTATGCGCTGGCCAACGCGCAGAAGGCGCTGCGGGCCGGCTATACCAGCGTGGTGGGCGCGGGCACGTTCCACGACGTCGACGGCCGGCTGGCCGAGGCGATCGACGCCGGCCTGGTCACGGGGCCGCGGCTGATCCCGTCGAGCCGGGCGCTTTCCCCGAAAGTCACCGAGGACGAGCCGGCCGAGGGCGTGCCGTGGCTGAAATGCTGGGGCCCGGACGATTTCCGCGCGGCCGCGATCCAGGAGATCGAGCGCGGCGCCAGGATCGTCAAGCTGTTCGCCGCCCAGGGCCACGCCATGCGCAGCTGCCGCGAGATGACCTATGAGGAGCTGAAGGCCGCCTCGGACGCGGCGCACGAGCGCGGCGCGCGCACGCGGGCGCATGTCTGCGGCACCGCCCAGGTGATGAAGTGCATCCGCGCCGGCGTCGACATCATCGACCACGCGGACTGGATGGACGACGAGGTCATCGACGCGCTGATCGCCCACAACAAGTTCGTGCTGCCCAGCATGTACACGCCATACCTGTCGTCGGCCGACCCGACCCTGGACGGCGCCGAGTATTATGACGAGGAAGACTACGAGTACATGCGCAGGACGGTGCCCGTCGCCAACGCCCGCGGCGTGAAGTTCGTGCCCGGCGACGATTACGGCTTCTTCGACATGGCCCCGCACGGCGCCTATTCGGGCGAGCTGGCCTGCTACGTGGAGCAGGTGGGCATCAGCCCGCTCGACGTCATCAAGTGGGCGACCAAATACGGCGGCGAGATGACCGGCATCCCGGACCTGGGCACCATCGCGCCCGGCAAGCTGGCCGACATGGTGATCGTCGACGGCGATCCGTCCGCGGACATCACCATCCTGCAGCGGCCGGAGCGCATCGTCGCCGTCATCAAGGGCGGCGCGGTGGTGAGCGGAGAGCTGCCGGCCGGCGCGCGGCCCGCCATGGCCGCCGAATAGGCTCAGGGAAACGGGGAAGGACGATGGATAACAGATATTACCGCCGCGTGGCCGACTGGCCGCGCTATCCCGAGGACATGGACTTCGAGATGGGCTCGGGCGTCACCGTCGACGACGAGGGCGTCATCTACCTGTTCACCCGCGACCTGGAGCACTGGGCCGCGCACCCGCTGGCCATGAGCCGCAAGATGGGCAAGAGCAGCGTCTCCATGTTCACCCGCGAGGGCGAGTATCTGGGCAAGTGGGGCCCGTCGGACGAGCCGGGCTTCGCGCTGGGCGCGCACACCATCTATTTCATCGATGGCCACATCTGGACCGTCGACCGCGACGGCCACATGGTCAAGAAATACACCAAGGACGGCAAGCTGGTGCTGAGCCTGGGCACGCTGGGCAAGCCGGGGAACGAGCCCTATCTGTTCAACGGTCCGACCGGCGTCGAGGTGCAGAAGAACGGCAACATCGTCGTCACCGACGGCTACTGGAACGCGCGGATGATCTGGTACACGCCGGAGGGCGAGTACATCAAGGAGATCGGCGGCTGGGGCAACGGTCCCGGCCAGTTCAACTCGCCCCACGCCGTGGCGCAGACGCCGGACGGCCGGCTGTTGGTGGTCGACTTCAAGGGCGGCGACATGCACGCCTACATGACCGTGCCCGGCCAGATCGCCGAGGAGCGCAAGGTGAAGGACCCGGACCGCAAGAGCCGCATCCAGGTGTTCGACCCGGACGGCAACTACCTCGAGGAATGGACCCACATCACGCCGCTCTCCATCATGGTGAAGGGCAACCGCATCTATGCCAGCGACGAGTACCACGACCTGGTGGTGATGGACGCGACCACCTTCGAGATCCTGGAGCGGCACGAGAACCTGGCCATCTACATCCACCAGCTCGCGGTGGACGACCACGGCGACTTCTATACCGCCACCGTCTATCCCGAGCACAAGGGCGCGGCGCGCGGCCGGGAAGGGCCGTCGCATAACCGCTGGACCCGCGACCCGCTCGACGAGAGCACGCCCGGCCGCACGCCGGTGTCCGCGCACGCCTGACCGGGCCGTCTTCACCAGAACGGCGGATCGCCGCGCAAAACCCTTGTGCGAAGGGTCGCCGCTCGCTTAATGCACTGACATAACAAAAACTCTCGGGGAGCCCGTCACATGCCGCAGGTCATCATCCACGCCACCATCGATTTCGCCGACGAGGCCACGCGCGACGAGGCCATCCGGCTGTGCGCGCCCGTGCAGTGGAAGACGCGCACCGAGGAACCGGGCTGCCTGGAATACTGCTTCGCCGCCGATCCGTGCGTGCCCAACCGCATCAACATCCACGAGCTGTGGGCCGACCACGACTCGCTGCACGCCCATTTCGCCCATCACTATTACGACCAGATGCGCCAGATCTTCGGCCCGCTGAAGCCGACCGGCTCGTGGAACCGCATGTACGAGGTGAGCAAGGAATCGACCGTCTACCTGGAAGGCGGCAAGATCCGCGAGCGGTTCTTCGAGGACGCATAGGCTCCGGCCAGCGGCCCCTCATCCGGCGCTGCGCGCCACCTTCTCCCCGGGCGGGGAGAAGGGTTCTTCCGTGCCATCGCTCCGGCCAAGTCCCCTCGCCCCAACGGGGAGAGGGCTAGGGTGAGGGGACCGCGAAGCGGTTCTCCGGCCGGCTGGCCTACATCGTCGAATTGTAGTGTCCGCCGTCGATCAGCACGTTCTGGCCGACGATGTAGCCGGCCTGTGCCGAGCACAGGAAGGCGCAGGTCTCGCCGAATTCGTGCGGCGTGCCCAGCCGCTTGACCGGGATCTGGCCGACCATGGAGGCCATCACCTCGTCCTCGGACTTGCCCTGCGCCTGGGCGGCGGCGCGGGCCGGGACGCGGATGCGGTCGGTGTCGAACATGCCGGGCAGCAGATTGTTGATGATCACGTTGTGCTCGGCCAGCTGGCGGGCGATGCCGGCGACGAAGCCGGTCAGGCCGGCGCGCGCGCCGTTCGACAGGCCCAGCACGGCGATGGGCGATTTCACCGCGCCCGAGGTGATGTTGACGACCCGGCCGAACTTGCGGGC
>CAZVVC010000198.1:0-7199 GCA_964630425.1 uncultured Bifidobacterium sp. | reverse complement strand
CGCTGCGCGAGGATTTCAGCCACCGGATCGACGAATTCGAGACCCAGTCCGGCCGCTCGCTGGTGAACGCGGACATGCTCTACGGCGAAGTGCTGCGCAGCCGGATGCGCCCGTTCTCGGACGTGGTCGGCGGCTATCCGCGGCTGGTCCGCGACCTGGCGCGCCAGCTCGACAAGAAGGCCAGTCTGGAGATCATCGGCCGCCATACCGAGATGGACCGCGACATCGCCGGCGCGCTGGAGTCGCCGCTGGGCCATCTGCTGCGCAACGCCATGGATCACGGCCTCGAGACGCCGGAAGCACGGCGCGCCGCGGGCAAGCCGGAAGACGGCACCATCACGCTGGAGGCCAGGCACCGGGGCGGCGCGCTGATCGTCACCGTCAGGGACGACGGCAAGGGCATCGACGTCGAGACGCTGCGCGCGCGCATCGTCGAGAAGGCCCTCGTGGACGCCGAGACCGCCGCCAGCCTGAGCGAGGCCGAGACGCTGGAGTTCCTGTTCCTTCCCGGCTTCAGCACCGCCAGCCGGATCACCGACATCTCGGGCCGCGGCGTCGGCCTCGACGTGGTGCAATCGACGGTGCAGCGGGCCGGCGGCATCGTCCACGTCACCTCGACGCCGGGCCAGGGCACGACCTTCGAGCTGCAGATGCCGGTGGCGCGGTCGGTGGTGCGCGCGCTGCTGGTCGGCATCGGCGGCGACCCGTGGGCGCTGCCGCTGGCGCGCATCGACGAGATCCGCCAAGTGGCGGCGGCCGACGTGCGGATGATCGAGGGCCGGCGCGTGATCGACGTGGACGGCACGGATGTGGGCATCGTGCCGCTGGCCGACGTGCTGGAGCTGGGCGCCGGCGAGACGCCGGGCGAGACGCTCACCCTGGTGATGATCCGCGAGCAGGGCCAGCGCTTCGGGCTGGAGGTGGACAAGGTCGTCGGCGAGCAGGAGCTGGTGGTGCGCCCGCTCGATCCCCGGCTGGGCAAGGTGCCGGACGTGCTCGCCTCCTCGCTGCTGGACAACGGCAGCGCCGTGCTGATCCTCGACATCGAGGACCTGGTGCGCTCGGTGGACAGCCTGCTGGCGCAGGGGCGCCTGCGCGGCAGCCGGCGCAGCCGGGCCGAGGCCAGCCGCCGCGTCCGCCACATCCTGGTGGTCGACGATTCCCTCACCGTGCGCGAGACCGAGCGCAAGCTGCTGGAGCGCGCCGGCTATCTGGTCGACGTGGCGGTCGACGGCGTCGCGGGATGGAACGCGCTCAGGCTGGGCAATTACGACCTGCTGCTGACCGACGTGGACATGCCGCGCATGACCGGCATCGACCTGACCCGCGCCGTCCGCGACGACGCGAGGCTGCGCGACCTTCCCGTGATGATCGTCTCCTACAAGGAGCGCGAGGAAGACCGCCTCGCCGGCTTCGAGGCCGGCGCCGACCGCTACATCACCAAGGCCAGCTTCCGCGACGACAGCCTGCTGAAGGCGGTCGAGGAGCTGATCGGCGGACCGTGGGCCGAATAGGATGCGGGTCGGGATCGTCAACGACGTGATGCTGGCGACCGCCGCGCTCCGCCGCGTGGTGGCGGCGACGCCGGGCTGCACCGTCGCGTGGACGGCGGCCAACGGCGCCGAGGCGGTGGAGAAGGCCGCGTCCGATCCGGTCGACCTGATCATGATGGACCTGATCATGCCGGTGATGGACGGCATCGAGGCGACCCGCCGCATCATGCGGGAATCGCCCTGCGCCATCCTGGTCGTCACCTCGACGGTCACCGGCCATCTCGACATGGTGTACGACGCCATGTCGCACGGCGCGCTCGACGCCATCCAGACGCCGGTCCTGGGCCTGTCCGGCGATATCGACGGCGCGCAGCCGCTGCGCGACAAGATCGCCATCGTCGGCAAGCTGCTGCGGCGGCCGGCGCAGTCGGCGGCCGTGGCCGACGGACCGCAGGCGGCGGCCCCCGGCGAGCCGCCGCTGATCGCCATCGGCGCCTCGACCGGCGGCCCGCAGGCGATCGCCGAGATCGTGCAGTCGTTCCCGGCCGCCCTGCCCGCCTCGGTCGTCGTCGTCCAGCATGTGGACGAGCATTTCGCGGCCGGCCTCGCCGAATGGCTCACCCGACGCTGCAACCGGCCGGTGCGCCCGGCGCAGGAGGGCGACCGCCTCGCGGCCGGCCAGATCGCCATCGCCGCCGGGCCCGATCACCTGGTCATCTCGCCCAGCGGCCGGCTGACCTATACGCCGGAGCCGCGCGACAGCTCGTACAAGCCGTCGGTCGACGCATTCTTCCGGAGCGCCGCGCGCCGGCGCGGGCTGACGGGATGCGGCATCCTGCTGACCGGCATGGGCCGGGACGGCGCCGACGGCCTGCTGGCGCTGCGCAAGGCCGGCTTCCACACCATCGCGCAGGACAGGGAGACGTCGGTCGTCTGGGGCATGCCCAGAGCCGCCGCCGAGATCGGCGCCGCCATCGACATCCTGCCGCTTTCCGCCATCGGGCCGCGTGCCCTCAACGCCATCAGGGAACCGAGCGCATGAGCGAGCCAATCCGGGTACTTCTCGTCGACGATCAGCGGCTGGTGAACGCGGCCATCGCATCCATGCTGCGGCCCGAGAAGGACCTGGAGCTGAAGTGGTGCGGCGAAGGCGTCAAGGCGCTGGACGCGGCGCGGGAATACCGGCCGCAGGTGATCCTGCAGGACCTGGTGATGCCCGACGCGGACGGCATGGAGATCGTCACCGCCATGCGCGCCGATCCGGAGCTGAAGGACGTGCCGCTGGTGGTGCTGTCGGCCAATGACGATCCCGCCATCAAGGCCGAGACGTTCGCGCGCGGCGCCAACGACTATCTGGTCAAGCTGCCCGCCGCCGTCGAACTGGTCGCGCGCATCCGCCATCACGCGCGCGGCTATCTGGCGCTGATCGAGCGCAACGCCGCCTATTCGCGGCTGCGTGCCGAGCTGGGCGAGGCCGCAGCCTATGTGCGCTCGATCCTGCCGCCGCCGATCAGCGAGCCCGTCTTGACCGGTTGGACCTTCAATCCGTCCAGCTCGCTGGGCGGCGACGCGTTCGCCTATCACAGGCTCGACGACGACCATTTCGCGCTCTACCTGCTCGACGTCTGCGGGCATGGCGTCGGCTCGGCGCTGCTGAGCGTGTCGGCGCTCAACACGCTCAGCGCGCAGGCCCTGCCCGGCGTCGATTTCCGCGACCCCGCCGAGGTGCTGGCCGCGCTCAACCACGCCTTCCCCATGGAGCGGCAGAACCAGCTCTATTTCACCATCTGGTACGGGGTCTACGAGCTATCCAGCCACACGCTGACCTATGCCGGCGCCGGCCATCCGCCCGCCGTGCTGCTGGCGCCGGGCAAGCCGCCCGAGCTGCTGCAGGGCGCCGGCCTGCCCATCGGCACCTTCGAGGGACTGGACTACGACAGCTTCTCGACCACCGTGCCGCCCGGATCGCGGCTCTATCTGTACAGCGACGGCGTGTTCGAGGTGGAGAAGAAGGACAATGGCGGCATGCTGCCCTTCGACGAGTTCATCGACGTCCTCACCAGCCTGAAGCACGAGAGCTGCCAGGAACGGGTGGACTGCATCATCGAGAGCATCCGCGACATCCAGGGCAAGGAAGCCTTCGACGACGACTGCTCGCTGGTGGAGTTCGTGTTCGCGGGGTGACGGCTGAAAGGTGGAAAGCCTCAACCGTCCAGGCGGATGATCCGGTCCGTCATCAAGGCGGCGCCTTCCTCGTCCTGCCCGATGAGCGCCAGTCCCCTGGCGATCGAGACCAATTGGTCGCTGCTCTGGATGCTCGCGCCGGCGAAGCGGTGCTCGAACAGCGCGCGCACGGCCGGCACGAAGGAGGTGCCGCCGGTGAGGAACACGATGTCGACGCCGGTCGCCTCCAGCTTCGCCTGATGCAGCGTCCGGTCGACCAGCGCATCCAGCTTCTGCATGTCCCGGTCGATCCAGCGTTCGAAATCGGCCCGCGTGACCTCGGCGTCGATGGCCGCGCCGTCGAAGCTCAGATGGAAGCGCGCCCGGTCCTGCGCGGACAGGTCGCGCTTCGTCGCCGCGATCGCCGTATGCAGATCGACGGCCGCTTCCGAATTGATGAAGCGGATAAGCTTGTCGATCCGGTCCGGGTCGAAGCTGTGGCGTTTCAGGTCGAGGATCTCGCGGTAGATCCTGCTGGTGCGCAGCGTATAGATCTCGTTCCACCGCGCGAGCCGGTTGTAGTAGGTCGTGGGGAACGGCAGGGTCTTGCCGAGGCTGTCATATTCCGAGCCTTTCCCGAGGGCGGGCGAGACGACCCTGTCGATCATCCTGTAGTCGATCCGGTCGCCGGCGATGTCGTTGCCGCAGGACGCCAGCGGCGTGAGCGCCAGCCTGCCGCCGCGCCGCTCCAGCCGGATGACCGAGAAGTCGCTGGTGCCGCCGCCCAGATCGGCGACGAACGCGGTCGCCGTCTCGGTCAGGTCGCGGACGAAGTAATAGGCCGCGGCCAGCGGCTCGAAAACCGTCCGCATCTCGGTGAAGCCCAGCGCCCGAAGCGCCGCGCCGTAACGCCGGATCGCCAGGCCGTCGTCGGCATTGAGGCCGGCGAACCGGATCGGGCGCCCGATGACGACGCGCCGCGTCTCCCACGCCCCGGCAGGATCGCCGTGGTCGCGCATGGAGGCGAGGAAGGCGCGCATGAGGGCTTCGAAGTCGTACTGGGCGCCATAGACCAGCGTGCTGGAGAAATGCGGGTTGCCGGCGAAGGTCTTGATGGATTTCAGGAAGCGGCAGTCCGGCTCGGTTTCCCGGTAGGCGTCGATGGCCCATTGCCCGCCTTCGACGAGGGTCTGCGCGCGGCCGAGGCCGCTTTCCTCCTGCCAGAAGGTGAGCAGCGACGGGAAGATGCGCTCGGCGCCTTCCGGCCGGTCGAACGCGACGGTCTCCACGCCGCCCTCGCCCATGACGCAGGCGACGGAATTGGTGGTGCCGAAATCGAGGCCGATGGAGTGCATTGCGCCGTGGGATTTGCTGAAGCGGGCGCACTCAATAGCCGCGCCGGCGGCAAATGTCACGGCAGGCGGAGCACCTGCTTGGCGATGACGTTCTTCTGCACCTCGGTGGCGCCGCCATAGATGGTCTGGGCGCGGGTGAACAGGTAGTTGGCCGTGGCGGGCGAGGCCCAGTCCGGGATGCCGGAATTGGCGTTCCAGTCGGGGCGGCCGCGGTCGGCGATGAAATGGGCGCCGTAGAGGCCGGCCAGCTCGACGAACAGCTCGGTCACCTGCTGGGCCATCTCGGTGGCCATGATCTTCAGGATCGAGGATTCGTCGCCCGGCGCCTCGCCCGAGGACAGCGAGGCGATGGTGCGCAGCACGGTCATCTCCAGCGACGCCAGCGCCACGTCCGCCTGCGCCACCTTCTGCCGGAACAGCGGATCGTCGGCCAGGGTCCGGCCGTCCGCGGTAATGGTCCGGGCGAGTTGCTTCAGGCGGGCCATGTCCATCTTCTTGCGCGCCACATGGGCATAGGACGTGCGCTCGTGGGTCAGCAGGTATTTGGCGTAGTCCCAGCCCTTGTTCTCCTCGCCGATGCGGTTCTGGGCCGGCACGCGCACATCCTCGAGGAACACCTGGTTGAGGTAATGGCCGCCGTCGATGCCGATGATCGGCCGGACGGTGATGCCCGGCGTTCGCATGTCCATGCACAGGAAGGTGATGCCCTCCTGCGGCTTGCCCTCGGTCGACGTGCGCACCAGGCAGAAGATCCAGTCGGCGTAGTGGGCCT
Source organism: uncultured Bifidobacterium sp. (assembly GCA_964630425.1). Lineage (GTDB taxonomy): Bacteria > Pseudomonadota > Alphaproteobacteria > SMXS01 > SMXS01 > RI-34. The sequence goes on along the minus strand of CAZVVC010000198.1, from coordinate 1,416 downwards.
GCGAGGTCCAGATCTTGACACCGTTGACCACATAGTCGTCGCCGTCCCGCACCGCGCGGGTCTGCAAGGAGGCGAGGTCCGAACCGGCGCCCGGCTCGGAGTACCCTTGCGCCCAGAACACGTCGCTGGCAAGGATGCCGGGCAGGAAGCGGGCCTTCTGCTCGGGCGTGCCGAAGGTGTAGATCACCGGCGCCACGTAGAGCAGGCCCATCGGCACGACCGAGGGCGCGCCGGCCCGCTCGCGCTCCTCGTCGAAGATGTATTTCCGGGTCACCGACCAGCCGGTGCCGCCATGTTCCACCGGCCAGTTCACCGCGCTCCAGCCTTCGGCGTGGTACGCCTTCTCCGAGCGGACCAGGTCGTCCTTGCCCAGGGTCTGGCCGCGGCGGACCTTGTCGAGGATGTCCTTCGGATAGCGCGCCTCGAAAAACTCCCGCACCTCCAGCCGGAACGCCTCGTCCGATGCCGCGAATGCCAGGTCCATGCCATCCTCCCCGTAATGTTACCGATCGGATACCATTGTAGATCGCTCTGGCGCAAGCACGCGTGAATTTTCTAGAGTGTGCGCCAATCGAATCCAGGAGCGCTCCATGACCCTCATCATCGCCCATCACCTGCCCGACGGGATCGTGCGGCAGCTCGAGCCGAAGCTGCCCGAAGGCGTGAGGCTTGCCGCCACGCCGCAGAAGCCCGACCACTGGCAGGTTCCGGCGGACGCCACGGCCATGATCCTGCTGCCGCCGCACGGCGGCATCTACTATCCGCCGGAGAAGCCGGAAGGCTGGCCGTTCGGGCTGCGCTGGGTGCAGGCGGTGTCGACCGGCGTGGACGACTATCCCAAATGGGTCTGGGAGGTGGCGAACGCCACCTGCGGGCGCGGCACCCAGTCGGCCGCCATCGCGGAGTTCGCCGTCGCCAGCATCCTGGCGCTGGAGAAGCGCTTCCCCGAGGTGTGGATCGACAGGGGCGACGAGTGGCACCACATGCAGCAGCATCCGCTGGGCACCATCGAAGGCAAGACCGTCGGCATCATCGGCTTCGGCACCATCGGCCAGGCGATCGCCCAGCGCGCCGCGCCGTTCGGCGCCAACGTGCTGGCGACCAGCCGCAGCGGCAAGGCGCCGGAAGGCTCGCCCTACGAATTCGCGCCGCTGGACGAGGTGCTGGCCCGGTCGGACCATCTGGTGCTGGCCGCGCCGCTGACGCCCGAGACGCGCGGCATGATGAACCGCGAGACCTTCGCCAAGATGAAACAGGGCGCGCATTTCGTGAACATCGCCCGCGGCCCCATGGTCGACCAGGACGCACTGCTGGAGGCGCTGGACAACGGCCACCTGCGCATGGCGACGCTTGACTTGACCGATCCCCAGCCATTGCCCAACGTCCACCCGTCCTACCATCACCCGAAGGTGCGGC
>CAZVVC010000197.1:0-7231 GCA_964630425.1 uncultured Bifidobacterium sp. | reverse complement strand
CGCTGATGCTGTCCAACGTGCCGCTGGAGCTGCCCAAGCTGTCGGCCGAGAACGTTGACCGGCCCGAGGAGCCCATCGTGGTCAGCCTCAACAAGGACGGCGAGATCTTCCTGAAGGACGAGAAGCTGGACGAGGACGCGCTGTTCTCGCGCCTGAGCGAGCTGGCGCCGACGCGCGGCGACGACGTCATCTTCGTGCGCGGCGACAGGGGCGTCGAATACGGCTCGGTGATGGAGCTTCTGGGCAGGGTCGGCGAGGCCGGCTTCGCCAAGATCTCGCTGATCGCCGAGCAGCCGGGCGGCAACCAGGCGCCATGACCATGCTGGGTCACATGTCGAGGCTCGCGGCGGTGGGCATCCACCTCGCCGGCATCGGCATCGCCATGAGCATGCCCGGCAGCCCGCCGCCGGCGCCCATGCGGGAAATCCCCATCACGTTGAGCATGGCGCCGCCGGAGCCGCCCGCGCCGGCCGTCGAGGAGCCGCCGGAGCCTACGCCCGAACCCGAGCCGCAGCCGCAGCCGGTGGTCGAGGAAATCCCGCCGCCGCTGCCGCAGCCGGTCCTGGAGCCGCCGCCCGAGGTGATCGCGAGCGCGGAAACCTCGGTCGCCGCCGCGACCGTGCCGCCGCCCGAGCCGCCACCACCTCCACCGCCCCCGACGCCGCCGCCCGCGCCGGGCTCGGTGAAGATCATCGACGCCTACAACGCCAGGCTCCAGTCCTGGGTGCAGCGCCATCACCGCTATCCCGGGCAGGCCCGCTCCAAGCGCGAGCAGGGCACGGCGCTGGTCTGGTTCGTCATCGACCGTGACGGGCGGCTGCAAAACTGCAAGATACAGCGCTCGTCGGGATCGGCCGTGCTGGACGACGCGGCGCTGAAGACGCTGCGGCGCTCGTCGCCCTTCCCCGCCGCGCCGGAGGAGATCAAGGATGTCGTGATCGAGCGGGTCATCCCCGTCGATTTCTACATCCGCTGACCTCAGTCGCGGCGGAGACGCCGGTACATCACGGCGATCAGCTCGGACATCTCGGTCATCACCCGCGACATGCGCGCCTGTTCGCCTCGGAGCTGCTCCACCTCCGGCGCGGCAGCGGGCGCCGGCGCGGCCGGGCCCGGCAGCCTGAGCTTGACCGCGTCCTGCAAGGTGCGGTGCGCCTGCTGCAGCAGGATATCCTTGCGCCGCATCTCCTCGGCATGCTGCCGGCGCGCGGCGACCAGTTCGGCGCGCAGGAACTCGACCTCGGCGGTCATGCCGCGGTGGTGTCGCTCGATGCCCTCGAGCAGCGGGGCGAGCTGCCGTCCCAGATCGCCGGCGGCGGTAGCGGGGCGGGCGGCCTCGCGCTCGCCGGCCAGATGTTCCAGTTCGGCGCGCAGGCGCTCGTTCTCGCGGCGCAGCTCATCGGCTTCCTTGCGCCGCTTCTCGCGCTTTTCCCCGGCCGCCTGCCGGGCGGCGGAAGCGGCCTGCGCGTCGGGATCGAGATAGACGAACCAGTTGTTGCCGATGCGGGTAGCGCGCCGCTTGCCCTTCTTCACCTGCTTCAGCAGGTCCGGCACCGGCACGTCCAGCACGACGGCGGCATCCTTCAGCGTGGCCCATCGGCCCACAGCCGGGTCCGCGGCGGAATCTCTCACGCAAAAACTCGCACTCAGCTAGCGGTGGCGGCATACTCGCACAACTCTGGAAAGGGAACCAGCCATGTCGAGCACCACGCACGCCGAACGCACCGCGACCTATCTGTCCGACGACGGGCTGGAGCTGTTCTACCGGGACTTCGGCGATCCGGGCGCCGGCGGCGTTCCGGTGCTCTGCCTGCCCGGCCTGACCCGCAACTCGCGCGATTTCGTCGCGCTGGCGACGCGGCTGGCGCCCCGGCGCCGGGTGATCTGCCCGGACCTGCGCGGCCGCGGCTTCTCGGCCTGGGACCCCGAATACAGGCACTACGTGCCCGGCACCTATGTGAAGGACGTGCTGACCCTGCTGGGCGCGCTGGGCATCGACCGCTTCGCGTCCATCGGCACCTCGCTGGGCGGGCTGATGACCATGGTGCTGGCCGGCGTCAAGTCGGTGACCCTCGCCGGCGCGGTGCTGAACGACGTCGGGCCGGTGCTCAGCCCGGGCATCGCCCGCATCCAGTCCTACACCGGCAAGGCCGCGCCCGTGCGGGACTGGGGCCAGGCCACCGAGCAGGCGAAGCTCGTCTACGGCCCCGCCCTGCCCGGCCTGTCCGACGCGGAATGGGACGCCTTCGCCCGGCGGGGCTACCGCGAGACGGACGGCGCGATCGGCCTGGACTACGACCCCAGGATCGGCGACGCCGTCCGCGAGGTGCCGCCGCCCGCGCCGGACGCCGATCCGTGGCCGCTCTACGAGCGCCTGAAAGGCGTGCCGACCGTGGTGCTGCGCGGCGCCCTGTCGGACATCCTGGAACAGGACGTGTTCGAGGAGATGGGCCGCCGCATCCCGGACGCCCGGCTGGTGCTGGTACCGAATCGCGGCCACGTGCCGCTGCTCGACGAACCGGAAGCGACGGCGGCGATCGACGCCCTGCTCGAGGACGCCGACCGGGCCTGATGACGACCGGGCCTGATTACCGGTAGGGGCGCTGCCCGTTCATACGGGCGTCGCGCGCCGGCGGGCTTTCCACCTCGATCACGTCGACCTTCTTGGCCAGCAGGTCGGCGGCGACATATTGCTGGTAGGTCAGGACGAGCGGCTGGCGCCCTTCGACATTGGCGTAGACCTCGTCGCACATGGTCTCGACCGGATAGCCGTTCTCGCTGATGGTGCACGGAAAATTCCGCTGCAACTCGCGGCTGGCGATGCGCTCGCAGCGGTTCATCTGGCTGGCGAAGCGCGGATCGTGCGGCGGCAGCTTCTCGCGGATGACATATTCGAAGCTGATCTGGCTCTTCGCCAGCGCCTGATCCATGCACATCTTCATCTTGGGCGGCAGCGCCACCCAGGCGTCCTGCACCGCCCGCTGCTTCTTGCCCTTGGCCTCGACCATGGACGGGTCGTTGATGTACTGCGCCGACGCGCCCGACGCCGCGACCGCGAGCACCATGCCCGCCGCCAAAGCCATGCCGTTGCGAAGCATGTTCATGTCACCCCCTCGATAAACCGTTACGGCGGCAGGATAACAGACTCCGCGGCGTAACAAATCACCGGATTTGCGGGAGGGGCGGCGCGCGGCCCCGCGTCAATCCATCCTGAGGCCGCCGTCCACGTTCAGCGTCTGGCCGGTGATGTAGGAGGCGTCGGGGCTGCACAGGAACGCCACCGCCGCCGCCTGTTCGGACGGCTTGCCCTGGCGGTCCATGGGGATGACGGTGCGCACGCCCTTCTTCACGTCGGCGAAGTCGCGCTGGTACAGCTCGGCGGTGCGCTTGAAGGTGCTGTCCATCATGTCGGTGTCGGTGGAGCCGGGGCAGACGCAGTTCACGCGGATGCCCTGCTTGGCCAGCTCGACCGCCATCTGCTGGGTAAGGCCGATCACCGCGAACTTCGACGCGCAATAGGCGCCGTAGAGCGGCAGGCCGACGCGGCCGGCCATGGACGACATGTTGACGATGACGCCGCCATTGCCCGATTTCAGCATCGCCCTGGCGCCCAGCTTCGACACCAGGTAGACGCCGTTCAGGTTGACGTCGACGGTCGAGTACCAGAGGTCGTCGGACATGTCGACGATCGAGGCCGCGCCAGCGTCGCTGGGCACGCCCGCGTTGTTGACCACCGCATAGACCGGGCCGAGCTGTTTCTCGGTCTCGGCGATCAGGTTCTCCACCTGCTCGCGCCGGGTCACGTCGCACAGGATGGCGGCCGCCTTGCGGCCCATGCCCCGGATTTCCTCGGCGACGCTTTCCGCGCCCTTCCAGCCTTCGGCCTTCTCATGGTCCGGGAAGGTGGCGGGATCGCGCGGAAACGCCGAGACGGCCACGTCGAAACCGTCCTGCGCCAGCCGCAGCGCGATGGCGCGTCCCAGCCCGCGCTTGCGGCCCGCGCCGGTGACGATGGCTACCTTGCCGTTGGAGTCGGCCATGTGTTCTCTCCCTAAGCGTTGCGCGCGGCCAGCATGGCCTTGAAGGTGGTGTCCATGTCGTCGAGGATCGGCCCGACCGTCTGATGCCGGCTCATGTTCGTCCAGTAGGCATCGAGCTTCGGGTAATTGGTCAGCGGCTCGCTGTCGCCGAAGAACGACAGGATGTAGTGGACAAAGAACAGGATCGGCGGGATGCCGCAATCGGCCAGGGTCAGCCCGTCGCCCACCGCGTATGCCTCGCCCTCCATGAAGCCTTCCAGCAGCGCCAGCCCGTTGCGTGTGCCGTCGATCGCCGTCGCCGACAGTTCCTCGTTCCGGGTCTTCGGGTTGAGCTGGGGAAAGAGGGTGAACATGGGCACGACGATGTATATGTCGCCGACGCGGTTGATCAGCCGCGCCTTGCCGCGTGCGCCCAGATCGGCGGGCAGCAGCGGATTCTGGGGATATTTCTCCTCCAGATATTCGCAGATCACCTCGGATTCCGGCAGGGTGACGCCGCCGTCCATCAGGGTCGGCACCTTGCCGATGGGATTGATCCGCAGGTACTCCTGCGAGCGGGTCGAGCCGCCGGGCGGCAGCTCCTGCTCGTAGGCCAGTCCCTTGTGATGGAGCATGGTGCGCACGCGCGACACGAACGGCGAAAAGGACGGCCCGTAGATCTTCATGAAGGTCCCCAATGATGTCTCGGGGACAGTTCTAAAGGGGTTTTCCGCCGGGGAAAAGCGCCACCTGCCGCGCCCGCGCGGTTCTCATCCGCCCGCCACGCCCCGGCGCGTCAGGCGGCGGCCTCCAAAGGGGCGAGGTTCTCCACGAACTGGCGGGTGCAGGCCTCCCAGCTGAAGGTCCGGGCGAAGGCGAGGCAGGCTTCCGGGTCCAGCCTCAGCGCGCCGGCGATGGCGGTGCCCAGATCGTCGGACAGGCAGCCGACGGCATGGCGGCTCGCATGGTCGCCGCGGCAGGCATGCTCGCCCAGCACGTCGAGCGGGCCGGGCACCGGATAGGCCGCCACCGGCACGCCGCAGGCCAGCGCCTCCAGGATGACGAGGCCGAAGGTGTCGGTCTTGCTGGGGAACACGAACACGTCGCTCTGGGCGTAGTAGCGCGCCAGCGCGGCCCCCTGCTGGACGCCGGTGAACACCACGTCCGGATAGGCGGCGCGCAGCTCGTCGAGCTGGGGGCCGTCGCCCACCACCACCTTGGTGCCGGGCAGGTCGAGGCCGATGAACGCCTCCAGGTTCTTCTCGACCGCGACGCGGCCCACATAGGTGTAGACCGGCCGCAGCATGTCCAGGCCGGTCTTCTCGCGCGGGTGGAACACCGTCATGTCGACCCCGCGCGAGAACAGCGCGGTCCGGCCGAAGCCGCGCGCCTCCAGTTCCCTGCGCAGGGATTCGGTGGCCGCCATCACCCGGTCGGACGGGCCGTGAAAGCGCCGCAGGATGGCGTAGCCCCAGGACAGGGGCACGTGGAACCGCGCGGCGACGTATTCGGCGAACCGCGTGTGGAACGCCGTGGTGAAGGACAGGTCGGCCTTCAGGCAGATGCGCCGCGCCGCCCATCCCAGCGGGCCTTCGGTGGCGATATGGATCGCGTCGGGCGCGAAGTCGGCGATCATGGCGCGCAGCCTGCGGCGGGGCAGCACCGCCAGCCGGATTTCCGGATAGGTCGGCATGGGCATGGTGCGGAAACGGTCCGGCGTGATCATGAGCACCTGGTGCCCCAGCTTCTCCAGCTCGCGGCGGGTGGTGTCGAGCGTGCGGACCACGCCGTTCACCTGGGGGAACCAGGCGTCGGTGACGATGCAGATCTTCATGGATGGGCCTCTCGGGGTCGCTTGGGCGGCATCAGGAAAGGACGGGATCGGCCGGCGCGGCGGTCTTTCCCACCAGCTCGTAACGCTCGGCCATGTCCAGCCAGCGCAGGATCTCGAGCCGGCCGTCCATGTGCTCGACCAGCGCGGTGCAGCTTTCCACCCAGTCGCCGTCATTGCAGTAGAGGATGCCGTTCATGCGCCGCATCTCGGCATGGTGGATGTGGCCGCAGATCACGCCGTCCAGTTCGCGCTCGACGCATTCGTGCGCGACCGCGTCCTCGAAGCGGCTGATGAATTCCACCGCGTTCTTCACCTTGTGCTTGAGGTAGGCCGACAGCGACCAGTAGCTGTAGCCCAGGCGCCGCCGCACGCCGTTGACCAGCCGGTTCACCGTCAGCGCCGCGTTGTAGGCGTGATCGCCCAGGAAGGCGAGCCAGCGAGCGTGCTTGACCACCGCGTCGAAGGCGTCGCCATGCAGCACCAGGAAGCGCCGGCCGTCGGCCATGACGTGGACCGTCTCGTTGGTCACCAGCACGCCGCCGAAGAAGTGGCCGGCGAAATCGCGCAGCGCCTCGTCGTGGTTGCCGGTGACGTAGATCACCTCGGTGCCCTTGCGCGCCTTGCGCAGCACCTTCTGGACCACGTCGTTATGCGCCTGGGGCCAGTACCAGCTCTTCTTCAGCCGCCAGCCGTCGACGATGTCGCCGACCAGGTAGAGCTTCCGGCATTCGGTGTATTTGAGGAAATCCAGCAGGGCCTCGGCCTGCGATCCCTTTGTGCCCAGATGCACGTCCGAAATCCAGATGCTGCGATAGTGCAGCGCGCCCTCTTCGAGCGGCGGCTTGGGCAGGGCCGCCTCGGCCCCGCGCGAGCGGCCCCGGAAAGCGCCCGAGGAAAGCCGGGCCTGCCAGCCCTCGGAGGCGATGTCGCGCCTCGACGTCTGTGCCTGATGGATCATAAAGTCGTAATCTTCCTTGCTATGATCCCGTTGGTCGCCTAATTCCACGTCTTCAATCTATCTCCCGCCAGTTACAGATTTATGTCGAGCCCACAGCAGACCGGACGGCCGCGCCGATTTCTTGTGATTCTCAATCCGGTCGCCGGACGGCGTCGGGAGGTATTCTTGCGCAAGACCATCGAGAATTTGACGCGTGCCGGCCTGATCGTGACGATCGAGGACACCTGCCGGCGGGGCGACGCCGAAGCCTTCGCCCGGCGCGCCGCCACGGGCGAGGACCCGCCGGACGCGATCGTGGCCGCCGGCGGCGACGGCACCATCAACGAGGTGGCCAACGGCCTCGCGGGCACCGGCATGACGCTGGGCATCATCCCCATGGGCACCGCCAACGTGCTGGCCAGCGAACTGGGCATCGGCGCC
>CAZVVC010000196.1:0-7238 GCA_964630425.1 uncultured Bifidobacterium sp. | reverse complement strand
AACGGCCAACCATCAACTAACATGGAAACTGGACCACCCTTCAGGGGCAGGCCACCAGCGTCGCCGCGCAAATCGCTTCCGTGAGTTCCTCAAGAAGGACGGCTATATCATGCTGCAGCTTTCGGTTTACGCACGTGTCTGTCGAGGGCAGGATGCCGTGGACAAGCACATCCGCCGAGTGCGCGCGAGCCTGCCAAAGGAAGGAAGCGTGCGGACACTACAGGTAACGGACAAGCAGTACGGCAGAATGGAATTGATGCTCGGAACCGCGCCGAAAACCGAGGCGATCGGCGCCTCCCAGATGGTCCTGCTGTGATTTCGGCGGCGATCAAACCGCGGAAATCACAGCATTCCCAAACTCTTACGACCAGAGGAAGCCTACCATAGGCAAATCGGTAGGGGAAACCACGGCTATCAGGGCAAGCCTCCCATCGACTGGCCAGCCTACCATAGGCAAATCGGTAGGGGAAACCACGGGCGCGCTATCGAGATGGCTGCCACCGCTGCAGCCTACCATAGGCAAATCGGTAGGGGAAACCACGGACGACTACCGATCCTCGGCTGACGGTTATCAGCCTACCATAGGCAAATCGGTAGGGGAAACCACGGCGTTGAAGGGCTGGCTGGAGAAGCGGGATGAGCCTACCATAGGCAAATCGGTAGGGGAAACCACGGAGCCAGATCAGCGAGTGTCACCGGCTTCCCAGCCTACCATAGGCAAATCGGTAGGGGAAACCACGGTGCAATGCCAGCCCCATCCGCGCGTGCCAGAGCCTACCATAGGCAAATCGGTAGGGGAAACCACGGCACTCAGGACTACAACGGCGGGAGAGTCAAAGCCTACCATAGGCAAATCGGTAGGGGAAACCACGGTCATGGATGATTTCCCGTCCGCGACCTCTGAGCCTACCATAGGCAAATCGGTAGGGAAACCACGGCCGGCCCCTCGATGCTTTCGAGGATAAAATCTGGCAGACAGTATCCCCCCCCCGGTCGCCGCTAGAGCAAAAAGCCGTTCAGGTTGGTTCGACCTGTCGCCTTCATTTGCTAATCCATCGGACTCTGTTTTCCACCGTGCCTCTGCGAGCGTAGCGACGCAGTCCAGCCCTTCCGCCACACATCCATCACCGGAGAGGCTGGACTGCGTCGCTACGCTCGCAGAGGCACCGAGAAGGAAATTCGGGGGATACCAACCTGAACGCCCGCCCCGGCTAGCCGAAAAGCAGGTCGTCGGGTTTCGTGAGGGGCTGCTTCTTATCATAGGCCATCCATCCCTTCACCAGCCGGATGATGTACCAGATCGCCACCAGGCCGAGGAGCGGCAGGCCGATGATCGACAGGATGATGGTGATGGTCAGGATCCAGCCGATGACGCCGCCGGCGAGACCCAGCCAGAAGGTGCGGATCAGCCAGGTGTCGTGGCTTTCGCGCCAGGTGCCCTGGTCCTGCTCGCGCTGCATGTAGGCGATGACGACTCCCACGACAGCCCCGAGCCCACCCGTCACCAGACCGGCGGCGAAGCAGATATACACGACCAGCCCCATGTCCGTGGCGCCGGCCTGCGGGGCGTTCTGGTTGTCGCTCATCGGATACTCCCTGCCCGTTGTTGGGGGCACATTCTGCCTGCATAAGGCGCGCGCTTCAAATCCAGATCGCGACCGTTCTCCGCGCGTTCATTGACATCACCTACCTCGGGTCTTATCTGTCCGAACGGGTCGCCCGGCACGGGGCGAGAAAGTAGGATTTTGCATGCTGGGAATAGGCAGTCTCGCCAAGCGGCTCTTCGGCTCGGCAAACGACCGCGTCGTCAAGGGTTTCGAACCGCGCATCGCGGCGATCAATGCGCTGGAACCCCAGATGAAGGCGCTCACCGACGAACAGCTCAGCGGCAAGACCGCCGAGTTCCGCCAGCGGCTCGACAATGGCGAGAGCCTGGACAGCCTGCTGGTCGAGGCCTTCGCGGTGGTCCGCGAGGCGGCCTGGCGCGTGCTCGGCCAGCGCCATTTCGACGTCCAGCTCATCGGCGGCATGGTGCTGCATGAAGGCGGCATCGCCGAGATGCGCACCGGCGAGGGCAAGACCCTGGTGTCGACGCTCGCCACCTATCTGAACGCGGTCGGCGGCAAGGGCGTGCACGTCGTCACCGTCAACGATTACCTGGCCTCGCGCGATTCGAAGTGGATGGGCCAGATCTTCAAGTTCCTCGGCCTCGACGTGGGCTGCGTGGTCCACGGGCTCGACGACGACGAGCGCCGCTATGCCTATTCCTGCGACATCACCTACGGCACCAACAACGAATTCGGCTTCGACTATCTGCGCGACAACATGAAGTTCTCGCTCGACGCCATGGTGCAGCGTCCGTTCAACTTCGCCATCGTCGACGAGGTGGACAGCATCCTGATCGACGAGGCGCGCACGCCGCTGATCATCTCCGGCCCGACCGAGGACAATTCCGAGCTGTACCGCACCGTCGACCGCTATATCGGCCAGCTCGAGGAAGACGATTACGAGAAGGACGAAAAGGCCAAATCCGTGGTGCTGACCGAAAAGGGCACCGAGCGGATGGAGCAGATCCTGAAGGACGCGGGCCTGACCGAGGGCGGCAGCCTCTACGACATCGAGAACGTGTCGATCGTGCACCACGTGAACCAGGCGCTGCGCGCCCACAAGATGTTCACCCGCGACGTCGACTACATCGTCAAGGAAGACAAGGTCGTCATCATCGACGAGTTCACCGGCCGCATGATGGAAGGCCGCCGCTATTCCGAAGGCCTGCACCAGGCGCTGGAGGCGAAGGAGAACGTCCGCATCCAGAACGAGAACCAGACGCTGGCGTCGATCACCTTCCAGAACTATTTCCGGCTCTATCCCAAGCTCGCGGGCATGACCGGCACCGCCTCGACCGAGGCGCCCGAATTCGCCGACATCTACAAGCTGAACGTGGTGGAGATCCCCACCAACCTGCCGGTGCAGCGCATCGACGAGAACGACGAGGTCTACCGGACCGCCAAGGAGAAGTACGAGGCGATCATCGATCAGATCGAGGAGTGCACCAAGCGCGGCCAGCCCATCCTGGTCGGCACGGTCAGCATCGAGAAGTCCGAATACCTGTCCGAACTGCTGAAGAAGCGCAAGATCAAGCACAGCGTCCTCAACGCCCGCTATCACGAGCAGGAAGCCCAGATCATCTCCCAGGCCGGCCGCACCGCCGCGGTGACCATCGCCACCAACATGGCGGGCCGCGGCACCGACATCCAGCTCGGCGGCAACGTCGAGATGCGCGTGGCCGCGGAAGCAGCGGGCATCGAGGACGAGGCCGAGCTCAACCGCAAGGTCGAGCAGATCACCGCCGAGGTGCTCGAGGAGCGCGCCGGGGTGAAGGCCGCCGGCGGCCTCTACGTCATCGGCACCGAGCGCCACGAGAGCCGGCGCATCGACAACCAGCTTCGCGGCCGTTCGGGCCGCCAGGGCGATCCGGGCCACTCCAAGTTCTATCTGTCGCTGGAAGACGACCTGATGCGCATCTTCGGGTCGGAGCGCATGGACAGCATGCTGGTGCGCCTGGGCCTGGAGGACGGCGAGGCGATCACCCATCCGTGGATCAACAAGGCGCTCGAGAAGGCGCAGATGAAGGTCGAGGCGCGCAACTTCGACATCCGCAAGAACCTTCTCAAATACGACGACGTCATGAACGACCAGCGCAAGGCGATCTACGAGCAGCGCCGCGAGCTGATGGAGGCCGAGGACGTCTCGGAGACCATCGTCGACATGCGCGAGGACGTCGTCCAGCACATCACCGAGACCTACATCCCGCCCCGTTCCTATTCCGAGCAGTGGGACGCGGAAGGCCTGCGCGTGGAATTCCACCGCATCTTCAACATCGAGGCGCCGGTCGGCGAGTGGGTGAAGGAAGACGGCATCGGCGAGGTCGAGATCGGCGCGCGGCTGCTGGCGCTGGCCAACGACTACATGGCCCAGCGCGCCGAGCGGTTCGGACCCGAGGCCATGAACTGGCTGGAAAAGAACATGCTGCTGCAGACGGTCGATACGCAGTGGAAGGACCATCTGCTGCAGCTCGACCACCTGCGCCAGACCGTGTCGCTGCGCGCCTATGGCCAGCGCGACCCGCTCAACGAGTACAAGAGCGAAGCCTTCGAGATGTTCGAGGCCATGATGGGCCGGGTGCGCACCGAGGTGACGCAGCTCATGTCCCATGTGGAGATCCGCTTCGACACGCCGCCCGAGGAGGACTATCGCCCGCCCCAGCGCATGCAGGCGACGCACATCGACCCGCTGACCGGCGAGAACGAGTACGACATGGCCCGCGAGATGCTGACCGCGCCGGGCGGCGGCATCGACAAGAACGATCCGTCGACCTGGGGACGCACGCCGCGCAACGCCGCGTGCCCCTGCGGCTCGGGCCTCAAATACAAACGCTGCCACGGCGCGCTGTCGGCCTGAGGCCGGTTGGCGGCAGGAGCCGCGCTTTCAATCGACGCAGAGGTCGCGCTTTCCGGCTACAGCGCCGCGCGGCCGCCCTTCAGTTCGACCACATTGCCTTCCGGATCGGTGACATAGATCGACGGGCCGTATCCCTCGGCGCCGTACCGCTCGCCCTGCTCTCCCACCGCGATGCCGGCGGCGTCCAGATGGGCGAGGATCGCGGCCTCGTCCCAGGGCGCGATGCGCAGGCAGAGATGATCCATGTTGCGGCCGCCATCGCCGGGCGGCGGGCCGCCCGCGCGGCCCAGCGGGCCTGCGGTGTCCACCAGGTCGATCAGCGCCGTCCCGGCACGGAGCTGGGTCAGCCCCAGCGCCTCCTGCACCTTCTCGAGGCGGCAGCCGAGGACGCCGCGATAGAAGCGCAGCATCGCCGGCACGTCCCGCACCCTCAGCACCACGTGGTCGATCCCCGCGATGCCGAACGGCGCGGTCACTGCTTGGACGGTTCGTTCAGCCTGAACTGAACCTTGGCGTTGGCGTCGAAGCTCTCGACCATCCGGGCGATCTGCGGATCGGTGCAGCCCTTCGCCTGGATCGCGTCGTTGATGATGGTGTCGAGCCGCTCGGCGCGGGCGTCAAGCAGCGCCGTGATCTCCTCGATCGACTTGTCGGGCAGCTGGTTCTTGTAGTGCGACGTGGCGATGCGCTGGACGATCACCATGTTGCGGGTGAAGGCCGTCATGGTCGCGTCGTCGGGCTTGGGATCGGCGCATTTGCTGGCCGCCACCAGCGAGATGAAGAAATTGTCGAACATGACGATGACCTTGTCCCGCGGCGCGGCGCCGGGCGCCGCCGGCGCCTGCTCCTCGACCGCGCCGTCGGGCGGTCTCGACAGGTCGACCTGGGCGAGCGACGTGGCGGGCAGGCCCGCGAGCATCGCGGCGGCGAAAAGGGCCTTACGCGACACCGGCGGTCCCCAGCGCCAGGAACTTGCGCCGGCGCTCGTCGCGCAGCGCCTCGGGGCTCTTGCCGGCGAGGGCGTCGAGCGAGCCGGCGATGGCCGCGCCGAGACGCTCGATGGCCGTGGCGGGATCGCGGTGCGCGCCGCCCAGCGGCTCGGCGATGATGTCGTCGATCACCTTGAGGCGCTTCAGGTCCTGTGCCGTCAGCTTGAGCGCGGTGGCCGCCTCCTCGGCGAAATCGGCGCTGCGCCACAGGATCGAGGCGCAGCCTTCGGGCGAGATCACCGAATAGATGGCATGTTCGAACATCAGCACCCGGTTGCCGGCCGCCAGCGCCACCGCGCCGCCCGAGCCGCCTTCGCCGACGATGCAGGCGATCAGCGGCACGCCCAGGTTCAGGCACGCCTCGGTCGAGCGGGCGATGGCTTCCGCCTGGCCGCGCTCCTCGGCGCCCACGCCCGGATAGGCGCCCGCCGTGTCGACCAGCGTGATCAGCGGCAGCCGGAACCGGTCGGCCAGTTCCATCAGGCGCACCGCCTTGCGGTAGCCCTCGGGCCGGGCCATGCCGAAATTGTGCTTCAGGCGGGTCTCGGTGTCCCTGCCCTTCTCGTGCCCCATCACCAGCACCGCCTCGCCGCGGAACCGCGCCAGGCCGCCCAGGATCGCCTGGTCGTCGCCGAAGCCGCGGTCGCCCGCCAGCGGCGTGTAGTCGGTGAACAATCCCGCGACGTAATCGCCGAAATGCGGCCGCCGGGCGTGGCGCGCCACCTGGGTCTTCTGCCAGGGATCGAGGTCCTTGTAGGTCTGGCGGAGCATCTGCTCCAGCTTGCCTTCGAGGCGGGCCACCTCGTCGACCACGTTGACGCCGCCGCCATCGGACAGGCGTTTCAGCTCGCGGATCTTGCTTTCCAGTTCCGCGATGGGTTTTTCGAATTCGAGGATTGCTTCCATGAGGCTGTCGGTCGAACCTGTTCTTTCGGGGCGGCGCGGCCGCCGGAGACAGACTTGTACCCGAAACCGGGCCGAGTTGCTAACATGGGTTGCTAACGTGGATGGCGGCCGCCGTGCACGACCGCAAGGCCCCTGTGGGGAATCGCGGCTGGCGGGCCGCCGGATCGCGGGCGTAGGGTGGGAACATGCAAATCGACGTGATCTCCGATTCCATCTGTCCCTGGTGCTATATCGGCAAGCGCCGCCTCGAGAAGGCCATCGCCGCGCGGCCCGACATCACGTTCAGCGTCATCTGGCGCCCCTATCAGCTCAATCCCGACACACCGCGCGAGGGCTATGACCGCAAGGCCTACATGCAGGCCAAGTTCGGCAGCGCCGACCAGGCCAAGGGCGTCTACAAGGTGGTCGCCGCCACCGCGCAGGAAGAAGGCCTGACCTTCAAGCTGGAACGCCAGCAGCGGATTCCGAACACGCTGGATTCGCACCGCCTGAACCACTGGGCCCACACGGCGGGCGTGCAGGACGCCGTGGTCGAGGGGCTGTTCCGCAAATACTTCATCGACGGCGAGGACGTGGGCGATCCTGCCGTGCTGATC
This sequence comes from uncultured Bifidobacterium sp., assembly GCA_964630425.1. Taxonomy (GTDB): domain Bacteria; phylum Pseudomonadota; class Alphaproteobacteria; order SMXS01; family SMXS01; genus RI-34. The sequence continues at coordinate 286 of CAZVVC010000196.1, read as the reverse complement.
GCCGTCGCCCGCGAGGCCGGCATGGATGTGGGCGTGGTCGCCAAGCTGCTGTCGAGCGACGCCGACCGCGACCTGGTGCTGCGCGAGGAAGCGGTCGCGCGCCGCATGGGCGTCTCGGGCGTGCCGTGCTTCATCATCGACCAGAAGCTGGTGCTGGTGGGCGCGCAGGAAACCGACATGCTGCTGCGCGCCATCGACCACGCCGCGGAACAGGCCAGCCAGGCCGCGGAATAACCCAGCCCTCTCCCTTTCCCCTCGGCCGTCACCCCGCAGAAGAACGGGGCAA
>CAZVVC010000195.1:0-7239 GCA_964630425.1 uncultured Bifidobacterium sp. | reverse complement strand
TTGGCGCCCGACGAGCCGGCGAGGCGCACGGTCGAGGTCGAGGCGTTCTGCTCGTGGTCGGCGTGCAGGGTGAAGATGCGGTCCATGGCGCGCGACAGGATCGGGTCGATCGTATAGGGCTCGGCCGGCACCGCGAACATCATGTGCAGGAAGTTCTCGGCATAGCCCAGGTCGTTGCGCGGATAGACGAAGGGCTGTCCCGCCGAATATTTGTACGCCATCGCCGCGATGGTCGGCATCTTGGCGACCAGCCGGTGGGTGGCGACCATGCGCTGGTGCGGATCGTTGATGTCGGTGCTGTCGTGATAGAAGGCCGACAGGGCGCCGACGACGCCGCACATCACCGCCATGGGGTGCGCGTCGCGGCGGAAGCCCTGGAAGAACTCGCGAAGCTGCTCGTGCACCATGGTGTGATAGGTGATGCCGCGCACGAACTTCTCGCGCTGGGCCTTGTTCGGCAGCTCGCCGTGCAGCAGCAGGTAGCTGACCTCCTCGAAGTCGGAATAACGCGCCAGTTCCTCGATGGGATAGCCGCGGTAGAGCAGCACGCCCTGATCGCCGTCGATATAGGTGATCTTGGAGTCGCAACTCGCCGTCGAGGTGAAGCCGGGATCGTAGGTGAACATGTCCGTCGCGCCGTAGAGCTTGCGGATATCGATCACCTTGGGACCCACCGTGCCTTCCATCACCGGCAAGTCGACCGATTTGCCGTCAGCGCCGAGTTTCGCAATCTTGTCGCTTTCACCCATCTAGAGTCCCCTGTTCTGTACTGTGGCGCCGTATGCGCCCCGTCATGTGTTGATCTGGTCCGCGATCCGCGCGAGGCTTTCGTCTCGGCCAAGCACGGCAAGAACGTCGAATATTCCGGGCGAGGTGGTGCGTCCGCAGAGCGCCGCGCGCAACGGCTGGGCGATCTTGCCGAACTTGATGCCCTCGGCCTCGCTCATGGTCCGCAGCGTGCTGTCGAGGGATTCGGCGGTCCAGTCCGTGACCGTCTTCAGCCCGGTATAGGCGTGCCCCAGGATTTCCCTGGCCTCGGGATTATTTAATAGGAGTTTGGCTTTCTCGTCCACCGCGAGGGGGCGTTCCTCGACGAGGAAAAGCGCGCTTTCCGCCAGTTCGACCAGCGTCTTGGCGCGCTCCTTCAATCCCGGCATGGCCTGGAGGATGCGGCGGGCCGCGTCTTCGCCGGGTGCGCGCCCCAGCTTCTCCGAGACCAGCGGCAGCACCAGCGCCGTCAGGCGGTCGTCGTCGGCCTGGCGCAGGTAATGGCCGTTGAGGTTCTCCAGCTTGGCGAAGTCGAAGCGCGAGGCCGACCGTCCGACGCCGTCCAGATCGAACCATTCGATGGCCTGTTCGGTCGGGATGATCTCGTCGTCGCCATGCCCCCAGCCCAGCCGCAGCAGGTAGTTGCGCAGCGCCTCGGGCAGATAGCCCATGTCGCGGTAGGCCTCGACGCCCAGCGCGCCGTGCCGCTTGGACAGCTTGGCGCCGTCGGGGCCGTGGATCAGCGGGATGTGCGCGAAGCGCGGTACGTCCCAGCCCATCAGGTCATAGATGTGGAACTGGCGGAAGGCGTTGGTCAGGTGATCGTCGCCGCGGACGACATGGGTGATGCCCATGTCGTGATCGTCGACGACCACGGAAAGCATGTAGGTGGGCGTGCCGTCGGCGCGCAGCAGCACCATGTCGTCGAGCTGCCCGTTGGCGATGGTTACCTTGCCCTGGACGAGATCCTCGATGACCGTGTCGCCGTCCTGCGGCGCGCGCAGGCGGATCACCGGCGCGACGCCTTCGGGCGCATCGGCGGGGTCGCGGTCGCGCCAGCGGCCGTCATAGCGGACGGGACGGCCCTCGGCCCGGGCGCGCTCGCGCATCTCGGCCAGCTCCTCGACGGAGGCATAGCACCTGTAGGCCTTGCCCGCGGCCAGGAGGGCGTGGGCGATCTCGGCATGGCGGGCCGCGCGGTGCGATTGCATGACGATTTCGCCGTCATGATCGAGGCCCAGCCAGTCGAGGCCGGCGATGATGGCGTCGATGGCCGCCTGGGTGGACCGCTCGCGGTCCGTATCCTCGATTCGAAGCAGGAATCGGCCGCCGTGGTGACGGGCGAACAACCAGTTGAACAGTGCGGTACGTGCTCCGCCGATATGCAGAAATCCCGTCGGAGAAGGCGCAAATCGGGTTACAACTGGGGCGTACGGCGTGGTCACGGGAGACGAGAACTCCTGCTGGCGGGGTCGGTTGGCGAGGGCGCTTCCGCAGCGCAGCATGTTCTTAGCACATATAGTCCGAAAGAAAAAACTATCACACGTGACTTTCCCGTTCGTTTAACCAGCCGGAAAACATTTCCGCTTCGAGGCTGATTGGAAAACGGAAGTCCGTTCATGGGGATGGATTTCGTTCTTGAACTGGGGGCCGAAGGCGATCGGAGAGGTTCTGGCGGCGGAAAGGGACCGCTGGGCGCTCTGGATTCCGGTGTTCATGGGCTGCGGCATCGCGGCGTATTTCGGCTGGCCCCGCGAGCCCGCGCTGTGGTTGCCGGCCACCTGCGCCGCCCTTGCCGGGGCGGCGGCGGTGCTGCTGCGCGGCCTGCCGCGCTTCTCGGCCACCCTGGTCTTCTGGACCGCCCTCGGCTTCCTGTCGGCGAGCGCCTGGTCGACCCATGCGGCGGCGCCCGTGCTGGAGACGCAGACCAGGCCGGTCGAGCTGGCCGGGCGGATCGAGCGGGTGGAGCGGTTCGCCCCGCGCGAGATGCGCCTGACCGTCTCGCGGGTGTCGATCCGCGGCTGGCCGGCGGCGTCGACCCCGCGCAAGGTCAGGATCGGCGTGCGGACGAAGGGCGACGATCTCAGGCCCGGCCACATGGTTGCCTTGCGCGCCGTGCTGATGCCGCCGCCCGGGCCGAGCGTGCCGGGCGGCTACGATTTCGCCCGCCAGGCGTGGTTCGAGCGCATCGGTGGCGTCGGCTTCGCCGTCTCGCCCGTCAGAGTGACCGGCGAGGCATCGGACTGGGGCGCCTGGCGGATCGCCCGCTGGCGCGACGATCTGGGACGGCGGCTGCTGGCGCAGGCGGACGGCGACACGGGCGCGATGGCGGTGGCGCTCGTCACCGGCGAGCGCTCCGGCATGAGCGAGGAGACGCTGGAGGTGCTGCGCGTGGCCGGCATCGCCCACCTGCTGGCGATCTCGGGCATGAACATCGCCATGATGACCGGCTTCGTCTTCGTCGTCGTCCGCTTCCTGCTGGCCTGCGTGCCGGGGCTCGCGCTGCGCTATCCCATCAAGCAATGGGCGGCGGTCGCGGCGCTGGTCGCCGGGATCTTCTATCTGCTGATGAGCGGTGCGACGATACCGACCCAGCGCGCCTTCATCGCGTCCACCGTCATTTTCCTCGGCATCCTGCTCGACCGGGTGGCGATCACCATGAGGCTGGTCGCGTTCACCGCCATCGTCCTGTTCGTCCTGACGCCCGAAAGCCTGCCCAGCGTCAGCTTTCAGATGTCCTTCGCCGCCGTGGCCGCCCTGGTCGCCGTCTATGAGCGGGCGAGGGCGGGAGGCTGGATGACCGGCGGCGGCGGCCTGCTCCGGCGCATCGGATTCTATCTGGCGGCGGTGGCGGGCACCAGCCTGGTGGCGGGCGCGGCCACCGGCTTCTTCGCCGCTTTCCACTTCAACAACGTGGCGACGTGGGGCCTGATCACCAACATGGCGGCGGTGCCGATCATGGGACTCTGGATCATGCCCTGCGTGCTGGCGCTGTTCGTCGCCTTGCCGTTCGGCCTCGAGGCGTGGCCGCTGACGGGGATCGTCTGGGGGAACGAGGTCACCCTGGCCATCGCCCGCTGGGTCGCCGTGCTTCCCGGCGCCGACCTGCGCGTGCCGGCGCTGCCCGGCGCGACCATGGCGCTGGTGGTGGGCGGCGGGCTGTGGCTGCTGCTGTGGACCCGGCGGTGGCGCTGGCTGGGCGTGCTGCCGATCGTCGCCGGCATCGGCATGGCGTCCGCCGCGCGTCCGCCGGACATCCTCATCGACGAAAAGGGCAAGGCGGCGGCGGTGCGCGGCGCGTCGGGCGACCTGGTGATGCTGGGCGGCAGCCCGAAATCCTTCGCCCGCGAAACCTGGTTACGCCGCGATGCGCAGAAGGAGCACGAACCGGCGGCGGAAGAGAAGCCGGCCTGCGACGGGCTGGGGTGCGTCTACCGGCCCCATCGTCGCCCCGACCTGAAGGTCGCGTTGGTGCGTTCGCCCGAGGCGCTCGCCGAGGATTGCGCACGGGCCGACATCGTCATCAGCACCGTCCCGGCGTTCCGGCAGTGCCGCGGTCCGCTGCTGGTGGTGGACAGGTTCGATCTGTGGCGCGGCGGCGCCCATGCCATATGGCTGGGCGCCGACCGGGTCACCATGCAGTCGGTGGCGCAGGCGCAGGGCCGGCGCCCGTGGTCGCTCTATGCCAGAAGAACGGCGGAGAAGCCTTTGAAAGGCGATCAGTAGCGGCGCAGCAGGCCGACCATACGCCCCTGGATCTTCACCCGGTCGGGAGGAAGGATGCGGGTCTCGTAGGCCGGGTTCGCGGCCTCCAGCGCGATGGACGCGCCTTTCCGGCGCAGCTTCTTCAGGGTCGCTTCCGCCTCGTCGACGAGCGCCACCACGATGGCGCCGTTGTCGGCGGTGTCGCAGCGTTCGACGATCACCGTATCGCCGTCGAGGATGCCGGCCTCGATCATGGAATCGCCCGCGACCTCAAGGGCATAGTGCTCCTTGCCGCTGAGCATGCTGGCGGGAAAGCCCACGGTCCGGTCGTTGTTCTGCAGCGCCTCGATGGGCGTGCCGGCCGCGATCCGGCCCCACAGCGGCATCTCGACCACGCCGTCGGCGCCGCCGACCGCGCCCGCCAGCGCCTCGGGCCGGCGCCTGAAATTGGGCTCGATGACGTTGCTTTTCGGCTTCTTCGCCGCGGCCCTGGCCTCCGGCAGTTTGATGACCTCCAGCGCGCGGGCGCGGTGCGCGAGGCGGCGGATGAAGCCGCGCTCCTCCAGCGCCGTGATCAGCCGGTGGATGCCCGATTTAGACCGCAGACCGAGCGCCTCCTTCATTTCCTCGAACGAGGGCGAAATGCCCGTGGCGTCCAGCCTCTCGTGGATGAAGGTAAGAAGTTCGTGCTGCTTTCGCGTGAGCATGGGGCCTCCCGACCGGAACAAATACTGCTCATTTGTTCTAGTTTAGTTCTTTAGTCGCGTCAATATGAAACGCAGCTAAATACCGTTGAGGGGAAGGATTTCGACGATGTCGCCCGCTTGCGACGCCGGCGCGTGCGGCGGCCGGACGACCAGCGCCCCGGCAGTGGCGAACAGCGAGACCATCGAACTATCCTGCCGCCGGAACGGCGTGGCGACGGGCAGGCCGCCGCCGCGGTCGAGCGCCGCGCGCATGTAGTCCTGCCGGTCCTTGTTGGCGGGCAGGTCGCAGCCCAGCACCGCCTGCTCGCGCGGCAGCTCGGCGGGGGCGACGCCCAGCATGGCGCGGATCATGGGCACGAGGAACAACATGCCGCAAACCATGGCCGAGACGGGATTTCCCGGCAGGCCGAGCATGAGCGCGCCGCCCATCCGGCCGAAGATCAGCGGCTTGCCGGGACGGAGCGCGATCTTCCAGAAATCGATCTCCAGCCCCGCGTCGCCCAGCACGCGCTTGACCAGGTCGTGCTCGCCCACGGACGCGCCGCCGATGGTCACCAGGATGTCGGCGCCGCGCGCGCCGGCGGCGAGGGCCGTCAGCGAGGCCGCGTCGTCGCGGGCGATGCCCAGGTCGACGGCGCGGCCGCCATGACGCTCGACGAGCGCCTTGAGGGCGACGGAGTTGGAGCTGACGATCTGGTCGGGGCCGATGGGCTCGCCCGGCCGCACCAGCTCGTCGCCCGTCGCCAGCAGCGCCACGACCGGCCTGCGCCGGACGTCCACCCACGGGATGTTCATGGCGGCGAGGAGGCCGACGGCGGGCGGGGCGAGGGGCCTGCCGGCCTTCAGCAGCACGTCGCCCCGGCTGAAATCGATCCCGGCGCGGCGGATGTGCTGGCCGGGCGCGGCCGTCTCGCGCACGGTGACCGCATCGCCGTCCGCGTCCGTATCTTCCTGGAGCACGACGGCGTCCGCGCCGGCCGGCACCGGCCCGCCGGTGAAGATGCGCACCGCCTGGCCCGGTCCGACGGCGTCGCCGAAGGCGCCGCCGGCGGGCGCGTGACCGATCACGCGCAGCGTCGCCGGCACGGTCCCGGTGTCCTCGTGGCGGACCGCATAGCCGTCCATCGCCGAGGCGTCGAAGGGCGGCTGGGTGCGCCGCGCGGCGACGTCCGCCGCCAGCACCCGGCCGGCGGCCTCGCCCAGCGAGACGCTCTCGGCCGGCATGAGCGGGCAGGGCGCGACGATCCGGCGCAGCGCCTCCTCGACCGAGATCACGGCGCTTCCTCGTAGGTGCCCGACTTGCCGCCGGATTTGTGGACCAGGCGGATGTCGCCGATCCGCATGCCGCGATCGACGGCCTTGCACATGTCGTAGATGGTGAGCGCGGCGACCGAAACCGCCGTCAATGCTTCCATTTCCACGCCGGTCCTGCCGGCGACCTTCACCGTCGCCTCGATCTCCACGGCGCTTTCGTGCTCGAGGCAAGCCAGCTCGACGGTGACCTTGTCGAGGGCGAGCGGGTGGCACAGGGGAATGAGGTCGGCGGTGCGCTTGGCGGCCATGATGCCGGCCAGGCGGGCCACGCCCAGCACGTCGCCCTTCCTGTGGCCGCCGCCCTGGATCCGGGCGAGGGTTTCCGGCTGCATGACGACGCGGCCCCTGGCGACCGCGACCCGCCCGGTGATCTCCTTGCCCGACACATCGACCATGACGGCGTTGCCGTCCTCGTCGAAATGCGTCAGGCCGGCCATCACACGGCGCCCAGCAGGGCGGCCGTCGCCCGCGTCACGTCCGGTTGCCGCATCAGCGACTCACCGACGAGGAAACAGCTTATGTTGTAACGCTGTAGGTCGATCAGCTCATCGTATGTGTGAATGCCGCTCTCGCCGACTGCGAGCCGGTCGACCGGGATGCGAAGGCCCAGGTCACGCGAGGTCTGCAGGTCGACGCTCAGGGTCTTGAGGTTGCGGTTGTTGATGCCGATCATGGGCAGGTCGAGATCGAGCGCCCGGTCCAGTTCCCCGGCGTCGTGCACCTCGACCAGCACGTCCATGCCCAG
>CAZVVC010000194.1:0-7258 GCA_964630425.1 uncultured Bifidobacterium sp. | reverse complement strand
GCGACGCTGGGGCCGTCGGCCTATTCGATCATCAGCGACTATTTTCCCAAGAACAAGCTGTCCATGGCCATGGCCGTCTTCACCATGGGCAACCTGATGGGCGTGGGCCTCGCCATGGTGCTGGGCGGCGCGGTGATCGCGGTGCTGCGCGAGATGGGGACGATCACTCTGGGGCCGCTGGGCGAGATGGCGCCGTGGCATGTGGCGTTCCTGGTGGCGGCGGTGCCCGGCCTGCTGCTGGCCGTGCTCATGCTGACGGTGCGCGAGCCGATCCGCCGGGGCCGGACGGCGACGGCGGCGACGGGCGGCAAGCAGCAGATGGCCGAGTTCGGCCGCTTCGTCGTCGCGCATAGGGGCACGTTCTTCACCCTGTTCGCCAGCTACAGCCTGCTGGTGCTGGTGGCCTACGGCAACTTCGCCTGGATGGTCGCGTTCTTCTCGCGCAGCTTCGGCTGGGACGCGCCCCAGTCCGGCTATGTCTACGGCATGATCGCCCTGACCTTCGGCACCAGCGGCGCGTTCTTCGGCGGCTGGTTCGCCAGTTGGCTCGACCGGCGCGGCTATCGTGACGGACCGTTCCGGGCCACGCTGATCTGCACCATTCCGGCGGCGCCGATCGCGGTATGCATCTTCCTGCTGGCGCCGGACGGCTGGTGGGCGGCGGGCTTCCTGGCGGTGTGGCAGTTCCTGGGCGGCGTGCCCTCGGGGCTTTCGGGCGCGGCCATGATGTCGATCACGCCGAACCAGATGCGGGCCAAGATTTCGTCGTTCTACCTGTTCGTCAGCAACATCGTCGGCATCAGCCTGGGCGCGACCTCGGTGGGCTTCCTGACGACGTATGTGTTCGGCGACGACGCCATGCTCAACGTGTCGCTGGCGGTGGTGAACTGCGTCTTCCCGCCCGTGGTCGTGGTGCTGATGTTCCTGGGCATGAAGAAGTACCGCAAGAGCCTGGCCGAGGCCGAAGCCGAAGCCGCGTAGGCGGCGGACAGCGCGGCGGGATACCCGCCAAGCCCGCGGGGCAAGAATCCAGGACGAAATGGCATCGACGCCGCCGGCCTCGCCGGGCGGTTCGGGCGGGTATCGGCTCCGTGGCGACCTGACGACGCCGATTCGTGAAAAACCTGTATTCATCGTTCTTCATGCGGCCGGCGATCCGGGCGCGGCGTCTCGAGCCGGCGCCGATCTGCATCCGAGGCGTTTTCCTAACCATATGATAAAATTTTATGTTTTTTGTATTTGTCTGTCCCGGCGCCGGCCGCAGCGCGGCCCATGATTCCCAAGGATAGAAAACGTGTTGTTTTTTTTGGTTGATCTGGCGCCGGGCTCGTGGGATGGTCTCGGTGGGAAGATAAGGGGAGTAAATCCGTCCATAGCGGCGTCGCGGATGCAGGACGCCATCCGGGATGTCCGAGCGGAGTCGGCGGCCAGCCGGGGCGCCGGGGATTTTCGGGCATCGCCGTCGGGTGCGTGCGCCCGACGGTCGTGGTGTGGCTGGCGCCGTGGGATGCGCGGGCTTTCGGGAAGTGTCGACGACCACTGTCTTCACCAGAAGAACAAGCCTTTTTGCAGGGAGAGTCATGGCAATGGGGAAGCTAACATTCATGCGGTGCGCGATGGCCGCGCCGCTCATGTGCCTGAGCGCGACCGCTTTCGCCCAGGAACAGCAGGCGGCCCAGCGCGGCCAGCTTGAATCGGTCACGGTGATGGCCCGTAAACAGGCGGAATCGATCCAGACCACGCCGGTGGCCATCACGGCGCTGAGCGCCGACGCGTTGCAGGACCAGCGGGTGGTCAACATCTCCGACATCCAGACGCAGACCCCGAGCCTGTCGATCGCGCCCGCCTCGTCCGATCCGCTGTCGAGCGTCGTCAGCATCCGCGGTCAGGTCCAGAACGACACGCTGCTGAGCCTTCAGCCGTCCGTCGGCATCTATTTCGACGGTGTCTACTACGGACAGACGACCGGCCTTGCGCTGTCGACGCTGGTCGACGTGGAGCGGGTCGAGGTGCTGAAGGGGCCGCAGGGCACGCTCTACGGCAAGAACACCACGGGCGGCGCGCTGACGGTGTACACGGCCCTGCCCACGAACGAGTTCGAGGGCCTGCTGCGGGGCGGCTACGGCAACTACGACAGCCGGGAAGTCGCAGCCATGATCAACGTCCCCATCGTCGAGGACAAGGCGGCGATGCGCCTGGTCGGCTCGTACATGGGCAGCGACGGCTTCGGCTACAACGTCCATTCCGACAAGCGGCTGGAAGCCTCGGACAACGTGGTGCTGCGCGGCGCCCTGAAGCTCAACCCCAGCGACAGCCTCGAGCTGATCATCCGGGGCGATTACTCGCACGGCAAGAACAGCGGCTCGCGGATGAAGCCGGCCTATTTCAACCCCGCATCCGCGGGCACGTCCCAGGCCGTGGCCGAGATGTTCGGCGTGGGCAGCGTCGCCGACCCGGTCGCGCGGGCCGCGGCCGTCGCCGCGTTCGAGGACATCATCGACCAGGCGAGCGACAACAAGACCTTCGACTTCAACACGCCGGTCCACAGCCGGGGCGAAACCTATGGCGCCTCGCTGACCGCGACATGGACGCTGTCGGATGAGCTGGAGCTGAAGTCGATCACCGCGTACCGGCACCTTTCCCGCGAGTTCCTGATCGATCTCGACGGCTCGCCCTTCATGATCGCAGACGGCTTCGGCGACACCCGGGCGAAGCAGTTCACCCAGGAGCTGAACCTGAGCGGCAAGGCGTTCGACAACCGCCTGAACTGGATCGTCGGCGCGTTCTATTACCACCTGAGCGGCACGGAGATCGGCGCGAACCAGGCGCTGGTGCTGCTGAACCCGAGCAGCCCCAATACGGCGGACAACGAGGTCGTCAACAAGAGCATCGCCGTCTTCGCCCAGGCGACCTATTCGATCACCGACGATTTCCGCATCACCGGCGGCATCCGCTGGACCGAGGACAAGTCGCGGCTGACCACGCGCAGCCATGACGCGCTCAACTGCCAGGTGCCGGTGATCGACCGTATCGGCGGCAACTGCCTCGCCATCTACAACACCTCGGCGCGGGACGTGTCCTACACGATCGGTCTCGACTACACGCTGTGGGAAGACACCATGGTCTATGCCAAGACCAGCAAGGGCTTCAAGGGCGGCGGCTTCAACCAGCGCGGCTCGGCCAGCGCCGGCTCGTTCGACGCCTTCGCGCCGGAGACGGTGACCGACTACGAAGTCGGCCTGAAAAGCGACATGTTCGACCGACGGGTGCGCTTCAACTTCGCGACCTACCTGTCCGAATACAAGAACATCCAGCGCAGCATCCTGGTCGTCGGGCCGGGCGGCGCGCCCAACACCATCGTCCAGAACGCCGCGTCGGCGCGTATCCACGGCGTGGAAGCGGCGCTCGACGTCATTCCGGTGGAAGGGCTCGTGCTGCACGCCACGCTCGGCTACACGGATCCCAAGTACAAGAAGTTCGTCGACGGCCTGGGCAACGACCTGAGCGCCCAGCCGTTCTTCCTGGTGCCGCAGTGGACCTACAGCCTGTCGGCCACCCATACGCTCGACACCGGTTTCGGCGAACTGAACACGACGGTGAGCTGGCACTGGCAGGACGCGACCGCGCTGAGCCCGGCCTCGTCGAGGCTGCTGGCGGCCTATACCGACCAGAAGGCCTACGGCCTGCTGAACGCGCAGATCTCGTTCCGCCCGTCGGCCGTCACCGACCTGGACATCGCGTTCTGGGCCAAGAACATCACCAACAAGCAGTATTTCAACCGCAGCCTGGACCTGAGCCCCAGCCTGGGTTCCATCCTGCACTATGTGGGCGAGCCCCGGACCTACGGGATCTCGATCCAGAAGAGGTTCTGACACTCCCCCTCGGAATGGCGGATGCCTCGGTATCCGCCATTCCAGTTTTTTCGGGAGGGTCTTGCCGGATCGGCGGCCGCCAAGGTTGGCGTTCCATGCCGTCACTGCGAGCGAAGCGCGGCAATTCAGTTTCAGGACTGGATTGCCGTTTGCCGTTCAGAAGGCGAAGGCGGTGCCGATTTCCTTGAGGAGGCTGGCCTCGATCTCGAGAAGCTGCTTTCCGGACGCGCCGATGACCAAGGTCTTGAGCACGTTGCAGACGCCGAGTTGCAGGAAGGCGCGGAGCTGCGCGTCGGGAACGCCGCCGGTGTTCCAATGCATGATGACCGACTGCAACTGCATCCGGATCAGCATTTCGAGCAGATGGAGGTCATGGTCGCGGGGCAGGTCGCCGCGCTGGATGATTTCCAGCAGGCAGCGGCGGATGGCGCGGGTGGAATAATCCTCGCGTGTGTAGATTTCCCGCTGGAGCACGATGCCGTTCGCAAAGGCATGAGCGAAATTGGGCAGCTCCAGCATGGCGTCGGCGATGCCGGAGGAGATGGCCATCAGGTGACCGACGCCCTTTTCCCGCGTGCCGCTCTCGATCGCGTCGTAGACCAGCCCGATGCGTTCGGCCACGGCCTGGGAGATGAGCGCCTCCTTGCTGCCGTAGACGTCATAGAGCAGTTTGGTCGAGACGCCGCACGTCTTCGCCAGCGCGCGCATGGTGACGCCGGCATAGCCGGCCTCGGAAAGCAGGTTGCGCGCGGCGGACAGGATTTCCTGACGTCGCCTGAGCTGTTTTTCCGTGACGAACTTCACTTCACGGCGCCTGTCTGGGTGTCGGTCCGCATATCGCGTATGGAACTGGGGTTCGTGGGATTGGCGTACGCCAGGCGGGACAGGCTAGTCGATCGCCGCACGCTGTCAAGCCCGTGGAAAACCTGTATTCCTTCATGGCGCCGGAATGAACCCTGGGGGCCGCCGGTGGTTCCCGGGGTGCGCGCCAAGGAAACGTAGCGGCGCGGCCGCCGGGACGCGCACCGGCAACTGGCCGGTTTAATCCATTGGTACCCGCGATTTAGAGGTCCTGTCCATCGGCTGTACGGTGTGAACGCCGCGTCGGGGAAAACATGCGACGCCGGCCGGACGGACGGATCGGATGGGCATCAATCCCAATGGAAAACATGTTGTTTTTAATTGAAGACAATGCGGGAGTATGCGAGGTTTTGGCCATGGCCGCGAGCGGCCGTCGGCGGCGTTATGGTCGGGGAGACGGGATAACGCGTTCGCCGCATTTTTTTGAGGAAGGCACGGGACCGATCGTCCCCGCCGTCCATGGGGAGCAGTTTGATGTCCGATTTGCTGAAGGGCAAGGTGGCCCTGATCACCGGCGGCGCACGCGGGCAGGGCGAGGCGACGGTCGAGGTGTTCGTGCGTGAAGGCGCCCAGGTGGTGTTCGTCGACGTGCTGGACGAGGGCGAGGCGGTGGCCGCGCGGCTGGGCGATGCGGCCGAGTTCCGCCGCATGGACGTGACCGACCCGCGCGCCTGGTCCCAGACCGTGGCGCATGTGGTGGACCGGCACGGCCGCGTCGACGTGCTGGTGAACAATGCCGCCATCACCTTCATCCGGCTGATGATGGAAACCTCGCCGGAAGAATTGCAGAAGGTGCTGTCGATCAACCTGATCGGGCCTTATCTGGGCATGCAGGCGGTGGTGCCGCAGATGGTGCGCCAGGGCGCCGGTTCGATCGTCAACGTGGCCTCGGTCAACGGCTTTCGCGGCACCACGCGGATGACGGCCTACGACGCCAGCAAATGGGGCCTGCGCGGCCTGAGCAAGGCCGCCGCGCTGGAGCTGGCGCCCAACGGCATCCGGGTGAATTCGGTGCATCCCGGCGCGATCAACACGCCGATGCTGAACCCGGACGGCAGGGACCCCACGGAATTTGGTTTTCTCAACATCGGCCTGGGCAGGGTCGGCGCGCCCGAGGAAGTGGCGCGGGCGACGGCGTTCCTGGCCAGCGATCACGCCTCCTACATCTCCGGCGCCGAGCTGGCCGTGGACGGGTCGTGGTCGGCCGGCGTCTATCTGGACGGGGCGCCCCATCCCTATTACCCGGGAGACGCGGCGTGACCGAGACCGAGAGGCAGGCGGCCATCGAGGCCATCAAGCAGCTCAAGGCCCGCTATTTCCGCTGCATGGACACCAAGGACTGGGACGGGCTGCGGACGATCTTCGCGCCGGACGCGGTCTACGATGCGACCGACGCGGTCCGCAACGGCTCGGGCGACGACACCCTGCACCAGAAGCTCGGCCCCGAATGGATCAACCGGGGCGGCGACAACATCGCCGACTTCATCCAGCGCGCGGTGCAGGACGTCTCGACGGTTCATCACGGCCATATGCCGGAGATCGAGATCGTCAGCCCGACGCAAGCGCGCGGCGTCTGGGCCATGGAGGACGCCAACCGCAAATACGAGAACGGCAGGCTGGTCCGCAGCCTGCACGGCTTCGGGCATTATTGGGAGACGTATGAGAAGATCGATGGACGATGGTTCATCAAGACGTCGCGGCTGACACGGCTGCGCGTGGACGTGCAGGAATTCGGAGACACGGCATGACGATCACAGAGGAATACAGCAGGGCGGCCGCGCGGATGCTGGCGCATGTGGAGAACGGCACCACCGACTGGGCGCCGTCCGTGCGCCGGGTGCCGGTGGACGATTACCTGAACCGGGAGCGGTGGGAGCGGGAGATGGACGTGATCTTCCGCCGCCAGCCGCTGATGCTGGCGCTGAGCATGGAGCTGCCCGAGAACGGCAGCTTCAAGACCATGGAGGTGGCCGGCCGGCCGGTGCTGATGACCCGCGGCAAGGACGGGCAGGTGCGGGCGTTCCTCAACGTGTGCTCGCACCGGCAGGCGCTGGTGGTCACCGAGCCGTGCGGTAAGGCGAACCGGTTCACCTGTCCCTATCACGGCTGGACCTACAGCGGCGACGGCAGGCTGGTCGGCCTGGCGGACCGGCAGAAGTTCGGCGAGGTGGACACGGCCGAGCTGGGGCTGGTCGCGCTTCCGTGCGCCGAGGTGGCGGGCATGGTGTTCGTGACGCTGACGCCGGACGCGCCTTTCGACCTGGACCGGTTCCTGGCCGGTTTCCTGCCGGACCTGGAGTGGCTGGGGCTGGAGAACTGGTATCACCACTGCGTGCACGAGATCAAAGGCGCGTGCTGGAAGGTGGTCACCGACGGGTTCCTCGAAGGCTATCATTTCGCGGCGGCCCATCCGGAGACGATCAACGCGCAGACCATGTCGAACGTGATGACGTACGACTTCTTCGGCCCGCATCAGCGCGTCGGCTTCCCGCGCCACGAGATTCGGGAGATCCGGTCGATGCCGG
>CAZVVC010000193.1:0-7272 GCA_964630425.1 uncultured Bifidobacterium sp. | reverse complement strand
GCACGATCGGCAGGATGCCGTTCTTGAAGCAGTTGTTGTAGAAGATGTCGGCGAAGCTGGGCGCGATCACGCAGCGGATGCCGAAATCCAGCAGCGCCCAGGGCGCGTGCTCGCGCGACGAGCCGCAGCCGAAATTCTCGCCGGCCACCAGGATTTTGGCCTCGCGATAGGCCGGCTGGTTCAGCACGAACTCGGGAATCTCCGAGCCGTCGGGCCTGAAGCGCATCTCGTCGAACAGGCCGCGGCCCAGACCCTCGCGGGAAATGACCTTCAGGAACTGCTTCGGGATGATCATGTCGGTGTCGACGTTGATCATGGGCAGCGGGGCCGCCACGCCGGTCAGCTTGGTGAACTTTTCCATGGGTCCTTTCCTCAATACGAAGAGGGCCGGGTGACCGGCCCCCCAAGCTCAATCATGGTGCCCGCCGAAGCGGGCGCTGGGCGGCTCAGGCGTCCTTCACCTTGATGATGCCGTACTCGCCCTTCGTGCCTTCGAAATCGTCGGCCATGCCGAGCACATGAAGGCGCTCCATCCGCGGCCGTTCCTCGGCCGAGGCGTGCTCCTTCGCCAGCTCGAGAGCGCGGCGGAGCGTCGATGCCCAGAGTTCGTCACTGATCAGCGCCATGATGTCCTTCTCCCCTTCTTCACCCGGTGCGGAAAAACTTACTGGAACTCGCGCACGTCCACCAGATGTCCGGCGATGGCGGCGGCGGCGGCCATGGCCGGGCTCATCAGATGGGTGCGCCCGCCGCGGCCCTGGCGGCCCTCGAAATTGCGGTTCGAGGTGGACGCGCAGCGCTCGCCCGGCTCCAGCCGGTCGGCGTTCATGGCCAGGCACATGGAGCAGCCCGGCTCGCGCCATTCGAAGCCGGCCTCGACGAAGATCTTGTCGAGTCCCTCGGCCTCGGCCTGCTCCTTCACCAGGCCCGAGCCCGGCACCACCATGGCGCTGGTCACGTTGGCGGCGACCTTGCGGCCCTTGGCGATGGCGGCGGCGGCGCGCATGTCCTCGATGCGGCCGTTGGTGCACGAGCCGATGAACACGCGGTCGATCTGCACCTGGCTGAGCGGGGTGTGCGCGGTCAGCCCCATATAGTCCAGCGCGCGCTCGGCGGCGTGGCGGCGGCTGTCCTCGGCGAAATCCTCGGGCGCCGGCACGCTGGCGGTGATCGGCAGCACGTCCTGCGGGCTGGTGCCCCAGGTGACCTGCGGGACGATCTCGTTGCCGTCGAGCACGATCTCGGCGTCGAATGTCGCGCCCGGATCGGTCTTCAGGTCGCGCCAGGCGGCCACGGCCATTTCCCACGCGGCGCCCTTGGGCGCCAGCGGGCGGCCCCTGAAGTACTCGACGGTCTTCTCGTCGGCGGCGATCAGACCGGCGCGGGCGCCTGCCTCGATGGCCATGTTGCAGACCGTCATGCGGCCTTCCATGGACAGCGCCTCGATCACCGGGCCGGCGAATTCGATGACGTAGCCGGTGCCGCCGGCGGTGCCCAGGCGGCCGATGATGGCCAGCACCACGTCCTTGGCGGTGACGCCCACCGGCAGCGTGCCGTTGACCAGCACGCGCATGTTCTTCGAGCGCTTCTGGATCAGCGTCTGGGTGGCCAGCACGTGCTCGACCTCGGAGGTGCCGATGCCGAAGGCCAGCGAGCCGAAGGCGCCGTGGGTCGCGGTGTGCGAATCGCCGCAGACGATGGTCGTGCCCGGCAGGGTGAAGCCCTGCTCGGGGCCGATGACGTGCACGATGCCCTGGCGGACGTCGTCCATGCCGAAATAGGTCACGCCGAACTCGCGGGCGTTCTTCTCGAGCTGTTCGACCTGCGTACGCGATTCAGGATCGTCGATGCCCTTGGCGCGGCCGAGCGTGGGCACGTTGTGGTCCGGCACGGCGAGCGTGGCCTCCGGACGGTGCACCTTGCGGCCGGCCATGCGCAGACCCTCGAAGGCCTGCGGGCTGGTCACCTCGTGAACCAGGTGGCGATCGATATAGAGGACACAGGTGCCGTCCTCCGCCTGATGCACCAGATGGCTGTCCCAGATCTTGTCGTAGAGCGTCTTAGGTCCGCTCATATGCAGGTCTCCTGCGGTCTTATTCGGCGCTCTTCGAGCGGCCGAAGTCTTTCTTCTCGGCGATGCGGGCCGACTTGCCGGTACGGCCGCGCAGATAGTACAGCTTCGCGCGGCGGACCTGGCCGCGGCGCACCAGCTCGATCGAATCGAGGCGGGGCGAATACAGCGGGAACACGCGCTCCACACCCTCGCCATAGCTGATCTTGCGCACGGTGAACGACGAGTTCAGGCCGTCGTTCTTGCGGCCGATGCACACGCCCTCGAAGGCCTGCACGCGCTCGCGGTTGCCTTCGATCACGCGCACGTTGACGCGGACCGTGTCGCCCGGGGCGAACTCCGGGATGGTCTTGCCTTCGGTCAGCTTGGCGACCTGCTCCTGGTTGAGCTGTTCGATAATGTTCATTGCACCTGTTCCTTAGCCGCTCTTGTTGTTCTTCTCGGCCATGTACCGAGCCCATAGGTCGGGCCGGCGTGACCGCGTTATATCCTCAGCCCTACTTTTCCGCCAAGCCGCAATTTCCGCGTGATGGCCGGATTGCAAGACCGCGGGGATCTCTCGTCCTTCCCAGTTCTGCGGTCGTGTGTACTGGGGGTATTCCAGCAGCCCGTCCGCGAAACTCTCCTCGTTCAACACCGCCTCGTCGCCGACGACGCCGGGGAGCAGGCGCACCACCGCGTCGATCATGACGATGGCCGCCGGCTCGCCCCCGGACAGCACGAAATCGCCGAGGCTCACCTCTTCAACCTGCCGCGCCTCGAGCACCCGCTCGTCGACGCCCTCGAACCTGCCGCACACCAGCACCACGCCGCCGGCCTCGGCCCATTGCCGCGCCCTGGCCTGGTCGAACACCTTGCCGCGCGGCGACAGATAGGCCAGCGGCCTGCCCGCCTTCGCCGGGTCCGCCAGCGCCGCGTCGATCGCGGCGGCCAGCACGTCCGGCCGCATCACCATCCCCGGACCACCGCCTGCCGGCGTGTCGTCCACGGTCCGATGCTTCCCCAGCCCGTGGTCGCGGATGTCACGTACATCGAGCGACCACAGCCCCCGTTCAAGGGCCTTGCCCGCGAGCGACATGCCCAGCGGACCCGGAAACATCTCCGGAAAGAGCGTCAGCACCGTCGCCGCGAACGCCGCCACTATGCCGGCTCTCCTTCCGCTTCCTCGTCGTCCGGGCGGATCACGATGCGTCCGCCCTTCACGTCGACCACCGGCACCGTCTCCCGCCGGAACGGGACGAGCACCGATTTCCCGGTCTCGTCGAGGCGGACATCCAGCATGTCGCCCGCCCCGAATTCATGGACGGCGATCACCGTCCCCAGCCCCCTTCCCGTCTCGTCCTCGGCCGAAAGGCCGATGAGGTCCACGTGGAAGAAGCTGTCTTCCTCCTCCGGCTCGCCCAGCGCCGCGCGGGTCACGCAGAGCCGGGTGCCCTTGAGCGCCTCGGCCGCGTCCCGGTCCGCGACGCCGTCGATCCGGGCCACCACGCCGTCCTTCACCGTCCTGAGCACCGTCAGCCGGAAGACCCGGCCGCCCGGGTCGCCGGTCAGCGGCCCATAGGCGGCGATGGCGTCCGGCGCCTCGGTGAAGGACTTCACCTTCACCTCGCCGCGCACGCCATGCGCGCCGGCGACGGCCCCCAGGACGACCAGACCGTCGGCCTGGCCGGCCAAGGCTTACTCCGACGCTTCGGCTTCGGCCGGGGCTTCCGCGGCCTTGGCGGCGGCGGCAGCGGCGGCTTCGGCGGCAGCCTCGGCGGCGCGGATGCGCTCCTGCGCCTTCGCCTTCGGCGTGCCCTGGACCGGGTTGTTGCGCTGCGCCGGCTTGGCGATCAGCTCGGCCGAGGCCAGGAACTTGGCGACGCGGTCGGTGGGCTGGGCGCCCTGCTTCAGCCAGTACTGCGCGCGCTCGGTGTCGATGCTCAGGCGCTGGTCGCTGTCCTTGGCGACGAGCGGATTGAAGCTGCCGATACGCTCGATGAACCCGCCGTCACGGGGCGCACGGGAATCGGCCACCACGATGCGGTAGTAGGGACGCTTCTTCGCGCCGCCGCGCGCCAGTCTGATCTTGAGTGCCATGAGGCTTCCTTAGCTCCTTGTTCTTGGTCTTGTGGTTAGCGGGGCAGCAGGCCGTCGAAACCCGGCGGCAGCTGGGGCAGCCCTTTGCCGCCCTTGCCCATCTTCTTCATCATCTCGGCCATCTGCTGATGCTGTTTCAGCAGCTTGTTGACCTCCTGCACCGAAGTGCCGGACCCCGCCGCGATGCGCTTCTTGCGCGAGGCGGCGATGATCTTGGTGTTCTCGCGCTCGCGGGGCGTCATCGACTTGATGATGGCGTCCTGGCGCACCAGCATGCCCTCGTCGATATTGGCCGAGGCCAGCGCCTTCTTCAGCTTGCCCACGCCGGGCAGCAGGCCGAGGATGCCGGACATGCCGCCCATCTTGCGCATCTGATCGAGCTGCTTCTGGTAGTCGACGAGCGTGAACTGGCCCTTCTTCAGGCGCTTCACCAGCGCCTCGGCGTCCTGCTCGTCGACCATCTCCTGGGCCTTTTCGACCAGGGAGACCACGTCGCCCATGCCCAGGATGCGCGAGGCGACGCGCGACGGATGGAAGCTGTCGATCTCGTCCAGCTTCTCGCCCGTGCCGACCACCTTGATCGGCCGGCCGGTGACCGCGCGCATGGACAGGGCCGCGCCGCCGCGCCCATCGCCGTCCATGCGGGTCAGCACGATGCCGGTGACGCCGAGGCGGTCGTTGAACTGCCTGGCCACGTTGACCGCGTCCTGGCCGGTCAGCGCGTCGGCGACCAGCAGGATCTCGGCCGGCATGGCGGTGAACTTGACCGAGTCGAGCTCGGACATCAGGCCTTCGTCCACATGCAGGCGGCCGGCGGTGTCGAGCATGACCACGTCGTAGCCGCCGAGTCGGGCCGCTTCCATGGCGCGCTTGGCGATGTCGAGCGGCATCTGGCCCGGGATGATCGGCAGGGTCGGCACATCGGCCTGCTGGCCCAGGATCCTGAGCTGCTCCTGCGCGGCGGGGCGGCGCGTGTCGAGCGAGGCCATCAGCACCCGCTTGCGGTCGCGCGTCGCCAGCCGCCTGGCGATCTTGGCGGTGGAGGTGGTCTTGCCCGAGCCTTGCAGGCCGACCATCATGATGGCGACCGGCGGCGCGGCAGCCAGGTTCAGATCCTCGCTCTCGCCGCCGAGCATGGCGATCAGCTCGTCATTGACGATCTTGACCACCATCTGGCCGGGCGTGACCGATTTCAGGACTTCCTGGCCGATGGCGCGGGCGCGCACCTTCTCGACGAAGTCCTTGACCACCGGCAGCGCCACGTCGGCCTCGAGCAGCGCCACGCGCACCTCGCGCATGGCCGCGGCCACGTCGGATTCATTCAGAACCCCGCGGCCCCGCAGCTTGTCGAAGATGTCGCCTAACCGGCCTGACAGCGTCTCGAACATTTCCCAAACACCAACGCCACCCGCGGGCGAACACTCGCTGACGGGTGGGTATCCTTGGACACGAAAACACGGCGCTTTCGTTGAAGCGGCCGGAACCTAGGCGCGAAGCGGCGGAGAGTCAAGGGTCGTGGCTCACGCGCCCCGAGGCGGATTGGCCGCCGAAGCCAGGACCGAGAAGGTTCGTCCCTCTCCGAGCGCAGCGTGGCGATGACGACGGGAAGGGACCAGATCGAGCCGGCGGCTACCTAGCGATCCGGGATCGGGTCGCTGACGACGAAGTCGGCGCGTCCGCCAATGATGCGGGAGATGTGGATGCCCAGGCCGAAGCCGCTTTCCAGCTCCAGCGCGCCGCCGAACTCGGCGGCATGGACGAGGCCGGAGAAATCGCCGTCGAGGGTCCCCCGCGCCGATTTCAGCGCGCTTTCGCCGTCGACGCTGATCTTGATGGCATAGATCACGGGCTCGGGCGTGGCGCCGGCGACCAGCAACCGTCCCCGACCTGTCTCGGACCTGATGAGCGACATACCTGGACCTCCTTCCCGCGAGGCCCCCAAGCAGCGGGAACGGTACGGGAAAACCGGCGCGGCGGCAAGGCGCCGATGGATCGGGGCCATCGCGCATCCATTGCCGAGCGCGGCGGTCGACCGTCTGGAACGAGCGCATGCAGGGACCTCAACCCATCCTCGTCATTCCCGCGCATGAGCGTGTGAAGAAATCAACAAAACGGGGAGCCATATGGCTCCCCGCCCCCTCTAGGACCGCTGTGCTCAGAACCTGAAGGATGCCTCCACGCCCCAGGTCCGCGGGCTGTTCCACTGGGTGAAGTTGAACAGCGTGGCCACGGCGGTCAGCGCCTGGATGTAGCGCTCGTTGGTGAGGTTCTTGGCGAAGAGGGAGATCTGGTAGCGCTCCTCGGCCTCCCGCCAGGTCAGGCTGGCGTTGACGATGTGGTTCGCCTTGCGCCACGGATTGACCAGATAGCCGTTGTAGTTGGGCACGCCCGCGGTCGAGCCGATGCTGGCGTTGGGGAAGATGGTGCCCAGCACCGACTGGGACTGGTAGCGCCAGTCGGCGGCCAGCACCACATGGCCCGCGTTGCCCACGGGAATCTCGTAGGCGAAGCCGGCGGCGATGCTCCATTTCGGCGCGCGGCCCAGCGCCCGGCCCGACAGGTCCCTGGGGATGATCCAGGCGCCGTTGGGCAACTGGAACAGCGACTCCGGCGACTGGTCGCAGGACGCGGCGATGGCCGCGTCCAGTTCGGCCTGGCTGGCGAAGAACAGGCCGCCGGTCGTGTCGGTGCACAGCTTGGTGGTCTTGGCGTTCAGGTAGCCGAGCGAGGCCCAGGTGGTGAGCCCGTCGGCGGGAACCGCGTTGACCTCCAGCTCGATGCCCTTCGACTCCGAGGCGCCCGCATTGGCCGTGATGGTCTCCTGCCCGCCGCCCGAGCCGGCGGACGAGCGGATGATGGCGATCTGCTGGTTGGTGTACTTCATCCAGAAGCCGGTGAGGTTGACGCGCAGCCGGTCGTCGAGCCCGGTCCACTTCACGCCGACCTCGTAGGAGTCGTTCTTCTCGGGATTGAACGGCTGGCAGGTCAGCGTCGAGCCGCAGCGACCGTTGAAGCCGCCCGAGCGGAAGCCGCGCGTCCAGCTCGCATAAAGGAACAGGTCGTCGGTCGCCTGCCAGTTCAGGCCCACCTTCGGGCTGATGTTGTTCCAGCTCCGCCGGCTG
>CAZVVC010000192.1:0-7328 GCA_964630425.1 uncultured Bifidobacterium sp. | reverse complement strand
GCCAATCGGGGCGCCGCCGCGCCGCTGGTCTACCTGACCCGTGCCGAAAAGGCCGGCGGCGCGCCCACCCTGCCCTCGCGCTGGCTGCTCCGGCTGGACGCGTTGGTCGGCAGGGGGAACTGGCCACGCCCGCCCCATCCGGCATGGCACGGCGCCCTCGACGCCATCCGCGAGCGGCAGGCGCTGCCGCCGCCGGCGCCGACGCCGCCGCGCGAGGCCCGGCCGCGCCGGCTGTCGGTCACCCGGATCGAAGCCTGGCTGCGCGATCCCTATGCGCTCTATGCGCGGCACATCCTGGGGCTGCGGATCATGGATCCGCTCGATGCCGATCCCGGCGCCACCGATCGCGGCAATTTCATCCACGACGCGCTCTACCGCTATCTGCGGGCCTTCCCCGGCGCGCCGCCGCCCGACGCGCTCGAACGGCTCCTGGCCTTCGGCCGCGCGGCGTTCGGGGACGTCCTGGAAAAGCCGCTGGTGCGCGCCTTCTGGTGGCCGCGTTTCGAGCAGATCGCCGCCTGGTTCATCGCGCGCCAGCGCGAGCGCATCGGCGGCGCGGCGCCCGTCATCCTCGAGACGCCGGGCGCGATCGAGATCGACGGGCTCGATTTCACGCTGACCGCCAAGGCCGACCGCATCGACCGGCTGTCCGACGGCCGCTACGAGATCATCGACTACAAGACCGGACGCGAGCCCAGCCGCAACCAGTTGCTGACGGGCTACGGCGCCCAGATGCCACTGGAGGCGGTCATGGTCCGCGCCGGCGCCTTCGGGCTGCCGCCGTCGCCGGTCGCCGAGCTGTCGTGGTGGAAGCTGAAGGGCGATCCGCGCTTCAACGAGATCAAGCGCGCCAGCGCGATCCTGAAGGACGGCCCCGATCTGGAACAGCTCGCCGACGAGGCCGAAGCCGGGCTGCGCCGGCTGATCCGGACATTCGACGATCCGGGCATCCCCTATGTCTCGCATCCCAACCCCCTGGAGGCGGGCTTCGGCGACTACGACCATCTCGCCCGCGTCAAGGAGTGGGGCGAATGACCGCCGAGCAGGACCGCGCCGCCAATCCGGGCGTCTCCGCATGGGTCGGCGCCTCGGCCGGCACCGGCAAGACCCACATGCTGACCAACCGGGTGCTGCGCCTGCTGCTGGCCGACGCGCGGCCCCAGGGCATCCTGTGCCTGACCTTCACCAAGGCCGCCGCCGCCGAGATGGCGAACCGCATCAACGCCAACCTGGCCGAATGGGCGACGGCCTCCGCCGACCGGCTCTACGACGCGCTGGAGGACCTGGAAGGCGTGCCGCCCAGCGAGGCGCGCATCGCCAAGGCGCGCCGCCTGTTCGCCGAGGTGCTGGACGTGCCCGGCGGGCTGCGCATCGAGACCATCCACGCCTTCTGCCAGTCGCTGATGGCGCGCTTCCCGCTGGAGACCGGCATCGCGCCCCACTTCCAGGTGCTGGACGACCATTCGGCCGCCGAACTGATGCACACGGCCCTGAACGAGATGCTCGCCGCCGCCCAGGCCGGCGGCGATGCGCCGCTGCGCGAGGCGCTGGATTTCGTGTCGGCCCATGTGCAGGACATGAAATTCGCCGAACTGCTGCGCAAGCTCACGGGACACGCCGACGCGCTCGACGGCGACGAGCACCACCATATCTTCAGGCTGCTGGGGCTCTCGCCCGGCGAGGACCCCGCGGCCATTCTCGCCGATGCCTGCGCCGATGCCGCGGCGGACATCCCCGCCCTTCGCGCCGCCTGCGCCGCGCTGGCTCTCGGCTCCAATACCGATCGGGACCGGGCGGCCCGCATCGCGTTCTGGCTCGACGCGGCGGCGGGCGACCGGGCGGCGGGCGTGACGGATTATCTGGACGCCTATCTCACCAGCAAGTCGGGCTATACCGAGCCGCGCAAATCCCTCGCCACCAAGCCCGTCGCCGCCGCCGCGCCGGCCGCCATCGACGCCCTGGACAGGGAGGCCGGGCGGCTGATCGCGGTCTCGCTGCGCCTGAAGGCGGCGCGCGCCGCCCATGCGAGCCGCGCGCTCGCCACGCTGGGCCGGGCGCTGAACCGGACCTATCGCCGGCTGAAGGCCCAGCGCGCGGTGCTCGACTATGACGACCTGATCGCCAAGGCGCGCGCCCTCGTCACCGGCAACGCGCCCTGGGTGCTCTACAAGCTGGACGAGGGCCTCGATCACATCCTGGTCGACGAGGCGCAGGACACCAATCCCGACCAGTGGGCGGTGATCCGGGCGCTGGCGGGCGAGTTTTTCGTCGCCGGCAGCGCGCGGGATTCGGTCAACCGCACCCTGTTCGCCGTGGGCGACGCCAAGCAGTCCATCTACAGCTTCCAGCGCGCCGAGCCGGCCCAGTTCGAGGAGATGCGCCAGGAGTTCGAGCGCCGCGTGCGCCAGATGGACAAGGAATTCCACTCGGGCGCGCTCACCCTGTCGTTCCGCTCCACCGAGGCGGTGCTGAAGCTGGTCGACACGGTGTTCGAGAAGGACGAGGCGAAGGTCGGCCTGGTGTTCCGCCAGCAGGAGGCCCGCATCGCCCACGAGGCGAACCGCAAGGACGTGCCCGGCCTGGTCGAGCTGTGGCCCACCGAGACTCCCGAGGCGGTCGAGCCGCCCGGCAGGTGGGAGCCGCCCGTCGCCCGCCGCGAGTCCCGGCCCGCCGACGCACGGCTGGCCGACCGGATCGCCGGACAGATCGCCCACTGGCTGGGCACGGGCGAGCGGCTGGAGTCGAAGGACCGGCCGATCCGGCCCGACGACGTGATGATCCTGGTGCGCCGCCGCAACGATTTCTTCACCGCCATGGTGCGCGCGCTGAAGCGCGCCGGCGTGCCGGTGGCGGGCGCCGACCGCATGGTGCTGACGGACCAGCTCGCGGTGATGGACCTGCTGGCGCTGGGCCGCTTCGTGCTGATGCCCGAGGACGACCTGACCCTCGCCGTCGTCCTCAAGTCGCCGCTGGTCGGCCTGTCCGAGGACGACCTGTTCCGCCTCGCCCACGGCCGGCGCGGGCATCTGTGGGCGGCGCTGGCCGCCGCGCGGGAGGACGCGGCCTTTGCCGCCGCGTGGGCGTTCCTGTCGGGCTGCACGGCGCGGGCCGACACCATCCCGCCCTATGAATTCTACAGCGGCGTGCTGGACGGCGGGCGGCGGCGCGCCATGCTGGAGCGGCTGGGTCCCGACGCGCTCGATCCCATGGACGAGTTCCTCGCCCTCGCGCTCGACTACGAGCGCGGCCATCCGCCCTCGCTGCAAGGCTTCATCAACTGGGTCGAGGCCGCCCAGACCGAGGTGAAGCGCGAGCTGGAACAGGGCAAGGGCGAGGTGCGCGTGATGACCGTGCACGGCGCCAAGGGGCTTCAGGCACCCATCGTGTTCCTGCCCGACACCTGCGGCATCCCGGCCGAGAACCACGACGTCTACTGGCTGGAGGATCCGCCGGGGCCGCCGGTGCTGGCCTGGCCCATGAACAAGGACAACGCGGTCGGCCCCATCGCGCTCGCGCGGGAGGCGGTGAAGCGCAAGCGCGACGAGGAATACAACCGCCAGCTCTACGTGGCGCTGACCCGCGCCGGCGACAGGCTCTATGTGTGCGGCTACGAGACCCTGCGCGGCCGCACGGCCAATTGCTGGTACGACCTGGTCGCCGACGCGTTCGATCGCCTCGGCGCCGAGGACGCCGCCGATCACGCCGGCAATCCCGTCCGCCGCTTCCGCATGGGCGGCGGCAAGATCGAACTGGACCGGGGCGAGGCGCGGGATGCGCCCGCGCCGCCCGCGCCCGGCTGGCTCACCCGGCCGCCGCCGCCCGAGCCCGCGCCGGTGCGGCCGCTGGCGCCGTCGCGGCCGAGCCTGCCCGAGATGCCGGTGCGCAGCCCGCTGGAGGCCGGCGACAACGAACGCTTCCTGCGCGGGATGCTGATCCACCGGCTGCTGCAATGGCTGCCCGACATGGCGCCCGACCGGCGGCGCGAGGCGGCGGCCCGTTTTCTCGCCCAGGCCGGCCACAGGCTGGCGCCGGAGACGGTCGAACGCTGGACCGAGGAGGTCATGCGGATTCTCGAGGACCCCGGCTGCGCCGACCTGTTCGGCCCCGGCAGCGCCGCCGAGGTGCCGGTGACCGGCCTGCTCGGCACCCTCGCCGTCAGCGGCCAGATCGACCGGCTCGCGGTGACCGAAGACGGCGTGACCGTCGTCGACTACAAGACCAACCGCCCGCCGCCGACCCGCGCCGAGGACGTGCCGCCGCTCTATCTGCGGCAGATGGCCGCCTATCGCGGCCTGTTGCGCAAGATCTACCCCGACCGCCCGGTGCGCTGCGCCCTGCTGTGGACCGACGGCCCCGCGCTGATGATCCTGCCGGACCGGCTGCTGGACCCGCACGGCGACGGCGCATGACCCGCCCTTGACCTGCCGGGTGCCCGACCCTACCTTCGGTAGCCAAGCACATCCCGTGATCAAGGAACATCCCATGGCCACCAAGAAGATTACCGACGACAGCTTCCAGGCCGACGTCCTCGACGCCCAGGGCGTCGTCGTCGTGGACTATTGGGCCGAATGGTGCGGCCCCTGCAAGCAGATCGCCCCGGCGCTGGACGAGATCGCCGAGGAGATGCAGGGCCAGCTCACCATCGCCAAACTGAACATCGACGAGAATCCCGTGTCGCCCACCAGCTACGGCGTGCGCGGCATCCCCACGCTGATGCTGTTCAAGGACGGCGAACTGCGCGCCACCAAGGTCGGCGCCCAGCCGAAGAGCAAGATCGTGCAGTGGATCAACGAGTCGATCTGACCCGTGTCCGCGTGACGGTTTCGAAGGGCGCCCCGACGGGCGCCCTTTTTCGTTGCGGGGACCGCGACCGGACCCGGCGCCGTCATGAAGGGAAAGCGATGTCAGGCCACTTCCAGGACCACTTCCTTGCCCAGCAGCCTCAGGGCGCGGACCACCTCGTCGATATGGCTTCGATGCCTGAGATCGACGAGACGGCGGGCAATCGTTTCGGTGGCGCCGAGACGCCTGGCCAATTCGGCCCGGGTCACCCTGTTCGCTTTCATAGCTTCGTAAAGTGCCAGTTTGGCCGCCTGGAGCGGAGGAACCACGACATAGGTCTGGCCCTTGCCCGGCACGGGCAAGGGTTCGCCGGCATCGGTATAGAAGCTGAGGGCCGTCACCAGGGCGTCGATGGCGCGCTCGGCCGCGTCCTCGCGCGTCGCGCCATCGGTGATGGCCTCTGGCACGTCCGGGAAGGTGACCAGAAAGCCTCCTTCCTGAGGCGTGTACTCGACGGGATAGGCGAAACGCATGGTCCTGCTCCTTCTCTAGAACCGGCCCTCCAGACCAAGCTGCTTCATCATGGCC
This sequence comes from uncultured Bifidobacterium sp., assembly GCA_964630425.1. GTDB lineage: Bacteria > Pseudomonadota > Alphaproteobacteria > SMXS01 > SMXS01 > RI-34. The sequence goes on along the minus strand of CAZVVC010000192.1, from coordinate 1,958 downwards.
CGGAGGGTGCCGGCAGGGATATCACCGCGATGTTCGGCAACGATGGTGCGGCGAGCGCCGTAAAAGAGCCGGCCATGACTGCCTTTGCCCCTGCCCGGCTCATAGACGACGGCGACACCGTCGTCCTTGCCGCATTCCCGAACCCGCCTGATGAATTCCCGGGTGTTCATGCGAACGATATTCGCACATATATGTACGGCTGCAAGAGATGAAAATCACACAAAAATGTGCGGAAGCGGATATGCGGAAATTTCACGGCGCCAAGATCGCATTGCTGCTGGATGATCTGGTGCTGGTCTACCAGCGCGACGATTTCGTCCACATTCCCTTCCCCGGCATGTGGGACCTTGCCGGCGGCGAGCGCGACGGCGACGAAACGCCGGCCCAGTGCGCGATACGCGAGACCCTGGAGGAATTCGCCATCGCGCTCGATCCCGACAGCTTCCTCTGGCACCGGGAATATGTTTCCGCGATGGACAGTTCGACCAGCGCGCATTTCTTCGTGGCGTCCATCACCCGGCGCCAGGTGGACGCCATCGTCTTCGGCTCCGAGGGCCAGCGCTGGGCGCTGGTGTCGCTCGACGAACTGCTCGAACGCGAGGACTTCGTGCCGCATCTCCGCGAGCGGCTGCGGCACTACGTGGAACGGCGCTGACCGCTTCCGTTGCGGACATTGGATAACGGATGTTATGCTTTCCCGATCGTAGCAGGGGAGAGCCGCGATGAACATGGAATCGAAGCAGCCCAAGGCTGCGCGCGTCATGGGACCCACCTACCAGGAGATCCTGGACCGCGACGGCGACGCCATTCCCGTGCTGCGGCTTCAGGCGGGCGTCGCCCAGACCAGCGAGGATATCCCGCTCGACCGCTTCACCTCGCAGGCGTTCTTCGACCTGGAGATGGAGAAGGTCTGGCGCAAGGTCTGGCAATATGCCTGCCGCGACGAGCACCTGCCCGAGCCCGGCGACTACTACGTCTATGATCTGGGCCGCCATTCCATCGTGCTGGTGCGCACGGAATCGGGGAAGATCAAGGGTTACCACAATTCCTGCCTGCACCGCGGCACCAAGCTGAAGCCGTCCAATTCGTCGGGCTACTCGCCCAATCTGCAATGCCCCTATCACGGCTGGACCTGGAACCTGGACGGCACGCTCCACGAGGTGCCGTGCGCGTGGGAGTTCCCCCATCTGGACTACGAGAAGAACCGGCTGCCCGAAGTGCAGGTGGACGTGTGGAACAGCCTGGTGTTCATCAACATGGACCTGGATGCGCCGCCGCTGTCCGACTATCTGGAGGTGCTGCCCGAGCACTGCGCGCGCTGGGACTTCACCGACTGGTATGTCAGCGTCCATGCGCGCAAGGAACTGGCCTGCAACTGGAAGGCCGCGCAGGAAGCCTTCATCGAGGGCTATCACGGCCCCATGGTCCACCCGCAGCTATCCGGCAGCGCGGCCATGCAGCAGCACGACATCTTCAGCGACCATGTCAGCCGCGACCTGGTGGCGCTGGGCGTGCGCACCAACCGCGGCGACCGGCCGATGACCGAGCAGGAAGTGCTCGATGGCATGCTGATGGGCGACCGCTCGCTGGTCGACGGCGAAAGGCCGAAGGTGCCGGAAGGCGGCACCGCCCGTCAGGTGATGGCGCAGCAGATGCGCGATGCCTTCAGGAGCCAGTTCGGCGTGGACCTGTCGGACCTGTCCAATTCCGAGGTGCTCGACTCGCTCAAATACACCCTGTTCCCGAACCTGTTCATCTTCACGGGCATCTCGCTGCGCATCCTCTATGTCTACCGCCCGCTGGGGAACGATCCGAACCGCTGCCTGTTCGACATTCTGTTCATGCGCCCGGTGCCCAAGGACGGCCCGCGCCCCGATCCGGCGCCGGTGACCTATGTGAAGGAGCACGAATCCTACCGCGACGTGCCGGGCATGGACCCGGGCTTCGGCCTGCTGTTC
>CAZVVC010000191.1:0-7351 GCA_964630425.1 uncultured Bifidobacterium sp. | reverse complement strand
CGCCAGCAGGGTGTGGTGGACAGCCCCACCTTCCTGGCGATATCGGCCACCGCCAGCGTGGCATTTTCCTGCAACAGGCGCAGGATCTTTCGGTCGAGCCGGTCCATGATATTCTCCGTGAAATAATATTCTATATATCCGGGAATTTATAGCCATCATCAAGAATGGTTTTTCATTATTAGCCAGTCTAATCGTAAATTCATTCTAAAAACGCCATCCTATGCAAACGCTTATTCCTGAAACAGGGCACGCAGCATGGCCACCAGCCGCGCGTGCTTGTAGGCCGTCTCCCAGGCGAAACGGGCGTGGAACAGCACCGGGTTCTCGCGCGGCAGCTCGGGACGCCGCTCGTCGCGGCTGCGCTGCCGGAACCAGCCGGCATCGAGCGGATGCAGCCGCTCGACGGTCCTGCATCCGTGGAACCACAGCGCCATGTAGACGATGTGCCGCCAGTGGATGCCCGCCGCCCGCGCCCGCCGCAGCAGCGTGCGGATGTGGTCCGGCGTGTAATAGGTGCCCCAGGCCACCTGATACGCCTCCCACCACTGCGCCATCGACATGGCGCCCGAATGGGAGGTGGTGACGTGGTTGAGATCGTATTTGTTCAGGTCCGGGTCCATCCACACGCCGGCCTTGAACAGCTTCTGGTGATCCTCCGAGCCGGGAAGCGGCGTCAGGATGAAGAACTCCAGGATGTCGAGCGGCAGCTCGCGCTTGATGATCTCCACGTCGCGGCGAACGGTCTCGGGCGTGTCGCCCGGAAAGCCGATGATGTAGCCGGCGAAGATCACCACCTTGCGGTCGTGCCAGGCCTGCATCATCTGGCGGTATTCGTCGATGTGGTTCTGGCGCTTGCCCGCCGCCATCAGCGAATCCGGGTTGATGTTCTCCAGCCCGATGAACACCTTGTTGCAGCCGGCCCGGGCCGCCTTCTCGATGAAGTTCTCGATGCGGTGGCACAGCGTGTCCACCTGCATGGTGAAGCGGATGACGATGCCGTCGCGCTCGCGCAGCAGGATCAGCCGGTCGAAGATCTCCTCCCAGTCCTTGTTGCGCGCCAGATTGTCGTCTGTGATGAAAAAGTCGTCGATGCCCTGGGCGTGGTTGGCGCGGATGATGCGTTCCACGTCGTCGGCGCCGCGCCGGCGCGACTTGCGGCCCTGCACGTTGATGATGGTGCAGAAGCTGCACTGGAACGGACAGCCGCGCCCGGCGTCGAAGCTGGTCTGCAGGCCGACGCTGCGCCCCACGCGCTCGCGCGGCAGGAACGGCACCGGCCGGCCGCCGATGTCGGGCAGGTCGCTCAGATAGTTGTAGAGCGGCTTCAGCGCGCCGTTCCGGGCGTCGCGCAACAGCCCTTCCATGCGGCCTTCCGCCTCGCCGGCGAACAGGGTGACGCCCATGTCCATCGCCTCCCGCAACTCGGGCTGGATGCCGGGCAGCATGGAGAGCGAGCCGCTGACGTGAAAACCGCCGACGATCACCGGCACGCCAGCCGCGCGGAACCGCCGTGCCAGGTCCATGGCGCGCGGGAACTGGTTGGACTGCACGCCGATCAGGCCGACGAAACCGCAGCCCGCCGCATGGATGCGGGCGATGATGCCGTCCACGTCGACCTTGGTGTTGGTCTCGTCGACGGCCTCGCAGACGATGGGGATGTCGAGCACGTCCCGGTCGGCGCAGTCCATGACCAGGCCATAGACCGCCGCGAGGCTGTTCGACGGGATGACCGACTTGCGCCAGCGGATGACGTAGCCGTCGTCGTCGTAATGGGACGGCTTGACAAGGATGACCGGAAAGGCCGTCGGGGTGTTCGGCGTCATGGCAAATCTCCGCCGGAAGACGTCTCCCGGTCAGGTTTCCCCAAGCGCCAATGGATTTCGTCTACTGTCTCACAGTTGGCCGTGGCATGAAAGCCGCGTGGGCCGGATCGGTTGCAGCGAGGTGAAGAACGGGCATGTGCGGACGCTATACCAACAGGCTGACATGGACGGACGTGGTCGCCTACTACCGGCTGATGTTCGATACGCCCATGAACCTGCGCCCGCGCTACAACATCGCGCCGACCCAGGACGTGCTGACCGTCGTGCCGGGGGAAGGCGGACGGCGCGCGGCCATGATGCGCTGGGGCCTGGTGCCGTTCTGGGCCAGGGAGATGCCCAACGCCTCGACCATCAACGCACGGGCCGAGGGAATCGCCGAGAAACCCATGTGGCGCGACCCGTTCCGCCACCGCCGCTGCGTCGTCGTCGCCGACGGCTTCTACGAATGGACCGGCAAGCCGAGCGACCGGCAGCCCCACTACTTCACCCGCGCCGACGGCCAGCCCCTGTCCTTCGCCGGCATCTGGGACCGCAACACCGCCTTCGACATGGTCTCGTGCGCCATCGTGGTGACCGAAGCGAACAAGCAGATGCGCGCCTGGCACGACCGGATGCCGGTCATCCTGGAGGAGGACGACATCGACCGCTGGCTGGCCGAGCCGGACGGCACGCTGCTGAAGCCGTCCAAGGCCGAGATGCGCGCCCATCCCGTCTCCAGGGCGGTCAACAGCGTGAAGAACGAAGGCCCCGACCTGGCCGAGCCCATGGGACAGGGATTGCTGCCCGGCCTGATCTGATCCCGGCGGTTCTGATCCCAGTAGCCGATCCGCCGGTTGTGCACTTGATCAATTTATGCACAGCCGCCAAACTCCGCACCGGGGAGAGTGAGGCATGAGCAACCGGGCATCTTCCGCGCTGGCGCGGTTCACGGTGATCGACCTGACGCGGGCGCGCGCCGGGCCGACCTGCGCGCGCCAGCTCGCCGACTGGGGCGCCGACGTCATCAAGGTCGAGATGCCGCCCTCGGCGGGCGATCCGCCCGACTTCGCCAACCGGAGCGACCCGGATTTCCAGAACCTGCACCGCAACAAGCGCAGCCTCACCCTCAACCTGAAGACCGACGAGGGCGTGGCGATCCTGAAGCGGCTGGCCGCGACGGCCGACGTGTTGGTCGAGAACTACCGCCCCGACGTGAAGGCGCGGCTGGGGATCGACTACGAGACCATGCGACAGGTCAATCCGCGCCTCGTCTATACCAGCATCTCGGGCTTCGGCCAGGACGGCCCCTATGCGGGACGGCCAGGCCTCGACCAGATCGCCCAGGGCATGGGCGGGCTGATGTCGATCACTGGCGAGCCCGGCCGCGGCCCCATGCGGGTGGGCATCGCCATCGCCGACGTGGCCTCGGGCCTTCTCGCCGCCTCGGGCACCCTCACCGCGCTGCTGGAACGCGAGGTGTCGGGCGAAGGCCAGTGGGTCACCACGTCGCTGCTGGAGAGCCAGATCTTCATGCTCGATTTCCAGGCGGCCCGCTGGCTGATCCGGCAGGACGTGCCCGGACAGGTGGGGAACGACCATCCCACCGCCGTTCCCATGGGCTGCTTCCGCACGGCCGACGGCCACGTCAACATCGCGCCCATGCCCGGCGCCTGGGGCAAGTTCTGCAAGGCCGTCGGCCTCGACGCGCTGGCCGAGGACGAGGAATTCCGCTCGCCGGGCCGCCGCGTGCGCAACCGCGACAGGGTGAACGCCGCCGTCGAGGCGGTGACGGTGACGCGGACCAGCGCCGAATGGATCGACATCCTCAACGAGGCCGGCATCCCCTGCGGCCCGATCTACACCGTCGACGAGACCTTCGAGGACCCGCAGGTGCGCCATCTGGGCATCGCCCAGCCGGTCGAGTCCGAGGCGCTGGGCACGCTGAACCTGATCGGCCAGGCCGTCCATCTGAGCCGCACCGACAGCCGCCTGGCGAGCGCCACGCCCGACTGCGGCCAGCACACCGACGAGGTGCTGGGCGCGCTGGGCTATTCGGCGGCCGACATCGCGGGGCTGCGGGCGCGCTGCATCATATGAGGAAACCATGACCGAGCATGTCCTGACCCGGCGCGACGGCGCCGTCCGCTGGCTGATCTTCAACCGGCCCGAGAAGCACAACGCCCTGTCGATCGCCATGAACGACGCCGCGCTGGAGGTGATCGAGGCATTCGCCCAGGCACCCGACGAGCGGGTGCTGGTGGTCGCAGGCGCCGGCGGCAAGGCGTTCGTCTCCGGCGCGGACATCTCGGAATTCGAGGAGCGGCGGAGCAACGCGGCCAAGGCCGAGGAATACGGCCGGCGCACCCAGCGCATGTTCTTCGCCCTGCGCGACGTGGAAAAGCCCACCGTCGCCATGATCCAGGGTTATTGCTTCGGCGGCGGCGTGGCGCTCGCCACCTGCTGCGATATCCGCATCGCCGCCGACGACGCCGTGTTCGCGGTGCCGGCGGCACGCCTGGGCATCGGCTACAGCGCCGACTTCATCAAGCTGCTGGCCGACCTGGTCGGCCCCTCCCATGCCAAGGAGTTCCTCTACACCGCCCGCCGCTATCCGGCGGCCGAGGCCCATGCCATCGGCCTGGTGAACCGGCTGGCGCCCGCCGCCGGGCTGGAGGCGTTCGTGGCCGGCTATGCCGCCGACATGGCGGCCCAGGCGCCGCTGACCCAGCGCGCGACCAAGGTTGTCGTCTCCGAACTGCTGGCCGGGAGCGACGGGGCACGCGGCCGGCAGGCCGTGGCCGATTGCGCCGACAGCGAGGATTTCCGCGACGCCCGCCGCGCCTTCATGGAAAAGCGCAAGCCGGTGTTCCGTGGCCGCTAGCATGGACGAGAGGTTCAGCCTGGAAGGGCATGTGGCCGTCGTCACCGGCGGCGGCCGCGGCATCGGCGCCGCCATCGCCCTGGCGCTGGCCGGCGCGGGCGCGGCCGTGGTGGTCGCGGCCCGCCGCGAGGCCGAGGTGGACGGGGTGGCCCGCGCCATCGCCGAGGCCGGCGGCAGGGCCGTGGGCATCGCCGCCGACGTCACCGATCCGGACGCCGTCGAGGCGCTCGCCCAGGCCGCCGTCGACCGCTTCGGCGCGCTGTCCCTCTGGATCAACAATGCGGGCGGCTCGCGCTATTTCGGGCCGCTGGGCCAAATCTCCATGCGCGACTGGCAGGACTGCCTCGACCTGAACCTGACCGCCGTGATGACCTGCACCAACGCGGCGGCGCGCCGGATGACCGGCGGCGGCGCCATCGTCAACATCTCCTCGCTGTCGGCGCAGGGGCCGGTGCCCGGCAGCGGCCACTACGGCTCGGCCAAGGCCGCCGTGAACAGCCTGACCAGGACCTATGCCCGCGAGCTTGCGCCCCATATCCGCGTCAACGCCATCCAGCCCTCGACCATCCCGACCGAGGTCTACATGGACGCGCTCGGCCTCGCCGACGCGGACCTGCCCGCCCTGCTGGAGCGCAAGCAGGTGCCGCTCGGCCGCCTCGGCACGCCGGACGACGTGGCGGGCCTCGCCGTCTTCCTGTGCTCGCCCGCCGCGAGCTGGATCACCGGCGAGATCTGGACCGTCTCCGGCGGCCTGTGACCGGCCGCGAGAAAAAAAGCGCCCCGCCCTCCGTGGAGGGACAGGGCGCGGTTGCCACGAGCCAGGCGGGGAGGCGAGCCGTGGCGGATCAGAAATCGGCGCCGATCTGGACGCCGAACGCCCGGGGCTCGCGCGCCGAGGCGAACGACCACAGGCCGGCGACGGTGAACGCGGCGTTGGGGCCGCGGTCGTCGAGCAGGTTGCGGCCATAGACCGTGACCCGGAAGTCGGTTGGCCCGGCGTTGACCTTGAAGGTCAGGCTGGCGTCGAGCAGGTTCTGCCGGTCGGACCGCACGCGCGGATCGTTGCTCAGCACGACGATGTTGCCCGTCGCGCTATCCAGCATGGTCGGCCCCAGCGAGATCTGCTGGTCGTAGCGCGAGATGTAGCGGTAGCTGACATTGGCCCGGATCTCGCCGAACGAGACCGGCACCGCGTAGTCCGCCGCCACCGACAGCGTCACCTTGGGCGCATAGATCATGTTGACCGCCGAATAGTCGAAGGTCGCCAGCCCGCCGCTGCCGTCCGCCGCCACCGACAGGTAGTTCTTCAGGTTGTTGTCGAGCAGGCCCAGGGAGGCCGACAGGGTCAGTTCCTCGGTGGGCCGGGCGATCAGCTCGGCCTCGATGCCCTTGATGGTGGCCGAGCCCACATTTGTCACCACCGTCTCGTTGCCCACGCCGCCGGGCGTCGGGATGGTGTTGTTCTGCTGCAGGTTCTGGTAGTCGGCATAGAACGCGGCCACGTTGAACGACAGCATCTTATCGAACCACGAGGTCTTGAAGCCCACCTCGTAGGAATCCACCGTCTCGGGCCCGTAGGGCGTGGTCGAGGAGAACTCGGTGAGGCCGCGGCCGGAGAACCCGCCCGAGCGGTAACCGCGCGACCACGAGGCATAGATCATGGCGTCGTCGTTGGGCCGCCAGTCCAGGCCGACCTTGGGCGTGAACTTGCTGTTCGAGTAGCTGACGTGCGGGAAGTCGTCCGGCCCCAGCGAGAGCTGGTTCTCCTTCCTGTCATGGGTCCAGCGGCCGCCGAACGACAGGCGGAACTGATCAGTGAACTGCCAGTCGAAATCGCCGAACACCGCATAGGACTGGGCCTTGCCGGTGCTGTCCTGGTCGGACGCCGGATCGTGGGCGCCGAACAGGCGGGTCGCCTGCACCAGGTTGTAGGAGTGCTCGTAGTAGAACACGCCGACCACGTAATCGAGGCTGTCGACGATCTTGCCGGCGCCGCGCAGCTCCTGGCTGAACTGCCAGAACTTCTGCCGCCGGTCGACATAATAGAGGTCGGCGGTCGAGGAGTCGAAATCCTGGGTCTGGGCTTCCTTGGCCTCGCGGTAGCCGGTCACCGAGGTCAGCTTCACCGGGCCGGCGTCGTAGTTCATCTCCAGCGTGACGGCCGGCGAGCTGTAGTGCGAATGGGCCGGGTCGTTGAAGACGGTGTAGAGATCGGTGGTGGTGTTGCGGTCGCACTCCACCGGCGGCTCGAAGGCGCAGAACACCTCGCCGGTCCTGGAGATGTTGGAGTTGATCGGATCGAAGTCCTTCACCTGCTTCTCGAGCGTCAGCAGCGCGTCGAATTTGTCGCCGGGCGTCAGCAGGAACGAGGCGCCGAAATTCTCGTAATTGTTGGCGCCGACCCGCTCGCCGGTCACGCCGTGCCGGTAGTAGCCGTCGCTCTGGTTGTGGAAATAGAAGAACTTGCCGGCCAGCACGTCCTGGATGATCGGCACGTTGACCACGCCGCGCGCCGCCCAGGTGTTGAAGCTGCCGTAGCTGGCCTCGACCTTGCCGCCGAACTCGCCGGTGGGCCGCGTGCGCCGGACGTTGACCACGCCGCCGATGGTGTTGCGGCCGAACAGCGTGCCCTGCGGGCCGCGCAGCACCTCGATGGAGTCCAGGTCGA
>CAZVVC010000190.1:0-7394 GCA_964630425.1 uncultured Bifidobacterium sp. | reverse complement strand
TGCTGATCGGCTACTGGCACCACAACCAGAGCGCCCGCGACGGCGCGCGCATGGCCCTCATCGTGACCGCCTCCGGCGGCGTCTGCCTGCTGGTGGGCTTCCTGCTGCTGGGGCACATGGCGGGAAGCTACGATCTGGACCGGGTGATCGAGGCGGGGGCGCTGATCCGGGATCACGCGCTCTACCTGCCCGCGCTGATCCTGATCCTCCTCGGCGCGTTCACCAAGAGCGCGCAGTTCCCGTTCCACTTCTGGCTGCCGCACGCCATGGCGGCGCCCACGCCGGTGTCCGCCTATCTCCACTCGGCGACCATGGTGAAGGCCGGCGTCTTCGTGCTGATCCTGCTGTGGCCGGTGCTGGCCGGCACCGAGAGCTGGTACCTGATCGTCGGCACCACCGGCCTCGTCACGCTGCTGGTGGGGGCGTGGGCGGCGATCTTCCAGCAGGACCTCAAGGGCCTGCTGGCCTATTCCACCATCAGCCATCTCGGCCTCATCACCCTGCTGCTGGGGCTGGGCAGCCCGCTGGCGGCGGTGGCGGCGATCTTCCACACGGTCAATCACGCCACCTTCAAGGCCTCGCTGTTCATGGCCGCGGGAATCATCGACCACGAAACCGGCACGCGCGACCTGCGCAGGCTGAGCGGCCTGGCGCGCTTCATGCCGATCACCGCGACGCTGGCGATGGTGGCGGCGGCCGCCATGGCGGGCGTCCCGCTGCTCAACGGATTCCTGTCGAAGGAAATGTTCCTCGCCGAGGCGCTCGAGGCGCACAGCGGCACCGTCCTCGATCGCGGCCTTCCCTTCTTCGCCACCCTGGCGAGCATGTTCAGCGTGCTCTACTCGGTGCGCTTCATCCACCAGACCTTCCTGGGGCCGCCGCCGGTCGACCTGCCGCGCGAGCCGAAGGAAGCGCCGCACTGGATGCGCCTGCCGATCGAGCTCCTGGTGCTGCTGTGCCTGCTGGTGGGCATCATCCCGGGGCTGACCATCGGCCCGTTCCTGGAAACCGCGGTGCTCTCGGTGCTCGGCGACCGGACGCCCAGCTACAGCCTCGCCGTGTGGCACGGCTTCACGCTGCCCCTGCTGCTGAGCACCATCGCGCTGCTCGGCGGCGTGCTCATCTATGTCCGCTTCGGCGCGCGCCTCAACGCGGTCTCCCGGTCGCCGATCATCGGCCACTTCAGGGGGCGGCGCACCTTCGAGCTGGTGCTGGCGGCGATCATCGACGGGGCGCGGGCCCTGCACCGCCTGCTGGGCACCAGGCGGTTGCAGGTCCAGTTGCGCCTGCTGGCCGTCACGGCGCTCGTGGCGGGCGCGCTGCCGTTCCTCAACCTGGGCTATGACCGCGGCGCCCTGGCGGGCACGCTGGTCGATCCGGCCTTCGCCATGCTCTGGCTGGTGGGCGGCGCCGGGGCGATCGCCGCGGCCTGGCAGGCCAAGTTCCACCGGCTCGCGGCGCTGATCCTGGTGGGCGTGGCCGGCCTTGCCACCTGCATCAGCTTCGTCTGGCTGTCGGCGCCCGACCTGGCCCTTACCCAGCTCCTCGTCGAGACCGTGACGCTCGTCCTGCTGGTGCTGGGCCTGCGCTGGCTGCCCAAGCGGCGGCCCGACCGCTGGGGCGGGCCGCGCATCCCGTTCCGCGTCGGCATGCGGCGCGGGATCGACCTGCTGCTCGCGGTGCTGGGCGGCCTGGGCGCCGCCGCCATCGCCTTCGCCATGATGACCCGGACGCCGCCCGACGGCCTCTCGCGCCATTTCCTCGAGCAGGCTTACGCTGGAGGCGGCGGGACCAACGTGGTCAACGTGGTCCTGGTGGATTTCCGCGCCTTCGATACGCTGGGCGAGATCACCGTGCTCTGCATCGTGGCGCTGACGGTGTTCACGCTGCTCCGGCGGTTCCGGCCCGCGGCGGAGAGCATCGAGCTGCCCGAGCAGCAACGGAACCAGAACGCGTTCGACGACGCCCGCGAGGGCAGCGAGCGCGGCGACACGGTCAGGCACTACCTGCTGGTGCCGCGCGTGATCATGGAATGGCTGTTCCCGGTGATCCTCACCTGCGCGCTCTACCTGCTGGTGCGCGGGCACGACCTGCCGGGCGGCGGCTTCGCGGCCGGCGTGACCGCCTCGATCGGGCTCATCGTCATGTACATGGCCAGCGGCACCCGGTCGATCGAGGCGCGCCTGAGCATCCAGCCGGTGCGCTGGATGAGCGCCGGGCTGCTCTGCGCGGCCGTGACCGGCGCGGCGGCGTGGATCTTCGGCTATCCCTTCCTGTCGACCCATTTCCGCTATGTGGACCTGCCACTCCTCGGCAAGATCCCCGTGGCCAGCGCGCTGCTGTTCGACATCGGCGTCTTCGCCGTGGTCGTCGGCACCACCGCGCTCATCCTCATCGCGATGGCGCACCAGTCGATCCGCTCGCCCAGGACGCAGAAGCCGCCGGAAGCCGGCGAGGGAGCCGGCTGATGGAGATCGTCCTCGCCCTGGCCATCGGCGTCCTCACGGCATCGGGACTGTGGCTGCTGTTCCGGCCGCGCACCTTCCAGGTGGTGCTGGGGCTGTCGCTGCTGTCCTATGCGGTCAATCTGCTCATCGTCGCCGCGGGACGGCTGCGCACCGACGCGCCGCCGATCGTGGGCAAGGAGCTGCCGGTCGACCTTTCCCTCTACACCGATCCCGTGCCGCAGGCGCTGGTGCTGACCGCCATCGTCATCTCCTTCGCGACCACCGCGCTGCTGCTGGTGGTCCTGCTGGCCTCGCGCGGGCTGACCGGCACCGATCACGTCGACGGCGAGGAGCACGGGCAGTGAGCGGCTGGATGCAGCATCTGATCGTCGCGCCCGTCCTGCTGCCGCTGGCGGCCAGCGCGCTGCTGCTTGCCTTCAACGAGCGCCGGCGCACCCTGAAGCGCATCGTCAGCCTCGCCACGGTCGCGGCGCTGATCGGCATCTCGGCCACGCTGCTGTGGATGGTGACCGACCGGCTCGACGTGGCCACGACGCCGCAGGTCTATCTGCTGGGCAACTGGCCCTCGTCGTTCGGCATCGTCCTGGTCGCCGACACCCTGTCGGTGCTCATGCTGCTGCTGACCAGCCTGCTCGGCTTCACGGCGCTGTTCTACGCCCTGGCGCGGTGGGACCGCTCGGGGCCGCGTTTCCACGTGCTGTTCCTGCTGCTGCTGGCGGGCGTCAACGGCGCCTTCCTGACCGGCGACATCTTCAACCTGTTCGTGTTTTTCGAGGTGCTGCTGGCGGCGTCCTACGGCCTGATCCTGCACGGCTCGGGCACCGAGCGGACGAGCGCCAGCCTGCACTACATCACCATCAACATCGCCACCTCGCTGCTGTTCCTGATCGGCGTGGCGATGATCTATTCGGTGACGGGCACGCTCAACATGGCGGAACTCGCCGTGCGCATCCCCAACGTGCCGCCCGAGGATCTCGCCCTGCTGGAAAGCGGCGCCGCCATCCTGGGCGTGGCGTTCCTGGTCAAGGCTGGCATGTGGCCGCTCAGCTTCTGGCTGTCGCGGACCTATGCCGCCGCGGCGCCGCCCATCGCCGCCGTGTTCGCGGTCATGACCAAGGTCGGCATCTACATCGTCCTGCGGCTGTCGACGCTGCTGTTCGGCGAGGCGTCGGGAGGCGCGGCCGATTTCGCCGACGAATGGCTGATCTGGACGGGCTTCGCGACGATGGCGTTCGGCACCATAGGCATCCTGTCCGCCCGCAGCCTCAGCCAGGTCGCCGGCCACTACGTCCTGGTTTCCTCGGGCACGCTGCTCGCCGCCATCGGCCTGGGCGGCGAGGCGCTGGTGGCCGCGCTGCTCTTCTATCTGGTCAGCTCGACGCTGGCGGTCGGGGCGCTCTATCTCATCATCGAGCCGGTCGAGCGGAGCGCCGGCGAGGAGGACGCCGCCTCGGGCATCGCCGAGGCGGTGTTCGACGACGAATACACCGGCGCGCCGGCCGAGGAGGAGGACGAGACCGGCATCGTCATCCCCGGCACCATCGCGGTGCTGGGCGGCGGCTTCATCTTCTGCACGCTGCTGCTGGCCGGTCTGCCGCCGCTGTCGGGCTTCATCGCCAAGTTCGCGATCATCGACGCGCTGTTCGGGCAGGCCGACATCACGCCGACGGCCTGGGTGCTCATCTGGCTCATCATCGGCTCCGGCCTCGCCACGCTGATCAGCCTGACGCGCGCCGGCATAGACCTGATATGGACCCCGGCGGTGGACACGCCGCCCCGCCTCAGCGTGATCGAGGTCGCGCCCATCGGCCTGCTGCTCGCCACCTGTCTGGCGCTGATGGTCTGCGCCGGGCCGATTTTCCTCTACATGGAGACGACGGCCGAGGCGCTGGGCGACCGGGCCGCCTATATCGACGCGGTGCGGCACGCGTCCCGTGCGGGCGGGGCGCTGCCATGACGCGCCTGGTCCCGTTCCCGCTGCTGACCCTGGCCCTCTATGTCATGTGGCTCCTGCTGACCGGATTCTCGCCCGGGCACATGGTGCTCGGCCTGGGCGTGGCGCTCCTGGTCTCCCGCGTCATGCTGGCGCTCAAGACCGAGCGGCCGACGATCCGGTTCGGCGCGGCGATGTTCAAGCTCATGGCCATCGTGGTGGCCGACATCGCCCGTTCCAACGTCGCCGTCGCCAAGATCGTGCTGTTCGGCTCGGCCGCCCGGCATTCGGGCTTCATCCACGTGCCGCTGGACCTGCGCAGCCCGTACGCGCTGGCCACGCTCGCCATCATCATCACCGCCACGCCGGGCACGTTGTGGCTGCAGCACGACGCCCAGCGCCGCGTGGTGCTGATCCATGTGCTCGATCTCGTGGACGAGGGGGAATGGATCAAGCTGATCAAGAACCGCTACGAGCGGTTGTTGAAGGAGATCTTCGAATGACCATGCTGATCCTCGGCATCGCCATCACGGCCGCCCAGCTCGTGCTCGCGCTCGCCATGGCCTGCGCCGCCTTCCGCATTCTGCGGGGACCCCGCGCCCAGGACCGGGTGCTGGGCCTCGATGCGCTGTACATCGCGGGGATGCTGCTGCTCCTGACCTACGGGATACAGACGGGCCGCACGCTGTTCTTCGAGGCCGCGCTCATCATCGGCCTGCTCGGTTTCGCCGGAACCGTGGCGCTCTCCAAGTTCCTCATGCGCGGCGAGGTGATCGAATGATCCAGGCGCCCGACCTGCCGCTGTGGGCCGCCCTGATCGTGGGCCTGCTGGTCCTGTTCGGCGCGGCGATCACCCTGATCGGCACGCTCGGCCTGCTCAGGCTCGGCAGCTTCTACGAGCGGGTGCACGCGCCGACCCTGGGCACGACGCTGGGCACCGGCTGCATCCTGATCGCCTCGATGATCTGCTTTTCGGTGCTGCAGTCCCGCCCGATGGTGCACGAGATCCTGATCGCCCTGTTCGTCACCCTGACGACGCCGGTGACCCTGATGCTGCTGGCCCGCGCGGCGCTCTACCGCGACCGCAGCGAAGGCGAGACGTCGGTCCCCGCCGACGTGACCGCCGCCGTCGCCGCCGGGGAAGCGGACGAGACTCGCCCATAGGCTTTGCGCTTGGATGCCGGGCGGGGTTTGCTCCCCGTCACGGCCAGGCAGGATCGCTGGAACAAGAGCCGACCATGTTGTCCCTCTCCGAAGGGAGAGGGAACGCGTCCCGCGCGGAGAGGCCGCGCCGCTTTCGCGGTGCGCGATGACGGAAGGGGAAAAGAAAAGCCCCCGTCCGGGGACGGGGGCTTTCATTTCTCGCGGATGCCGAACACGCTCAGTGGAGGTGCTGCGGCAGTTCCTTGATCGCGGTCTCGACCAGCTGGTTGGCCTTGGCCGGGTCGAGGCTCTCGGCGATCACCGTGCGGGCGGCGGCCGAGGCCACCTCGACGGCGACGGTGCGGACTTCCTTGACCGCGGCGGCTTCCGCCTGGGCGATCTTCTCCACGGCGAGCTGCTCGCGGCGGGCGATGCTGACTTCCAGCGCCTTCTGGGCGTCGGCGGCAAGGCGCTTGGCCTCGGCCTCGGCGTGCGAGACGATCTCGCCGGCCTCGGTCTGGGCTTCCCGCTGCTTGCGCTGGTACTGGGCCAGCAGGGCCTCGGCTTCCTCGCGCAGGCGCTGGGCCTCGGCGATCTGCGCCGCGATGGCGGCCGACCGCTTGTCCAGCGCGTTGGCGATCAGCTTCGGCGCCTTCACGTAGAGCAGCACCGCGACGAACAGCAGGAACGCGACCGCGACCCAGACTTCCGGCGACTGGTAGAACGGCTCGGCGTGAGGGGCCGCGTCGTGGCCGACCTCGCTGATCGTGCCTTCTTGCTCTTCCATCTACTTCACTCCCCGGCGCGAAAGCTCATCGCCGACCACCTGGTCGAGACGGGCGCCGTCGGGGGCGGTGCCCAGCAGACGGGCGACCATCGCGTTGGCGGTATCCGAGGCGATCTCCCGCACCTGGCTCAGGGCCTGGTCGCGGGTGGCGCGGATGCTGGACTCGGCCTCGGCGGCCTGGGCGGCGAGCCGGGCTTCGGCCTCCGCCTGGCGGGCATCGGCTTCGGCCTGGATGGCGGCGCGGGTCTGGGCGGCGATCTCGGTCGCCTTGGCGCGTGCCTCGGCGAGAGCGGTCTCGTAACCCTTCAGGGCGTCGGCCGCCTCACGGTTCAGCTGCTCGGCCCGGTTCAGGTCGCCGGTGATCTTCTCCTCGCGGGTGCGAAGGATGCCGCCGACCTGCGGCAACGCGATCCGCGACATGATCAGGTAGAGCACGATGAACGTGACCGCCAGCCAGAACAGCTGCGGCGGAAACCGCGTCAGGTCGAGCTGGGGCAGGCCGGGCGTCTCCGCGGCGTGAGCGGCCTGGCCGGCCGCCACGACGAAGGCCCCGGCGATGGCCGCAGCCGCTGTTGGGAACTGGCGCATGCGGGGCATTCCCGGTTCCGGTACGATCAGAAGCCGTACAGGATCAGCATGGCCACGATCAGACCGAACAGGCCGGTCGCTTCGCAGAGCGCGAAACCCAGGAACATGTTGGTGGTCTGGGTCGCGGCGGCGGCCGGGTTGCGCAGGGCGCCCTGCAGATAGCTGCCGAACACGATGCCGATGCCGATGCCGGCGCCGATGAGGGCGGTGGCGGCGAGACCGGCACCAATGAGCTTAGCGGCTGCAACTTCCATGGATCAATTCCTTGGCTGTGTGTTGTTGGTTTCTTGCTTAGTGAAGATGGACTGCATCGTTGAGGTAGATGCAGGTCAGGATCGAGAAGATGTACGCCTGCAGGACGGCGACGAGGACCTCGAGACCCGACAGGGCCACCATGAAGGCCAGCGGCAGGATGCCGAGCGGCAGCAGGATGGCGCCGAGCGAGACGACGAAGCCCGCGAACACCTTCAGCATC
>CAZVVC010000189.1:0-7407 GCA_964630425.1 uncultured Bifidobacterium sp. | reverse complement strand
CTGGCGCCGTCCGGATCGCGCCACCTGCCCGAGCTGCCGGGGCGGCGCGCGCCCAGCTTCCGCCTGCCGTCGCGCGGCGCGGTGAAGCCGGGCGATGCCGAGACCCGCGCCAACCCGCGCGCCCGTTCGGCCCGGCTCCGCGCGGCGGTGCGCACGGCCGGCGCCGCCTGGCCGGAAAGGAGCGCGGCATGAAGCGTTCCATCACCCTCGTCACCCTGGCGGTGCTCGTCGTCGTGTCCTACGGCCTCTACAACCTCAAATACGAGGTCGAGGATTTGCAGGAGCACGCCAACGGCCTGAAGGCGCAGATGGAGGAAGACCGGCGCGCCATCAAGGTGCTGGAGGCCGAATGGGCCTATCTCAGCCGGCCCGACCGCCTGCAACGCCTGTCCAGCAAGTTCCTCGAGCTTCAGCCCACCGTGGCCAAGCAGGTCGGCGACATGGCCGATCTGCGGCTCAAGCCCATGCACGGCCTGGGCGAGACCCAGCCGGTGATCGACACCAGCGAGCTGGGACGCGCCCGCCCGTCGCAGTCCGCCCCGCTTCCCGCGCCCGCCGCCCGCTCGGCGCAGGCGCCGATCCTGCCCGTCGCCAACCGTCCCCGGGAGGACGTGCGGTGAGACATATCACCACCATCGAGTTCGACGGGGTCGGCAAGCGCGCGGTGGACAACGCGCGCGGCCGTGTCCGCGTCGCGATGGCGGTCTTCGCCCTCGGCTTCGGCGCCATCTCGCTGCGCCTCGTCGATCTGGGGCTCGACGGCGACGCGATCGACAAGCCCAGCCGGCCGGTGGTCGAGGCGGTCGCCCCGCGCGCCGACATCGTCGACCGCAACGGCGTGCTCCTGGCCACCGACCTGACCGCCGTCTCGGTCTACGCCCAGATCCCGCGCGTGCTGAATGCCCATGATTCCGCGCTCAAGCTGGCCTCGGTGCTGCCGGGCGTCTCGGCCGACACGCTGGAGCGCAAGTTCAGCTCGGGCTCCAAGTTCATCTGGGTCAAGCGCAAGGTCACCCCGGCCGAATATGACGCGGTCAACCGCCTGGGACTGCCGGGCATCGGCTTCCAGCGCGAGATCGAGCGGGTCTATCCGCACGGCAACCTGGCCGCGCACCTCGTCGGCTACACCAATGTGGACGGTCACGGCCTTGCCGGCGTCGAGCGTTATTTCGACGACAAGCTGCGCCAGGAAGGGCCGCGGGGCGCGCCGCTGGCGCTGGCGCTCGACGTCCGCGTCCAGCACGCCGTGCGCGACGAGATCGCCGCCTCGGTCGAGGAGTTCTCCGCGCTGGGCGGCGCCGGCCTGGTGCTCGACGTCCATACCGGCGAGATCGTCGCCATGGCCAGCCTGCCGGACTTCAACCCCAACGAGCCGGGCAGCATCGCCGCCAACCCGGAACTCATCAACCGCATGAGCCATGCGGTGTTCGAATGGGGCTCGACCTTCAAGGGCTTCACCATGGCCATGGCCATCGACGAAGGCAAGGCGGGCTTCCGGGACAGCTACGACGCCACCAACCCGATCCGCGTCTCGCGCTTCACCATCAACGACGATCATCCCAAGCACCGCTGGCTGAGCGTGCCGGAAATCTTCATGTACTCGTCCAACATCGGCACCGTGAAGATGGCGCTCGACGTGGGCACCGAGAACCAGAAGGCGTTCCTGCGCAAGATGGGCTTCTTCGAGCGCCCCCATGTGGAGCTGAAGGAGACCGGCGCGCCGCTGGTGCCGGCGCAGTGGCGCGAGATCAACACCATGACGATCTCGTTCGGCCACGGCCTGTCGATCACCGGCCTCCAGCTCGCGGCCGGCTATGCCGCCATCGCGGGCGACGGCGTGATGCACCCGGTCACCGTCCTGAAGAAGCCGGCCGGCTATCGGCCCAGCGGCGAGCGGATCGTGTCGCAGGAGACGGCCTACAAGATGCAGGGCCTGCTGCGTCTGGTGGTCGAGAAGGGCACCGGCCGCCAGGCCGAGGCGCCGAAATACCTCGTCGGCGGCAAGACCGGCACCGCCGAGAAGGCGGGCGGCGGCGGCTACCGCAAGCGGTCGCTGGTGTCCTCGTTCGTCTCCATCTTCCCGGTCATCAATCCCCGCTACGTCGTGCTGGTGATGCTCGACGAGCCGAAGGGCACCAAGAAGACCTACGGCTACGCCACCGCCGGCTGGACCGCGGCGCCGGCCACCAAGCGGGTGATCGAGCGCATCGCACCCATGCTCGGCGTGCCGCCGAGCGACGCGCCGACCCATCCGGTCACCCAGGAGATCATGCAGTACCTTCAGCCGGAGGTGCGCTCGTGAGGTTGTCCGATCTCATCGGCGGCAACGGCGCGGCGGCGGCCATCGACATCCGCGGCCTGTCCTCGGACAGCCGCACGGTCGAGGGCGGCTATCTCTTCGCGGCGCTCGCGGGCACCCGCGCCAAGGGGTCCGATTTCGTGTCGCAGGCCATCGCGCGCGGCGCGGTGGCGGTGCTGGCCGACACGGACGCCGAGATCGCCGGCGCCGGCGTCTATGTGGTGACCGATCCCAATCCGCGCCGGCGCCTCGCGCTGATGGCCTCGCGCTTCTTCGGCGCGCAGCCCGACACCGTCGTCGCCGTCACCGGCACCAACGGCAAGAGCTCGGTGGTGGATTTCGTCCGTCAGATCTGGGCCGCCACCGGCCTCAGGTCGGCGTCGCTGGGCACGCTGGGCGTCCGGGCGAGCGGCATGGCGGCCGTGCCGACCCTGACGACGCCCGATCCCATCGAGATCCATGCCCGGCTCGCCGAGCTGAAGCGCGCGGGCATCGAGTATCTCGCCCTGGAGGCCTCGAGCCACGGGCTGGTGCAGCACCGCCTCGACGGCGTGGCGCTGAAGGCCGCCGCCTTCACCAACCTGACCCGCGACCATCTGGACTACCACGAGAGCTACGACGACTACTTCCTCGCCAAGCTGCGGCTGTTCGGCGAGCTGCTGCCGCCCGGCGCGGTCGCGGTGCTGAACGCCGAGACCCACGTCTACGAGGAACTGGTCGACATCTGCTGGGGCCGCGGCCTGAACACCCTGACGGTCGGCGCGGGCGGCGAGCTGCGGGTGATCTCGCGCACCCGCACGTCCCGCGGCCAGGAACTGGTCGTCGGCTTCGGCGACCGGCGCTTCGAGGTTTCCCTGCCGCTGATCGGCGACTTCCAGGCCTCCAACGCGCTCGTCGCGGCCGGCCTCGTCATCGCCACCGGCGGCGACGCGGCGGCGGTGATCCCGGCGCTTGCCGCGCTCGAGCCGGTGCCGGGCAGGCTCCAGCTCGCCGGCCGCACCGGCAACGGGGCCTCGGTCTATGTGGATTACGCCCATACGCCGGACGCGCTGGTCACTCTGCTCGAGACGCTGCGCCCCTATACGGAAGGCCGCCTCCACGTGGTGTTCGGCTGCGGCGGCGACCGGGACAAGGGCAAGCGCCCGCTGATGGGCGAGGCCGCGGCCGCCCTGGCCGACGCCGTCATCGTCACCGACGACAATCCGCGCGGCGAGGACCCGGCGATGATCCGCCGCGAGGTGCTGGAAGGCTGCCCCGGCGCGCGGGAGATCGCCGACCGCCACGCCGCCATCGCCGAGGCGATCCGGGCGCTGGGTCCGGGCGACGTGCTGGCGATCGCCGGCAAGGGCCACGAGCAGGGCCAGATCATCGGCGACACCGTGCTGCCCTTCGACGACGTCGCCGTCGCGCGCGAGGCGCTGGCCGGCCAGGGAGGCGCCCGTGGTTGAGCCGCTCTGGACCTCTCGTGACATCGCCGCGGCGACGGGCGGCACCGCCAGCGGCGCGTTCGACGTGTTCGGCGTCGCCATCGACAGCCGCGAGGTCAACCAGGGCGACCTGTTCGTGGCGCTCAGGGGCGACAACCAGGACGGTCACCGCTACATCGCCGCCGCGCTGGAGCGCGGCGCGGCCGGCGCGCTGGTCGAGCGCGGCGCGGACCTGCCGCCGGGCGCGCCCGTGGTCGCCGTCGACGACGGCCTCGCCGGCCTCCAGGCGCTGGGCGCCGCCGCGCGCGGCCGCATCGCCGGAAAGGTGATCGGCGTCACCGGCAGCGTGGGCAAGACCGGCACCAAGACCGCCATCGCCGCCGCGCTGGCGCGGAGCGGGGCGACCTATGCCAGCGAGCGCAGCTTCAACAACCATGTGGGCGTGCCGCTCACCCTGGCGCGCACGCCCGCCGCGTCGCGCCATGCGGTGCTGGAGATGGGGATGAACCATGCCGGCGAGCTGCGGGCGCTGACCGCCATCGCCCGGCCGCACGTGGCCGTGGTGACCACGGTCGCCGAGGCGCATATGGAATTCTTCGCCTCGCTGGACGAGATCGCCGATGCCAAGGCCGAGATCTTCGAGGGGCTTCAGCCGGGCGGCACGGCGATCCTCAACCGGGACAACGCCCAGTTCGGGCGGCTGGCGGCGCGTGCCGGGGATGCCGGCGTCGGGCGCATCCTGTCGTTCGGCGCGGCGCCCGATGCCGACGTGCGGCTGGTGAAGTGCCGGCTGCACGAGGATTGCAGCGCCGTGACGGCCGACGTCGCGGGCACGCTCATCACCTACAAGATCGGCATCGCCGGCGAGCACTGGGTGTCCAACAGCCTCGCCGTCCTGGCGACGGTCGCCGCCGTCGAGGCCGATCTGGGGCTGGCGGGGCTGGCGCTGGCCGAGATAAAGCCGCCGCGCGGCCGCGGACGCCGCCACCGCATCGACTGGCGCGACGGCGAGATCGTCGTCATCGACGAGAGCTACAATGCCAGCCCCATCGCCATGCTGGCCGCCATCAAGGGGCTGGGCCGGAGCGCGCCGGCGCGGCGCGGCCGGCGCATCGCCGTGCTGGGCGACATGCGCGAGCTGGGCGAGCAGGGACCGGCGCTCCACGCCGGCCTGCGCCAGCCGCTGCGCGAGGCGGGGGTCGACACCGTGATCGCCGTCGGCCCGCTGATGCAGGACATGGCGAACGCGCTGGGTCTCGACGTCCAGGTCATCGACTGCGCCACGGCCGCGGACGCCGCCGCGCAGCTTCTCGACACCGTCGTTCCGGGCGACGTGGTCATGGTCAAGGGCTCGAATGCCATCGGGCTTTCCAGGGTCGTCGACGCGCTGCTGGACCTCCAGGACCAGCCGCTTCGCCGCGCCGCCGGCTGAAAGGGGAACGCCGTGCTCTATCATCTGCTGTATCCCCTCGCCGGCGAGATCAACGCCTTCAACGTGTTCCGCTACATCACCTTCCGCAGCGGCGGGGCGGTGCTGACGGCGCTGTTCATCTGCCTGATCTTCGGCCCGCGCATCAGCGACTGGCTGCGCTCCAGGCAGGGCAAGGGCCAGCCGATCCGCGAGGACGGCCCGCAGAGCCACATCGTCACCAAGCAGGGCACGCCCACCATGGGCGGCTTCCTGATCCTGATCGGCCTGTCGGTGGGCACGCTTTTGTGGGCCGACCTGTCGAACGAATATGTCTGGATCAGCCTGTTCGTCACCATCGGCTTCGGCGGCGTCGGCTTCATCGACGACTACCTGAAGGTCACCCGCCGCTCCAGCAAGGGCATCGCCGGCAAGATGAAGCTGGTGTTGCAGTTCGCCATCGCCGCGGCCGCCGCCATCGCCGTCAGCCTGCTGTCGGCGCCGCAGCTCACCAACGAACTGGCCGTGCCGTTCGCCAAGCACGTGCTGATCGACCTGGGCTGGGCCTTCATTCCCTTCGCCATGATCGTGATGGTCGGCGCCTCCAACGCGGTCAACCTGACCGACGGGCTCGACGGCCTCGCCACCATGCCGGTGATCATCGCCTCGGCGACCTTCGCGCTGCTGGCCTATCTGGTCGGCTATTCCACCTTCGCCGACTATCTCCAGGTCCACTACGTGCCGGGCGCCAGCGAGCTGGCGGTGTTCCTCGCCGCGCTGATCGGCGCTTGCCTCGGCTTCCTGTGGTTCAACGCCCCGCCCGCGATGGTATTCATGGGCGACACCGGCAGCCTGGCGCTGGGCGGCGCGCTGGGCGCGGTCGCGGTCATCATCAAGCACGAGCTGGTGCTGGTGATCGTCGGGGGCCTGTTCGTACTCGAGACCGTCTCGGTCATCGTCCAGGTGCTGTCGTTCAAGACCACGGGCAAGCGCGTGTTCCGCATGGCCCCGCTCCATCATCACTACGAGCAGAAGGGCTGGGCCGAATCCACCATCGTCGTGCGGTTCTGGATCATCTCGCTGGTGCTCGCCCTCATCGGCCTCTCGACCCTGAAGCTGAGGTAGCGCGCCGATGATCCCCGTCACCGCATATCAGGATCGGGCCGTCGCCGTTTTCGGACTCGCGCGGAGCGGCATCGCTTCGGCGCGGGCGCTGGCGGCGGGCGGCGCCGACGTGACCGTGTGGGACGACAACCCCAAAAGCCGCGCGCGGGCCGAAGCGGCGGGCCTGCGCCTCGTGCCGCCGTCCGAGCTGGACTGGCGCCGTCAGGCCGCCCTTGTCCTCAGCCCGGGCGTGCCGCTCACCCATCCGCGGCCCCATGCCGTGGTCTCGGCGGCGCGGGCGGCGGGCCGTCCCATCGTCGGCGATATCGACCTGTTCGCCCAGGCCGCGCCGGGCCTGCCGCGCCACGACGTCGCCGTGGTCACCGGCACCAACGGCAAGTCCACCACCACCGCGCTGCTGGCGCATCTGGTCGAGGCGTGCGGCCGCGCCGCGGTCGCCTGCGGCAACATCGGCACGCCGATCCTCGATCTGGAGCCGCTGCCGCCGGGCGGCGTCTACGTCATCGAGATGTCGTCCTACCAGATCGACCTGACCGCCAACCTGCGCCCGCAGGTGGCGATCCTGCTCAACACCACGCCCGACCATCTCGACCGGCACGGCGGCATGGCCGGCTACGTGGCCGTCAAGCGCCGCATCTTCGACTGGCAGGACCGGGGCGGCACCGCGATCATCGGCGTCGACGACGACTACGGCCAGGAGGCCGCCGGCCGCCTCGAGGCCGCGGGCCGCAAGGTGGTCGCCGTCACCGTGAAGGGACGCGCCGCGCGCGGCCTGTCGGTCGAGGATGCGCGGCTCTATGACGCCGATCTCTCCGCCGATGCGCCGGTGCTGTCGCTCGCGGGCATCGAGAGCCTGCGCGGCCGGCACAACTGGCAGAACGCGGCGGCGGCCTATGCGGCGGCGCGCGCGCTGGGTTTCGCGCCGGAGGCCATCGAGGCCGGGCTGCGCAGCTTCCCCGGCCTCGCGCATCGCATGGAGAATGTGGGCACCGTGCGCGGCGTGCGCTTCGTCAACGATTCCAAGGCCACCAACGCCGACGCCACCGAGCGCGCCCTCGACAGCTTCGAGGCGGTGCACTGGATCGCGGGCGGCAAGGCCAAGGAAGGCGGCATCGACAGCCTGAAGCCCTGGTTCCCGCGCGTGACCC
>CAZVVC010000188.1:6393-7489 GCA_964630425.1 uncultured Bifidobacterium sp. | reverse complement strand
GCCCCCTTCGACGCCGCCTGCGGCGTCGCTCAGGACAGGCTTCGCGACGCGGCTTTGCCGCTCCTCAGGGCTCCCGGTTTGGGATAAGACCGGTCTCCCCACCACCGAGAGGGCTGAGGAGGCCCGCAGGGCCGTCTCGAAGCCCGGGCCTCCAGGGCCCGGCCCCTCCCGGATCAGACGGGGCGCGGGTTCATGAGGCCGTCCTGGACGGCCAGCGGCGCATCCACATGGACGACGTTGCCCTCGACCCGCAGCTTGCCCTCGGCCATCAGGCGCAGGGCGAGCGGATAGAGCCGGTGCTCCCATTCAAGCACGCGTGCGGACAGCGTCTCCTCGGTGTCACCCGGACGCACGGGGACGCAGGCCTGGAAAACGATGGGGCCGTCGTCCATCTCGGGCCGCACGAAATGCACCGTGCAGCCTGAAAAGCGCACGCCATCCTCCAGCACGCGCTGATGGGTGTGCAGGCCCTTGTAGGCCGGCAGCAGGGACGGGTGGATATTGAGGATGCGGTCGCGCCAGCGCTCGACGAACTCGGCCTCCAGCAGCCGCATGAAGCCGGCGAGGCAGATCGCCTCGGCGCCGCTCTCGACGATCGCCCGGTGCAGCGCCTCGTCGAATTCGTGGCGCGAGGCATAGTCCTTGTGGCTGATGACCTTGGTGGGCACGCCGAACGACGCCGCCGTTTCCAGCCCCGCCGCATCCGCCTTGTTGGAGATGACGATCACCGGCCTGGCTGGATGCTCGCCCCCGGCGCACGCCTCGAGCAGCGCCTTCATGTTGCTGCCCCGGCCGGAGATCAGGATGGCGAAGCGCATCAGACCAGGCTGACCTGCGGCTCGTCGCCCGCGCGGGCGCGAATCCGGCCGATGCGGAAGACGGTCTCGCCGTGGGCCTCGAACAGCGCCTCGGCCTCCGCCGCCCGCGCCGCCGGCACGGCGACCGCCATGCCGATGCCGTTGTTGAAGGTGCGGATCATGTCGTCCTCGGGCACGTTGCCTTCCTGCTGCATCCAGCCGAACACGGCCGGGCGCGTCCAGGAGCCCTTGTCCAGTTCCGCGACGACGCCCCTGGGCAGCACGCGGGGAAGGTTCTC
>CAZVVC010000188.1:0-6383 GCA_964630425.1 uncultured Bifidobacterium sp. | reverse complement strand
CCAGACCGCCGCCCGTGATATGGGCGAGAGCGTGCACCACGCCCGCGCGCAGCGCCGCGAGGCAGCTCGCCACATAGATGCGCGTGGGCGTCAGCAGCGCCTCGCCCAGCGACCGCGAGGGATCGAACGGCGCCGGGTCCGAATAGGCGAGGCCGCTCCGCTCCACCACCTTTCGGGCAAGAGAAAAACCGTTGGAATGCAATCCGGTGGAGGAAAGTCCTAACACGATGTCTCCAGGCGCGACGGCGGCGCCCGTGAGCTGCTGGCCGCGCTCCACGGCGCCGACGGCGAAGCCGGCCAGGTCGTAGTCGCCGGCGGCGTACATGCCCGGCATCTCGGCCGTCTCGCCGCCGATCAGGGCGCAGCCCGCCTGGCGGCAGCCCTCGGCGATGCCGGCGATCACCGCCGCCGCGTCGTCCACGTCGAGCTTGCCGGTGGCGAAATAGTCGAGGAACAGCAGCGGCTCGGCGCCCTGGACCACCAGGTCGTTGACGCACATGGCGACGAGGTCGATGCCGACCGTGTCGTGGCGGCCGCTGTCGATGGCCACCTTCAGCTTGGTGCCGACGCCGTCGTTGCACGCCACCAGGATGGGGTCCTCGTAGCCGGCGGCCTTCAGGTCGAAGAACGCGCCGAATCCGCCGAGATCGGCGTTCGAACCGGCGCGGCGGGTCGCGGCGGCCAGCGGCTTGATGCGGTCGACAAGCGCGTTGCCCGCGTCGATGTCGACGCCGGCGGTCTTGTAGCTGAGAGGCTCGATGTTGCGTGTCACTGGGTTTTTCCGGGACTGTTCGGCGCGAACTTACGGATTCGCCGCCGCGAAATCGACTCCCATATTGTGTGGAGGCCCGCTCGCCGGCGCTGATATAGTAACGGCATGAAAATTTTCAGGCCCGACTTGCGCTCGCATTCCTTCGCCGCCGCCATCGTCCTGCTGTGCATGGCCGCCGCGTCGACCGTCTCCCAGGCCCGCGCCCAGGAGTATTTCGATCCCTTCACCGTCAAGGAAGTGCCGGTCGACGTCACCGCCGACACGGCCGCGAACGCGCGCAACATCGCCATCGGCGAGGCGCAGTCGCGGGCGCTCGACATGCTGCTGCGCCGCATGACGCTCAAGGAGGACCGCGCCCGCCTGCCGCGCCTCGGCGGCAACAGCGTCTCGCGCCTCGTGCAGAGCATCGAATTCGCCGAGGAGCGCTATTCCAGCACGCGCTATATCGGCAAGCTGAACATCACCTTCAGCGGCGGCGGCATCCGCGCGCTGCTGGGGCGCAGCAACATCCCCTTCGCCGAGGCGCCCGCCCATCCGGTGATCGTCCTGCCGGTGCTGAACCAGGGCGCGCCGCGCATGCAGAGCGATTCGAATCCCTGGTGGGTCGCCTGGAACCGGCTCAACTGGAACGAGAACCTCCTGGCGCTGACCGTGCCCAAGGCGCAGGATCTCGACGCCCGCGGTCCCGGCGCCGCCGAGGTGGCGCAGGGAGACGGGCCGTGGCTGGAGGCCATCGGCCGGCGCTACAACACCACCCAGGTGCTGGTGCCCGTCGCCACGCTGGAGAACCAGGGCGGCGCCGCCAGGCTGCGCGTCAGCACGCGCCATTACGGCCTGGCCGGCGAGCGGACCGAGGACGTGGAGTTCGCCCAGCAGACGGGCGAGACCGTCGACGCCATGCTCATGCGCGCGGCGCGCGAGATCGGCGAGGACGTGACCAGCGCATGGAAGCGCAACGCGATGGTCGGGCAGGGCCCGCAGACCAAGATCACCGCCGTGCTCGACATGAGCTCGCTGCAGCAATTCGTCACGGTGAGGGAGCGCCTGAGGAAGGCGCCCATCGTGAAGAATCCGGCGGTGCAGGCCATGTCCACCAACCGGGCGGTGTTCGACATGTCGGTCACCGTCCCGCCGCAGCAGCTCGCCAGCGCGATGGTGCAGTACGGCCTCGACATGTCCGAAAGGAACGGAGACTGGTACGTCGCGCCGCGCCGCTAGGAACGGGATGCAGCTTGCCTTCGATCTGCCGGCCCGGCCGGCGCTGGGCCGGGAGGATTTCCTGGTCGCGCCGTGCAACCGCGACGCCGTCGACTGGATAGACCGCTGGCCCGGCTGGCTCGGCCATTGCCTGGTGCTGCACGGGCCCGCCGGCAGCGGCAAGACGCATCTCGCGCGGGTGTGGCAGCAGACGGCGGACGCCGTCTGGAGCGAGGGCGCCGACATCGCCGCGCTGATGCCCGAGGCGGAACGCGGCAGGTCCGTCTGCCTCGACATCAACGGCGCCGTCGCCGACGAAACCGCCCTGTTCCACCTGTTCAACTGGACGCGGGAGCATGGCGGCAGCCTGCTCGTCACCGGCCGCGGCCCGGTGCGCGACTGGAAGCTGACGCTGCCCGATCTGTCGTCCCGGCTCCAGGCGGCGCCCGCCGCGCCGCTTTCGGACCCCGACGACGCGCTCCTCGCGGCGGTGACCGTCAAACTGTTTTCGGACCGGCAGCTTGCCGTGACGCCGGAGCTGCTCAATTATATGCTCACGCGGGTGGAACGCTCCTTCGCCATGCTCGGCGAGGCGATCGAACGGCTGGACCGTGCCGCGTTGAGCGAGAAGCGGCCGATCACGCCGCGCTTCGCGAAACGCATCCTCGGTCTGTGAACCCTCACGCCGCTGTCACGCAACCGTCACACATGACGGATAGCGTGGACCCGATTTGCTGAGAAGGGTTTCCAGGTGACCGACAGTTCCGCGTCTCAATCAGACTCCATCGCCGTCGACGACCACGACGTCACCGCCGCCCCGGCGATCGACATGGACTCGCCGTCGCGCTTCATCAACCGCGAGCTGTCGTGGCTGGCGTTCAACACGCGGGTGCTCGAGGAGGCGATGAATCCGGCGCATCCGCTGCTGGAGCGCGTCCGCTTCCTGTCCATCTCGGCCAGCAACCTCGATGAATTCTACATGGTGCGCGTCGCCGGCATCCGCGGCCAGATCAACGCCGGCATCGAGACCGTCAGCGACGACGGGCTGACCGCGACGCAGCAGATCAACGCCATCAACGACGCCGCGAACGTGCTGCTGCGCCAGCAGCAGGATTGCTGGCGCGGGCTGCACCGCCTGCTGGCCGAGGCGGGAATCGCCGTGGTCGGCAATACCGATCTCAGTCCCCAGGAACGCGCCTGGCTGGAGGACCGCTTCCTCGAGGACGTGTTCCCCGTGCTCACGCCCCTGGCCATCGATCCGGCGCACCCGTTCCCGTTCATTCCCAATCTGGGCTTCGTGCTCGCCATGCAGCTCCGGCGGAACCGGGACGGCACGCCGATGAACGCGCTCATCCCGCTGCCCCGGCAGATCGACCGCTTCATGCGGCTGCCCGGCACCGCGATCCGGTTCATCTCGCTCGAGAACGTCATCACCCTGTTCCTCGATCAGCTCTTTCCCGGCTATTCGCTGGTCGGACGCGGCGAGTTCCGCATCGTGCGCGACAGCGACATCGAGATCGAGGAGGAGGCCGAGGACCTGGTGCGCCTGTTCGAGACCGCGCTGAAGCGCCGGCGGCGCGGCCGGGTGATCCGTCTCAAGGTCAGCGGGAGCATGCCCGAATCCCTGCGCCGTTTCGTCATCGAGGAATTGCAGGTGGACGAGCACGACGTGTTCGCGGTCGACGGCATCCTTGGCCTTTCGGACACCAAGCAGCTCATCGTCGACGACCGGCCCGACCTGAAGTTCGAGCCGTTCAATCCGCGCTTCCCCGAGCGCATCCGCGACATGGGCGGCGACTGCTTCGCGGCCATCCAGCAGAAGGACATCGTCGTCCACCATCCCTATGAGAGCTTCGACGTCGTCGTCCAGTTCATCCGCCAGGCGGCGGCCGATCCCAACGTGGTCGCCATCAAGCAGACGCTGTACCGGACCAGCGAGCATTCGCCCATCGTCAAGGCGCTGATCGACGCCGCCGAATCCGGCAAGTCGGTGACCGCCCTGGTCGAGCTGAAGGCGCGCTTCGACGAGGCGGCGAACATCCAGTGGGCGCGCGACCTGGAGCGCGCCGGCGTGCAGGTGGTCTACGGCTTCCTCGAGCTGAAGACCCACGCCAAGGTGTCGCTGGTGGTCCGGCGCGAGGGCAGGGACCTGCGGACCTACGTGCATTTCGGCACCGGCAACTATCACCCGATCACCGCGCGCATCTACACCGACCTGTCGTTCTTCACGGTCGACCCCGTCATCGCCCGCGACGCGACGCGGCTGTTCAACTACCTGACCGGCTATGCCGAGCCGCGCGACTTCGAGAAGATCTCCATCTCGCCCATCACGCTCCAGCCCAGGCTGCTGGAGCTGATCCGGGCCGAGATCGACCATGCCAAGGCCGGACGTCACGCGGAGATCTGGGCGAAGATGAATTCGCTGGTCGACGCCTCGATCATCGACGCCCTGTACGAGGCCAGCCAGGCCGGCGTGAAGATCGACCTGATCGTGCGCGGCATCTGCTGCCTGCGGCCGGGCGTGAAGGGCCTTTCGGAGAACATCCGGGTCAAGAGCATCGTCGGCCGCTTCCTCGAGCATTCGCGGATCATCTGCTTCGGCGCGGGGCACGACCTGCCGTCCAAGGACGGCCTGGTCTTCATCTCGTCGGCCGACTGGATGCCGCGCAACTTCTACCGCCGGGTCGAGACACTCATCCCGCTGGAGAACCCCACCGTCCACGCCCAGGTGATGGACCAGGTCATGGTGGCCAGCCTCAACGACGAGCAGCAGACCTGGTGGCTACAGCCCGACGGCACCTATGTGCGCGAGGAGGCCGGACCCGACAGCTTCAACGCCCACAAATACTTCATGACCAATCCCAGCCTGTCGGGCCGGGGGCAGGCGCTTCGCGACAAGCCCGCGCCGACGCTGGTGCTGGACGAAGATTGACGGCCCTGCGCCGATTGAGGGTTTTATCGAAAGCCGGTCGCCGTTAGGTTAGCGCCGCCAGAAAGGAGCGCGTCGAGCCTGATGAACGTAGCTGTACGACCCCTGACCAAGGATTTCATCTGGCAGGTACCCGCGCGTATCGCCGTCATCGACGTGGGCTCGAACACGGTGCGCCTGGTGGCGTTCGACCTGCAAGGCCGCATCCCGCAACTGATCTTCAACGAGAAGGCGTTCTGCGGCCTGGGCAAGTCGCTGGCGACGACCGGACGGCTCGCGCCTTCCAGCATGGAAATGGCGATCGACACCATCCACCGCTACGTCACGCTGACCGACCAGATGCGCGTGTCGCATCTGGATATCGTCGCCACGGCGGCGGTGCGCGAGGCGGCCAACCGCGACGAGTTCGCCGCGCGGGTCGAGGCGGTGACCGGCGGCCGCAGGCTGCGGATCATCTCCGGCGCCGAGGAGGCCCATTACGCCGCCCTCGGCGTGATCGCGGCGATCCCCGAGGCCGACGGCATCGCCGGCGACCTGGGCGGCGGCAGCCTGGAGCTGGTCGGCATCTCGAAGGGCGGCGTGCAGCAGGCCGAATCGCTTCCCCTCGGCACGCTGCGCCTCATGGACGCGCATGACGGCAACATCGCCGCGACCAACCGCACCATCGACGCCGCGCTGGGCGGCCTGCCCTGGCTGAAGGACTTCAGCCGCCGCAACTTCTACGCCGTCGGCGGCACCTGGCGCGCTATCGCCAGGCTGCACATGGAGGCGTGCGGCTATCCGCTGCGCATCCTGCACAATTACGAGATCGAGCGCGAGGAGCTGAGGCGCTTTCTGCGCAACCTCTCCAGCCACATGAACGAGGCCGAGGTGCTGGCCGCCGGCATCGCCAAGAAGCGCGTCGCCATGCTGCCCGTCGCGGCCGCGATCCTCCAGCGGATACTGAAGGTCGTGGCGCCCAAGCGGGTCGTCATCTCCGGCCTGGGGCTGCGTGAGGGCATCCTGTTCCACCACGCGCCGGAGGAGCTGAAGCGGGCGGACCCGTTGCTGGCCTTCTGCCGCGAGATGGCGCAGCGCCGCAGCCGCTTCCCGGAGCATGGCGACGATCTGATGCGCTGGATCGACCCGCTGTTCAAGCGCGAGAACCCGCGCGAGAAGCGCCTGCGCTACGCGGTCTGCCTGCTCAGCGACATCGCCTGGTCGGGCCATCCGAGCTACCGGGCCGAGCTGGCCATGGACCAGATCATGCTGGCGCAGGTGCTGGGCACCGATCATCCGGGACGCGCCTTCATCGGCCTGGCGCTGTTCGTGCTCAACGGCGGCATCGTCGAGGCGCCGGTGACCAGCCGCGCGCGGGACATGCTGGACGCCGACGAGATCGCGCGCGCCCGGCGCGTGGGCCTGGCGCTGCGGCTGGCCCAGCGCATCTCGGGCGGCACCCGCGAACTGCTCGGCCTCGCCCGGCTCGACGCCGACGAGCGGACG
>CAZVVC010000187.1:0-7489 GCA_964630425.1 uncultured Bifidobacterium sp. | reverse complement strand
TGGGATTCATCATCGCGTCCCGCCGTGCTACAACCGCCCCATGCCGGATTATTCCATCGAGCTCGAGATCGGCGGCATCGTCGCCGGGGTTGACGAGGCGGGGCGCGGGCCGCTGGCCGGGCCGGTGGTGGCGGCCGCCGTCATCCTCGACATGCCGCGCATCCCAGACGGCATCGACGATTCCAAGAAGCTGACGCGCGACCGGCGCGAGGCCCTGCACGGCCTGATCGCCGCCTCGGCCCATGTGGGCGTGGGCATCGCCAGCGTCGAGGAGATCGACCGCATCAACATCTTGCAGGCCACCTTCCTCGCCATGACCCGCGCCGTCGAGGCGCTGCCGGTGGCGCCCGGCCACCTGCTGATCGACGGCAACCAGAAGCCGAAGCAGCTTCCCTGCGCCTGCCGGACGGTGGTCGGCGGCGACGCCCTCAGCCTGTCCATCGCGGCGGCCTCGATCGTCGCCAAGGTCACCCGCGACCGGATCATGACCGAGCTGGCGCTGGACCATCCCCACTACGGATGGGAGCGCAACGCAGGATATGGTACGCCCGAACACCAGCGGGCGCTAACTCTGGTAGGAATATCCCCTCATCATCGTAGAAGCTTCGAGCCCGTTCATCGACTCATGAATCAGAATTCTTCGACAACCATTTGATTCAACTTCATGAATCCAAAAAGTTAAGTGTTGACGTGAAGAATCGCGTGACTCACCATGGCGCGAATCGGCCACAAGGCCGGACGACAAAAGGGTGGGAAACATGGACAATCCGGGCTTGCGGCTCGACACCATCATGGAAGGCGACTGCATCGAGGTGATGCGCTCGCTGCCCGACAAATCGGTGAACCTGGTGTTCGCCGACCCGCCCTATTTCCTCCAGCTCAAGCAGGAGCTGCACCGGCCGGACAATTCCAGGGTCGACGGCGTCGACGACGACTGGGACAAGTTCGCCGGCTTCGGCGACTACGACGCCTTCACCCGCGCCTGGCTGGGCGAGGCCCGCCGCGTCCTGAAGGACGACGGCGCGCTGTGGGTGATCGGCACCTATCACAACATCTTCCGCATCGGCGCGGCGCTCCAGGACCTGGGCTTCTGGATGCTGAACGATGTGGTGTGGCGCAAGACCAACCCGATGCCGAACTTCAAGGGCACCCGCTTCACCAACGCCCACGAGACGCTGATCTGGTGCGCCAAGGACGAGCGGCAGAAGAAGTACACCTTCAACTACGAGGCCATGAAGGTCTCCAACGACGATCTGCAGATGCGCTCGGACTGGCTGTTCCCGATCTGCTCGGGCCGCGAGCGGCTGAAGGTGGACGGCCAGAAGGCCCACGCCACCCAGAAGCCCGAGGCGCTGCTGCACCGGATCGTCCTCGCCACCACCCATCGCGGCGACGTGATCCTCGACCCGTTCTTCGGCTCGGGCACCTCGGGCGCCGTCGCCAAGCGGCTGGGCCGCCACTACATCGGCATCGAGCGTGAGCGCCGCTACATCGAGGTGGCGCTGGACCGGCTGGCCAAGGTGCGCGCCCTGCCTGACGACGCCGTCGAGGTCATCGGCTCCAAGCGCGCCCAGCCGCGCATCCCCTTCGGCACGGTGGTCGAGCAGGGCCTGCTGCAACCGGGCACGACACTCTACGATCCCACCAAGCGGCACCGCGCGAAGGTGCGCGCCGACGGCTCGCTGTCGGCCATGGACTCGACCGGCTCGATCCACCAGATCGGCGCCCGCGTCCAGGGCGCGCCCGCCTGCAACGGCTGGACCTTCTGGCACTTCGAGCACAAGGGCAGCCTCGTCCCCATCGATCTGCTGCGCCAGAAGCTGCGGTCGACAATGGTGGTCTGATCCCCAGGGCCGTCAAGCCATGCCCCCAGCCGTCATTCCCGCGCATGGGGAAACCAGGCGATCATAGGGCTGGCTGACAGCGGCCGGGCCTCATCCAACGAAAAATATGGTTCATCACCGACCTGTCTTGCCACCCCACAACCGAGAGGGCTGAAGGCGGGCAGATACGGACGTTGAGAGTTGCACTTCGGAGGTGGAAAAGCCGAAGCTACTCCCTCGCCGCTTTCACCACCTTGGTCATCACCGTGGGCAGCGCGTAATCGGCCAGCCGATCCACCGGCGCCCATACCCCGTCGGCGTTCGCGGCGGCCGACACCTCGGCCTTCACCACGTCCAGCTCCAGCCGGAAGTGGGTGAAGACGTGGACCACCGGTTCGTCGACCGCCGTCCAGTCGGCCTGGGCCGGCGCGTGGCTCCAGCCGTCGGCGGTGTCGTCCTCCACCCACGGGCTGGACGGGATTTCCATCATGCCGCCCAGCAACCCCGTCTCGGGGCGGCGGCGCAGCAGCACCTCGCGGCCCGCCCTGCCCCAACGCTCCAGCCAGAACGCCATGCCGTAGCGGGTCGGGCGGGGTTTCTTGTCCTTCCGGCGCGGCAGGTCGGCGGCGATGCCGGCGGCGCGCGCGGCGCAGCCCGGGGACAACGGGCACATCATGCACAGCGGGCCGCGCGGCGTGCACACGGTCGCGCCCAGATCCATCATGGCCTGGGCGAAGTCCCCCGCGCGCCGGTCGGGCGTCAGCGCTTCGGTCCGGCGGCGGATTTCCGGCCTCGAATCGGGAAGCGGCGTCTCGATGGCATGGAGCCGGCTGACCACGCGCTCCACATTGCCGTCGACGACGGTCGCCTTGCGGCCGAAGGCGATGGCCGAGACCGCCGCGGCCGTGTAGGCGCCGATCCCCGGCAGCGCCAGCAGCGCCGCCTCGTCCGGAGGGAACCGCCCGCCGTGGCGCTCGACCACCGCGGCGGCGCATTTGTGCAGGTTGCGCGCCCGCGCGTAATAGCCCAGCCCGGCCCATTCGGTGAGCACCTGATCGAGCGGCGCGGCGGCCAGGGCCGTCACCGTCGGCCAACGCTCGAGGAAGCGCGCGAAATAGCCCTTCACCGTGGCCACGGTGGTCTGCTGCAGCATGATCTCGCTGAGCCAGACCGCATAGGGATCGGCGGACTCGCCCGGCGCCGCGCGCCACGGCAGGTCGCGGCGATGGCGGTCGTACCAGGCGAGCAGGTCGGCTTGGAGACGCTGGGTTTCCGGCAAGGTCATCGTTCCATCAATGGCCGGGAAAATCGTTGCCAGTCAACCGGCACGCTGTCAAAACACTAGTCCATGACCGCAACCCGCACAGGACACGGACCCCGCCGCTTCGGCGACCTTGCGCGGCCGTTGCTGAGTCCGGCGCTGCGCCGCCAGGGATTCGCCCAGAACGAGATCGTCACCCGCTGGCGCGAGGTCGTCGGCCCGCTGCTGGCGTCGCGCTCCATGCCCGAGCGGCTGCGCTTCCCACAGGGCGAACGCATCGACGGCACCCTGTTCATCCGCGTCGAAAGCAGCTTCGCGCTGGAGTTCCAGCACCTCACGCCCCAGATCCTCGACAGGGTGAACACCTTCTACGGATACCGCGCCGTGTCGAGGCTCGTCATGAAGCAGGGGCCGCTTCCCCGCGCGGCCGTGCGCCGTCCCAAGGCGGAAGCGCCCCTATCGCCGAGCGCCGAGACCGGCCTGCGCGACAGCCTGGAAGGCCTCAAACCGGGTCCCGTGAAGGATGCGCTGGCCCGTCTGGGACGGCGGCTGCTGGCCGACGGCAAGACGCCCGATTGAGCGTCCGGCGCTATTGTGACCCTCCGATGAAACCCCTATACTCACACAACATCTTGTGGATGACCCATGACACAGCATCAAAATCGCCTGTCGCAGATGTATCGCCTTCCGGCCGCCCTGCTGCTGTCGCTGGGCCTGTTCCTCGCCGCCTGCGGTGACGGCGGCGCCAAGGCGCCGGCCGAGCCCGAGCAGAACGCCGAGGCGGCCACGACCAGCGAGGCCGCCCCGCCGGCCGAGACCGATCCGGCGCACCAGCAGCCCATTCCCGGCGTGCCGCTGGACGACATGGCCGAAGGGTCGGTGGACGCGCCGGTCACGGTGATCGAGTTCGCCTCGATGACCTGCCCGCACTGCGCGCACTTCCAGAAGGACACCTTCCCGCTGCTGAAGCGCGACTTCATCGACACCGGCAAGGTCCGCTTCATCTTCCGCGAGTTCCCGCTCGATTCCTACGCGGTCGACGCCTCGATCCTGGCGCGCTGCGCGGGCGCCGACAGCTATTTCGCGGTGCTGGGCAAGCTGTTCGCCGACCAGAACCAGTGGATGCCCGCGCCCGGCCCGATCAGCGAGGTCTCGCGCAAGGCGACGCAGAACCGTCTGCTGAAATACGGCGCGGACCACGGCGTCACCGAGGAGAAGTACCAGGCCTGCCTGGCCAACAAGCCGCTGAAGGACCATCTGGCCAACCGCATGGACGAGGCCCGCAACCGCTACGGCGTGAACGGCACGCCGGCCATCGTCGTCAACGGCACGCTCGCCGACTCGCCCGCCTATGCCGATCTGGCGAAGGCCATCAACGACGCCCTCGCCAAGAAGTAGACCCGCCGGAGACACCGCGTGCAGTTCCAGCGCCTCAGACTGACCGGGTTCAAGTCCTTCGTCGATCCGACGGAGCTGTACATCGAACCCGGTCTGACGGGGATCGTGGGGCCGAACGGCTGCGGCAAGTCGAACCTGCTGGAGGCGCTGCGCTGGGTGATGGGCGAGACCAAGCCCTCGAACATGCGCGGCGAGGGCATGGAGGACGTGATCTTCGCCGGGACGGCGGTGCGCCCGCCGCGCAACCTGGCCGAAGTCACCCTGATGATGGACAACGCCGACAGGACGGCCCCCGTCACCTTCAACGACAACGACCAGATCGAGATATCGCGCCGCATCGAGCGCGACGCCGGCTCGGTCTACCGGCTGAACGGCAAGGAGGTCCGCGCCCGCGACGTGCAGCTCCTGTTCGCCGACCTGGCGACAGGCGCCCATTCGCCGTCGCTGGTCTCGCAGGGCCGCATCAGCGCGCTGATCGCCGCCAAGCCCAAGGACCGGCGCGCCATCCTGGAGGAGGCCGCCGGCACCAGCGGCCTGCATTCGCGCCGCCACGAGGCCGAGCTGCGGCTGAAGGCGGCGACGACCAATCTGGAGCGGCTGGCCGACATCATGGTCCAGATCGAGGCCCAGCTCGCCAGCCTGAAGCGGCAGGCGCGGCAGGCGGCGCGCTACAAGACGCTGAGCGGCCGGCTGCGCGCCGCCGAGGCGATGATGCTGCATCTGCGCTGGCTGCACGCGACGGACGCGCTGGCCGCGGCGAAGCAGACCCTGAAGGACGCCGAAGGCCTGGTCGCCGAACGGACCCGCGCCGCCGCCGCCGCCAGCGCCGCCCAGGCCGAGGCGAGCGCCAGACTGCCGCCGCTGCGCGATGCCGCCACCGAGGCCGCCGCCGCCACGCACCGGCTGAAGGTCGAGCAGGAGAACCTGGACGCCGAGGCGCGCCGCCTGCGCGACGCCATCGCCGGCCTGCAATCGCGCCTCGCCCAGATCGCCGGCGACATCGGCCGCGAGGAAGCCCAGGCGCGGGACGCGGCCGGCCATCTGGAACAGCTCGCCGCCGAGCGGGCGCTGCTGGCCGAGGAGGAAGCCGGCCATCCCGAGCGGATGGAGGCCGCGCGGCAGGCCGTCGAGCGGATCGCCGGCGAGACCGCCGCCGCCGAGGGCGCGCTCGACGACCTCAACGGCAAGGCGGCGGAAGCCGCCGCCCGCCGCCGCGGCCTGACCGAGCAGGCCAGCCAGCTTTCCCAGCAGGTCGCCCGCCTGAAGGAGCGGCTGCATGCCACCGAGGCCGAGAAGGCGAAGCTGATCGCCGGGAAGGCCGCCGACAACGCCGAGCAGGACGCGGCGCGCGCCGTCGCGCAGGCGCGCCTGAAGGTCGAGGACGCCCGGGCCGAACTGGACGCCGCCAACGCCGCCCGCCAGGCGGCGCAGGCCGAGGAAGCCCGGGCCCGCGCCGCCTTCGACGAACTGCGCGGCAAGGTGCGCGAATTGCAGGCCGAGGAACGCGGCCTTGCCGCCCTCACCCAGACCGCGCGCGGCGGCTTCACGCCCATCCTCGACCAGATCAAGGTGAAGTCGGGCTACGAAGCGGCGCTGGCGGCCGCTTTCGGCGAGGATCTGGACCTGTCGGAAAGCGCCGAGGCCGCGGCCTTCTGGCAGACCCTGCCGCCCGTCGACGGCGCCGCCCTGCCCGCCGGCGCCAGGCCGCTGACGGGCTTCGTCACCGGCCCCGCCGCCCTGGCGCGCGCCCTGTCGCAGATCGGCGTGGTGGATGCCGCGGAAGGCGACCGGCTGCATCCGTCGCTGCTGCCGGGCCAGATCCTGGTCAGCCGCGCGGGCGACGCCTGGCGCTGGGACGGCAAGGTGACGCGGGCAGGCGCGCCCAGCGCCGCCGCCACCAGGCTGGAGCAGCGCAACCGGCTGGAGGCCGTCCGCAAGGAGCTGGCCGGCATGGAGTCGGCGCTGGCCGCCGCGCAGCAGGCACTGTCGGCGCTGGTCGACGCGCTCGACAAGGCGGCGACCCGCGACAAGACCGCCCAGCGGCTGGTCCGCGAGAGCGAGGAAGCGTTGATCGCCGCGCGCAACGCCGAGGCCAGGGTGGCGCGGCTGCTGGCCGAGCAGAACAGCCGGATCGCCGCCCTCCAGGACACCGAGGCCCGGCTGCGCGAGGACCTCGCCGGCAACGAGGGCCGGCTGGCCGAGCTGCAAGGCGCGCTGAAGGCGCTGCCGCCGGCCGACAGCTTCAACGAACCCGTGGCGGCGCTGCGCCGCGAGGTGGACGCCTGCCGCAACGCCCTGTCCGAGGCGAGGGCGGCGCGCGACGGCCTGACCCGCGAGGCGGGCCTTCGCGCCAACCGGCTGTCGGCCGTCGACCGGGACGAGGCGTCCTGGAAGAACCGCGCCGCCGGCGCCGCCGCGCAGATCGCCCAGCTCGGCGCGCGCAAGGCCGAGGCCGAGACGGCGCTCGACGCGCTGAAGGATCAGCCCGCCGGGATCGAGGACAAGCGCGCGCGCCTCGCCGAGATGATCGCCGCGGCCGAGGAGAAGCGCCAGGCCGCCGCCGCCGCGCTGGCCGAGGCGGACTCCGAGCTGTCGGCGCGGGACGGCGCGCTGCGCGCCGCCGAGCAGGAACTGTCCCGGTCCCGCGAGCAGCGCGTGCGCGCCGAGGCGGACGCCGAACACGCTCAGGAGCGGTTCGACAACGTCATCGCCCAGATCGCCGAGGACCTGGATTGCCGGCCCGAGCAGACGCTGGCGCTGTCCGAGCACGGCGACGGCCCGCTGCCCGAGATGGAGGCGGTCGCCGCCAATCTGGAACGGCTGCGCCGCGAGCGCGACACCGTGGGGCCGGTCAATCTGCGCGCCGACGACGAAGCGGTCGAGGTGCAGGCCCAGCTCGACAACATGGTGCGCGAGCGCGACGATCTCGAGGCCGCCATCGGCAAGCTGCGCCACGCCATCGCCGCGCTGAACAAGGAAGGCCGCGAGCGCCTGCAAGCGGCCTTCG
>CAZVVC010000186.1:0-7611 GCA_964630425.1 uncultured Bifidobacterium sp. | reverse complement strand
CGATCTGCTCGGCGCCGTTGGAATGGCCGTCGAGGCCGGGCTTGCCGACCAGGATCTTCAGCCGCCGGCCCAGCCGGGCCGAGACCGCCTCGACCTTGGCCTGCACGGCCGACAGGTCGGCGCCCTTGTCGCTGGCGGCGCGGCCGACGCCGGTGGGGGCGCGGTACTCGCCGAAGATCTCGCGCAGGGTCTGGCCCCATTCGCCGGTGGTGACGCCGGCCTTCGCCGCCGCGATGGAGGGCGGCATCATGTTGCGCCCTTCCTTCGCCGCGGCGGCAAGCTCGGCGAGCGCGGCCTTCACCGTCGCCTCGTCGCGGCCCGCGCGCCAGGCCTTCAGGTGCTCGACCTGCTCGTGCTCGGCGGAATCGTCGACCGTCAGGATCGCGCCGTCGCCGCCGGTGAGCGGCGAGGGCGCCGATTCGGCGAACATGTTGACGCCCACGAGCGGCAGCGCGCCGGATTCGATGGCGTTCATGCGCAGGCTGTTGGACTGCACCAGCGCCTGCTTCATGTAGGAGGATTCGATGGCCGCGACCGCGCCGCCCATGGCCTCGATGCGGGCCAGCTCCTCGCGGATCTCCTCCTTCAGCGCCGTCACCTTCTTCTCGATGGCCACCGAGCCGTCGAAGATGTCGGCATATTCCAGCAGGTCGGTCTCGTAGGCGACGATCTGTTGCAGGCGCAGGCTCCACTGCTGGTCCCACGGGCGCGGCAGGCCCAGCGCCTCGT
The DNA here is from genome assembly GCA_964630425.1 of uncultured Bifidobacterium sp. Lineage (GTDB taxonomy): Bacteria > Pseudomonadota > Alphaproteobacteria > SMXS01 > SMXS01 > RI-34. The sequence goes on along the minus strand of CAZVVC010000186.1, from coordinate 6,882 downwards.
TCCAGGCGGGAAGCTGCACCGCGCGGGCGCGGGCGTTCTTCGACAGGGTCACCGCCAGCATGGACAGGAGGATGCGGTAGACGTTGTTCTCGGGCTGCTGCTCGGTCAGCCCCAGCGAGTTGACCTGCACGCCGTACCGGAAGCGGCGCAGGGCGGCGTCCTCGATGCCGTAACGTTCGGCGGTCAGCTCGTCCCACAGCTCGGTGAAGGCCCGCATCTTCGACATCTCGGTGATGAAGCGCACGCCGGCGTTGACGAAGAAGCTGATGCGGCCGACCACGGTGGGGAACTCGTCCTTCGGCACCTGTCCCGAATCGCGCACCGAATCGAGCACGGCGATGGCGGTCGCCAGCGCGAACGCCACCTCCTGCACCGGCGTCGCGCCGGCTTCCTGCAAATGGTAGGAGCACACGTTGGTGGGGTTCCACTTCGGCAGCTCGCGATAGGTGTAGCTGATGATGTCGGTGGTCAGGCGCAGCGACGGGCCGGGCGGGAAGATGTAGGTGCCGCGGCTCAGATACTCCTTGATGATGTCGTTCTGCACCGTGCCGTTCAGCCGGGCGCGGTCGGCGCCCTGCTCCTCGGCGGCGGCGATGTAGAGCGACAGCAGCCAGGGCGCCGTCGCGTTGATGGTCATCGAGGTGTTCATCTTCTCGAGCGGGATGCCGTCGAACAGGGCGCGCATGTCGCCCAGATGCCCGATGGGAACGCCGACCTTGCCCACCTCGCCGCGCGCCAGCACGTGGTCGCTGTCGTAGCCGGTCTGGGTCGGCAGGTCGAAGGCGACGGAAAGGCCGGTCTGGCCGCGCGCCAGGTTGGTCCGGTAGAGCTCGTTCGACGCCTTGGCGGACGAGTGGCCCGAATAGGTCCGGATCAGCCAGGGCTTGTCCCTGGCGCCCTTCGGCCTGCCTGAGTCGGCCACCTTGCCTGACGTCTCGCTCATAGGTTCTCCTCGCGTTTGTTATCGCTACCGGGTGGTAACGGAGTCTTTTATTTCCGGATGGACCGCATACCGGAAATATCATAATACATGCTGCGCCGCAAAATGACTTGAAGGACAATGCTGCTTTGGAAGGTCTGCCTTCCGGGAAAGCAGCCCGGCGTTAAGGAGTGAACGACCATGAGCCCGCAGCCCGCAACCGCAGAAACCATCCCGGCCGCCGGCCAGATCCACAAGGACCTGTACGAGGTCGGCGAGATCCCGCCGCTGGGCTACGTGCCGCCCAAGATGTACGCCTGGACGATTCGCCGCGAACGCCACGGGCCGCCCGAGCAGTCCATGCAGATCGAGGTGGTGGACACGCCCGAGATCGACCCTGACGAGGTGGTCGTCCTGGTGATGGCGGCCGGCGTCAACTACAACGGCGTGTGGGCAGGCCTCGGCATCCCGATCTCGCCCTTCGACGTCCACAAGGCGCCCTATCACGTGGCCGGATCGGACGCGGCGGGCATCGTCTACAGGATCGGCAGCCGCGTGAAGCGCTTCAAGGTCGGCGACGAGGTCGTGGTGCACTGCAACCAGGACGACGGCGACGACGAGGAGTGCAACGGCGGCGACCCCATGAACTCGCCCTCGCAGCGCATCTGGGGCTACGAGACGCCGGACGGTTCGTTCGCCCAGTTCTGCAAGGTCCAGGCGCGCCAGCTCATGCACCGGCCGCGCCACCTGACCTGGGAGGAGAGCGCCTGCTACACGCTGACGCTGGCCACCGCCTACCGCATGCTGTTCGGCCACAAGCCGCACATCATCCGCCCCGGCGACAACGTGCTGGTGTGGGGCGCCTCGGGCGGTCTCGGCTCCATGGCCATCCAGCTCTGCGCCACGGCGGGCGCCAACGCCATCGGCGTCATCTCGGACGAGACCAAACGCGAATTCGTGCTCTCGCTGGGCGCCAAGGGCGTCATCAACCGCAAGGATTTCGACTGCTGGGGCCAGTTGCCGCCGGTGGGCGACCAGGCGGTCTATGCCGACTACATGAAGAAGTGCCGCGCGTTCGGCAAGGCGATCTGGGACATCACCGGCAAGGGTGTCGACGTCGACATGGTGTTCGAGCATCCGGGCGAATCGACCTTCCCGGTGAGCTGCTTCGTGGTGAAGCGCGGCGGCATGGTCGTGTTCTGCGCCGGCACCACCGGCTACAACCTCACCATGGACGCCCGCTTCGTGTGGATGCGCCAGAAGCGCATCCAGGGCAGCCACTTCGCCAACCTGATGCAGGCGAGCGAGGCCAACAAGCTGGTCATCGAGCGCCGCATCGACCCGTGCATGTCGGAAGTGTTCGCCTGGGAGGACATTCCGCGCGCCCACACCAAGATGTGGAAGAACGAGCACAAGCCGGGCAACATGGCGGTGCTGGTGTCGGCGCGCTATCCCGGCCTGCGGACCGTCGAGGACGCCGTCGAGGCCGGCAACGAACCGGGGCTCGCCCGCTAGATTCGGCGGCCCGCTTCGATTAAAGAGACGTCAACCGAAGACGCAAGAAGGACCTCAGCATGGCCTCCACCCTGGCGACGGACGAAACCCGGTGCGCCCACCTCGACAATCTGGTGCCGCTGTGCGAGCAGGCGCTGGACGCCGCCGAGAAGCTGGCGCTGGCCGTGCGCGCCGCGGTGTCGGCCCTGATCGTCCGCGACGGCAGGGTCGATCGCAAGCTGCTCGAGGCACACCAGGCGGTCGCCCACGGCTATGGCTGGTACGCCACCTATGTGGAGGCGCTGCGCCAGACCCTCGCCTGGAAGAAGGCGCTCGACGGCGAGGGCCGGGGCGGCGAGCTGGAGACGCTGATCCTCCAGGCCGGCTTCGGCGAATATTGCGCCCAGCTCACCGGCGGCCTGCAGATGAGCCAGGTGGAATGGGCGCGCCCGGCCGAGATGGGCGCCAGCGACGAGCAGATCGCCGCCTTCGCCGGCAATCCGGCCGTGCGCGCGCTGGTGCGCGGCGGCAACACCGAGGCGGCGCGCGCGCGCATCGCCGAGCTGATCCAGGACAGCCTGGCGACCGGCGCCTTCGGCGACACCGGCCTCGACGAAACCCTGTCCATGATCCGCGACCAGTTCCGCCGCTTCGCCCAGGACGAGGTGGTCCCGTTCGCCCATGAATGGCACCTCAAGGACGAGCTGATCCCGGCCGGCGTGGTCGCCCAGATGAGCGAGCTGGGCGTGTTCGGCCTCACCATCCCCGAGGAATATGGCGGGCTGGGCCTGGGCAAGACCTCCATGTGCGTGGTCTCGGAGGAGCTGAGCCGCGGCTATATCGGCGTCGGCTCGCTCGGCACCCGCTCGGAGATCGCCGCCGAGCTGATCCTCAACGGCGGCACCGAGGAGCAGAAGCGGCAGTGGCTGCCGAAGATCGCCTCCGGCGAAATCCTTCCCACGGCCGTCTTCACCGAGCCCAACACCGGCTCGGACCTGGGCAGCCTGCGCACCCGCGCGGTGCGGGACGGCGACGTCTACAGGATCACCGGCAACAAGACCTGGATCACCCACGCGGCCCGCGCCGACGTGATGACCATGCTGGTGCGCACCGACCCGAACACCAAGGACTACCGCGGCCTGTCCATGTTCCTGGCCGAGAAGCCGCGCATGAACGCCGAGACCGACTTCCCCGCCCAGGGCATGACCGGCGGCGAGATCCACGTGCTGGGCTATCGCGGCATGAAGGAATACGAGCTGGGCTTCGACGGCTTCGAGGTGAAGGCCGAGAACCTGCTGGGCCAGAAGGAAGGCAACGGCTTCAAGCAGCTGATGACCACCTTCGAATCCGCCCGCATCCAGACCGCCGCGCGCGCCATCGGCGTGGCCCAGTGCGCCATGGAGCTGGGCCTGAAATACGCCCAGGAGCGCATCCAGTTCGGCAAGCCGATCTACAGTTTCCCGCGTGTGTTCGGCAAGATCGCCTGGATGGTGGTCGAGATCATGATGGCCCGTCAGCTCTCCTATTTCGCCGCCCGCGAGAAGGACGAGGGCCTGCGCTGCGACCTGGAAGCGGGCATGGCCAAGCTGCTGGGCGCCCGAGTCGCCTGGGCGGCGGCCGACAACGCCATGCAGATCCATGGCGGCAACGGCTTTGCCCTCGAATATCCGATCAGCCGCGTGCTGTGCGACGCGCGCATCCTCAACGTGTTCGAGGGCGCCGGCGAGATCCAGGCCGAGGTCATCACCCGCCGGCTGCTGGAAAGCAACTGATCGCCGCCGGAGCGCCATGCGTTCTGGCGTTTTCGCCGCGATGGTCTAGATTAGGCGGATGTCGACACCGTTCCTCATCGTCATCGGCGTCCTGGCCATCGCGCTCCTGGTGGTGCTGGGCATGGGCATCGTCGGCCTTGCGCGCAACGGCGGCACCAATCCCCGCCGCTCCAACAAGCTGATGCAGCTCCGCGTGGCGATCCAGCTCGCCATCGTGCTGCTGCTGTTCCTCGGCCTGGCGCTGGCCGGCTAGATGGTCAAGCTGACGAAGATCTATACGCGCGGCGGCGACACCGGCAAGACCTCGCTGGTCAGCGGCGACCGGGTGCTGAAATCCGCGCCGCGCGTTACCGCCTACGGCACGGTGGACGAGACCAACGCGACCATCGGCCTCGCCCGCCTGCACACCTCCGGCGACGTGGACGCGGCGCTGTCGCGCATCCAGAACGACCTGTTCGACCTGGGCGCCGACCTGGCGACGCCGGGCGAGGATTTCGGGAGCAGCGCGAACCTGCGCATCGTCGAGGCCCAGGTGGTCCGGCTGGAACGCGAGATCGACGCCCTCAACGAGCAGCTCAGGCCTCTGACCTCGTTCATCCTGCCGGGCGGCACGCCCGCGGCGGCGGCGCTCCACCTGTCGCGCACCGTCGCCCGCCGGGCCGAGCGCGACATGGTCGCCCTCGCCGCGCTGGAGCCGGTCAACCCGGCCGGCATCCGCTACATCAACAGGCTGTCGGATTATCTTTTTGTGCTGGCCCGTCACCTGAACGACAACGGATCGAAGGACGTCCTATGGATTCCGGGCGCGAACCGCTAGACGAGGAAGAATATCAATCCAAGCTGGCCGCCCTTCGTGCGGCGATAATCGAGGGTGAGCTCAGCGGACCCGCGGAGCCGCTTGACGTCGACGCCTTCATCGCGGAACGGCACGCGGAATACGACGTCAGGCGCAAGAACCGGCGGTAGATCCCGACGCTCTTCGGCTCCCTGCGCAAACGGCGGGAAGGCCTTCGGATTCAGCGGGGGTGGAGTCGTTGACACTAATTTGACCATGCGCTAATTGGTGCACTGCGAAAAAGCATAGAAAATCCGGGAGAGACCTCAGGCATGAAGATTCTGGTCCCTGTGAAGCGTGTCATCGACTACAACGTCAAGGCGCGCGTGAAGGCCGACAAGACGGGCGTGGACCTCGCCAATGTGAAGATGTCCATGAACCCGTTCGACGAGATCGCCGTCGAAGAGGCGATTCGCAAGAAGGAAGCGGGACAGGCGGAAGAGATCATCGCCGTGTCCATCGGCCCGTCGCAGGCCCAGGAGACGCTGCGCACCGCCCTCGCCATGGGCGCCGACCGCGCGATCCTGATCCAGACCGACGAGGCCGTCGAGCCGCTCGCCGTCGCCAAGCTGCTGAAGGCCGTCGTCGACGCCGAACAGCCCAAGCTGGTGATCCTGGGCAAGCAGGCCATCGACGACGACAGCAACCAGACCGGCCAGATGCTCGCCGCCCTGCTGGGCTGGCCGCAGGGCACCTTCGCCTCGGTGGTGAAGGTCGCCGGCGACGGCATCGAGGTGACCCGCGAGGTCGACGGCGGCCTCGAGACCGTGGCGCTCAACCTGCCGGCCATCGTCACCACCGACCTGCGCCTCAACGAGCCGCGCTATGCCTCGCTGCCGAACATCATGAAGGCCAAGAAGAAGCAGCTCGACGTCAAGGCCCCGGCCGATTACGGCGTCGACATCGCGCCGCGCCTCAAGACGCTGAAGGTGGAAGAGCCGGCCAAGCGCGCCGGCGGCATCAAGGTGAAGACCATCGAGGAGCTGGTCGAGAAACTGAAGAACGAAGCGGGAGTGATCTGATGACGGCCCTCGTCCTCGCCGAACACGACAACAAGGAACTGAAGCCCGCCACGCTGAACGCGGTGACGGCCGCCGGCCAGCTCGGCGGCGACGTGCATGTGCTGGTCGCCGGCTCGGGCGCCCAGGCGGTGGCCGACGCGGCCGCGAAGATCGCCGGCGTCTCCGCCGTGCTGCTGGCCGACGATCCGGCCTATGGCGACAAGCTGGCCGAGAACGTCGCGCCGCTGATCGTCTCGCTGGCCGGCGACTACGACGCCATCGTCGCGCCCACCACCACCTCGGGCAAGAACATCCTGCCGCGCGTCGCCGCGCAGCTCGACGTCGCCCAGATCTCGGACGTCATCAAGGTCGAGTCGCCCGACACCTTCGTGCGCCCGATCTATGCCGGCAACGCGCTGGCCACCGTCCAGTCCGGCGACGCCAAGAAGGTCCTGACCGTACGCGGCACCGGCTTCCCGGCCGCCGCCGCCACCGGCGGCTCGGCCGAGATCCGCGCCGTCTCGGGCGCCGGCAGCACCGGCATCTCGCGCTTCGTGGGCGCCGAGCTGGCCAAGTCGGACCGGCCGGAGCTGACCTCGGCCAAGATCATTGTCTCGGGCGGCCGCGGCATGGGCTCGAGCGACGCGTTCTCGATCATCGAGAGCCTCGCCGACAAGCTGGGCGCCGCCGTCGGCGCCTCGCGCGCGGCCGTCGACGCCGGCTTCATCTCCAACGACCACCAGGTGGGCCAGACCGGCAAGATCGTCGCGCCGGAGCTGTACATCGCCATCGGCATCTCGGGCGCCATCCAGCACCTGGCCGGCATGAAGGACAGCAAGGTGATCGTGGCGATCAACAAGG
>CAZVVC010000185.1:0-7694 GCA_964630425.1 uncultured Bifidobacterium sp. | reverse complement strand
CGGGGCTCGCCCGCACCCATATCGGCGTCAGCGATTTCGGCTTCTTCATCCAGACCGACGCGGCGATCAATCCCGGCAATTCGGGCGGCGCGCTGGTCGGGCTCGACGGCAAGCTGTTCGGCATCAACACCATGATCCTGTCCCGCTCGGGCGGCTCGCAGGGCATCGGCTTCGCCATTCCGGCCAACATGGTCAGCCGGGTGGTCGATGCCGCGATCAGCGGCGGCAAGCTGATCCGGCCCTGGTTCGGCGCGACCGGCCAGCCGGTGACCAGCGACCTGACCGAATCCCTCGGCCTCGACCGGCCGGGCGGCGTCCTGGTCAACGCGGTCTATCCGGGCGGCCCGGCCGACAAGGCGGGCCTCGAGGTGGGCGACGTGGTGACCGAGCTGGAAGGCCGGTCCATCGACGATCCGGCCAGCCTGGTGTCGCTCCTGGCGACCCGGCCGGTGGGCGGCAAGGTCCAGGTCGACATCCTGCGCGACCGCCGGAAGATGACCCTCGGCGTGCCGCTGGTCGCCGCGCCCGAGGTGCCCAAGCGCGATGAGACCGTGCTGCCGCAGGGCCATCTCTTCGCGGGCGCCAAGGTGGCCAACATGTCGCCGGCCCTGGGCGAGGAGCTGCACATCAGCCCCATGGACAAGGGCGTCATCGTGCTGGGCATCACCCGCGGCAGCCCGGCGCACCGCGCGGGCCTGCAACCGGGCGACTATATCGTCTCGATCAACGGCAAGCCGGTCAGGACGGTGGCCGAGTTGAACACCGCCTGGACGGGCTACCGGGGCAGCATGGAGGTCGCGGTGAAGCGCGGCGGCCAGACCATCACCGGCACCTTCCGGCAGTAGCGCAACATCATCCGCGCCGGGGCGAGGCCATTACGCTTCGCCCCGAAGCACTTTACACTGGGCCTATGGCTGACCTGTTCAAAACCGCCGGGCTCGAATCGTCGGCGCCCCGCCCGCTCGCCGACCGGCTGCGCCCGGCGCGGATCGAGGATGTCGTCGGGCAGGACCATCTGCTGGGGCCGACCGGCCCGCTCGGCCGTATGCTGGCCGCCGGCCGGATGGCCTCGCTGATCCTGTGGGGCCCGCCCGGCACGGGCAAGACCACCATCGCCCGGCTGCTCGCCGATCACGTGGACCTCTATTTCGAGCAGGTCTCGGCCGTGTTCTCGGGCGTCGCCGAGCTGCGCAAGGTGTTCGAGGCCGCCAAGGCGCGCCGGCGCGACGGCAAGGGCACGCTGCTGTTCGTCGACGAGATCCACCGGTTCAACCGCTCGCAGCAGGACGCCTTCCTGCCCTATGTGGAGGACGGCACCGTCATCCTGGTGGGCGCGACCACCGAGAACCCGTCCTTCGAGCTGAACGCGGCGCTCCTGTCGCGCGCCCAGGTCATGGTGCTCAACCGGCTGGACGACGCGGCGATGGAGATCATGCTGAAGCGCGCCGAGGCCGAGATCGGCCATGCCCTGCCGTTGCAGCCCGATGCGCGGGTGGCGCTGAAGGCGATGGCCGACGGCGACGGCCGCTTCCTCTACAACATGGTCGAGGAGGTGGCGGCGCTCGGGCCGGCCGCCGCGCCGCTGGATACGGCCGGCCTCGCCGACGTGGTCCAGCGCCGGGCGCCGGTCTACGACAAGGCGCAGGAGGGCCACTACAACCTCATCAGCGCGCTGCACAAGAGCCTGCGCGGCTCGGACGTGGACGCGGCGCTCTATTATCTGGCGCGCATGCTCACGGCCGGCGAGGACCCGCTCTACATCACCCGCCGGCTGGTCCGGTTCGCCGCCGAGGACATCGGCATGGCCGACCCGCAGGCGCTGGTCCAGGCGCTGGCCGCCAAGGACATGTACGACTTCCTCGGCTCGCCCGAGGGCGAGCTGGGCATCATGCAGGCGGTGATCTATCTGGGCACGGCGCCCAAGTCCAACGCGGTCTATACCGCGTCCAAGATGGCCAATTCCCTGGCGCGCGAGACCGGCTCGCTGATGCCGCCCATGCACATCCTCAACGCGCCCACGCGGATGATGAAGAACCTGGGGTATGGCAGCGGCTACCAGTACGACCACGATGCCGAGGATGGCTTCTCGGGCCAGAACTATTTCCCCGAGAGCATGGCGCGCCGCCAGCTCTACCGCCCGGTCGAGCGCGGCTTCGAGCGCGAGGTGCTGAAGCGGCTGGAATACTGGGCCAGGCTGCGCGCCGAGCGGCAGCAGCGCGAGGCCGGGCAGCAGTGAGGCCGTTCGACCTGTTCGTCGGCGTCGACTGGTCGGGCGCGCGCGGCCCCCGGCTGAAGCATCTCCAGGTGGCGTGGCGCGGACCCGGCGAGGCCGCGCCGGTGCTCGAGCCGCCGCCGGACGGCGCCTGGACCCGCCCGGCCTTCGCCGGCTGGCTGCTGGAGCGGGCGCGGGACCGCCGCGTGCTGTGCGGCCTCGACTTCTCGTTCTGCTTCCCGTGGGAGGACCGGCAGGCCTATTTCCCCGGCTTCGCCGACGATCCCGCCGGCCATGCCGCGTTCTGGGCGCTGGTCGAGGCGCTGTGCGTGGGCGACGAGGACATGTTCGCCGGCGGCTTCTGCGAGGTCGAGCCGATCGGGCAGCATTTCCGGCGCGGCGCGGTGACGGGCGCGGCGTATGAGCGCCGCCTGCGCGTCGCCGAGGCGCTGGCCCGGACGCGCGGCCTGGGCGCCGCCGAATCCGTCTTCAACCTGGTGGGGGCACGCCAGGTGGGAAAAGGATCGCTGGCGGGAATGAGGTTGCTGCGGTGCCTGCGCGAGCGCGGCGGCGTGGCGGTGTGGCCGTTCGATCCGGCCGGAGACGCGCGGCTGGTGCTGGTGGAGGCGTTTCCCACGGCCTTCGTCCGCATGGCGGGCGGCGGGCCGGGGAAACTGAGGGATGCGGAGCGGCTGAACCGCGTGCTGCGGTATTTCGGCTCAAACCCATATTGTCATCCCGGCAACGATATTTTCGATCTCACCGACGACATGACCGATGCCCTCGTCATCGCCGCCGCGCTGCGCCCTCTTTCCGCCGATCCGTGCCTGTGGAATCCGCCGGGCTTATCGGATAGGGTCCGCTGCTTCGAAGGATGGACGTTCGGGATCGCGTGATGAGCGGCGTGCAAACCATACCGGTCAAGCCGGCCGACGCCGACCAGCGGTTGGACCGCTGGTTCAGGCAGCACTTTCCGTCGCTGTCCTTCGGCCGCCTGCAAAAGCTGCTGCGCACCGGTCAGGTCCGGGTCGACGGCAAGCGCGTCAAGGCGGATTACCGCCTGTCCGCCGGTGAGCAGGTCCGCGTGCCGCCGCTGGGCGAGGCGGCCGAGACGCCGAGGAAGGCCGCCCCGGCGCCGGTGCGCGACGAGGACGCCCGGCTGCTGAAGGAGGCGGTGCTCTACAAGGACGACGCGGTGATCGTCCTCAACAAGCCGGCGGGCCTCGCCGTGCAGGGCGGGACCAAAACCGGCCGGCACCTCGACGGCATGCTGGACGCGCTGCGCTTGGGCGCGCCGGAGCGGCCGCGCCTCGTGCACCGGCTCGACAGGGACACCAGCGGCGTGCTGCTGCTGGCGCGCACGCGGCAGGCGGCGGCCGCGCTGTCGGAAGCGTTCAAGAGCCGCAAGACCCGCAAGACCTATTGGGCGCTGGTGCTGGGCGTGCCGCGTCCCGCCGAGGGCGAGATCACCTCCTTCATGGAGAAGGACGGCGAGGAGAACGAGAAGGTCCGTTCCGGCGACAAGGGCCAGAAGGCCGTCACCGAATACACCATGATCGACCATGCCGGCAGCAAGGCCGCCTGGCTGGCGCTGCGCCCGGTCACCGGCCGGACCCACCAGCTTCGCGTCCACTGCAAGCAGCTCGGCACGCCGATCATCAGCGACGGCAAGTATGGCGGCGCCGACGCCTTCATGGACGGCATCTCGGACAAGCTGCACCTGCATGCGCGCCACATCTCCATTCCCCATCCGGTGCGCGGCACCATCGACGTGACCGCGCCGCTGCCGCCGCACATGCGCGAGACCTGGGCGCTGTTCGAGTTCGACCCGGACATGAAGGGGGACCCGTTCGGCGATGAGTGACCTGCGCCTGGTCATGTTCGATTGCGACGGCACGCTGGTGGACAGTCAGCACGTGATCTTCGCCGCCATGAACCACGCCTTCGACCGGCACGGCATGGCCTGCCCGGACATGAACGCGGTGCGCCGCGTGGTCGGGCTCGGTCTCGTCGAGGCGATCGAGGCGCTGATGCCGGCGCTGGGCCGCGAGGCCCATGTCGCCCTGGCCGAGTCCTACAAGAACGCCTTCGGCGAGCTGCGCCACGATCCGCTCCATGCCGAACCGCTGTTCCCCGGCGTGCGCGAGGCGCTGGCCGCGCTGGCCGACGCGGGCTATCTGCTCGGCATCGCCACCGGCAAGTCGCAGCGCGGGCTGGCGAGCACGCTGAAGCTGCACGGCCTGGGCGACCTGTTCGTCACCCTGCAGACGGCCGACGACGCGCCCAGCAAGCCGCATCCCGGCATGCTGGAGAACGCGCTGCGCGTCACCGGCGCGCGGGCGTCCGATACGGTGATGATCGGCGACACCGTGTTCGACATCCACATGGCGCGCAACGCGGGCGTCCATGCGCTCGGCGTCTCCTGGGGCTATCACGCGCCCGAGGAGCTGACCGAGGCGGGCGCGCGCCACGTGCTGGGCGAGTATGCCGGGCTGCCGTCCTGGCTTCTGGCGCTGTGGGAGCGGGCGGCGTGAAGCGCTTCTACAAGCAGGTCGCCGTGGCGGCGGAAGAGGACGGGTTCGCGGTCGCGCTCGACGGCCGGCCGATCCGCACGCCGGCCCGCGCGCCGCTGACGCTGCCCACCCGGGCGCTGGCGGAACGGATCGCCGCCGAATGGGACGCGCAGGGCGACGAGGTGCGGCCGCAGGACATTCCGCTGACCGGCCTGTCGAACGCGGCCATCGACCTGATGGCCGCGCGGCGCGCCGAGATCGTCGCCGACGCCGCCGGCTATGCCGCGACCGATCTGCTGTGCTACCGGGCCGATGCGCCGGCGGGGCTTCGCGCGCGTCAGGACGAGGCGTGGCAGCCCGTGCTGGACTGGGTCCGCGACCGGCTCGGCCTGCGGTTCCGCGTCACCGAGGGGATCGTGCCGGTGGCGCAGGAGCCGGGCCTGGTCGAGACGGCGCGCCTGCACCTCGACACCTATGACGATTTCACCATGGTGGGCGCCAACAAGCTCACCCACGGCACCGGCTCGCTGGTGCTGGCGCTGGCGGTGATCGAGGACCGGCTGGACGTCGGGGACGCCTTCGCGTTCAGCGTGATCGACGAATTGTGGCAGGAAGCGCTGTGGGGCGTCGATGAGCAAGCCGTCCAACGGCGCGAGGCGCTGCGCCGCGACATCCTCGACGCCGCCGAATTCGCGCGGCTGGCGCGGCGCTGACCTGAAAAAATCCCGGGGCCGGGTCCCGGCAATGCGCGTGCCCCGCATGTGCGAGATTCTGTTACAAAGGCTGTCACCTTGCTATATGGTCGCCGCCGAATTGCCGTCCGCCGACGGTCTCTCCATTTCGACCAATCAATCGTTGAGGGTATCCCGCCATGCAGGAAATCTTGCAGGAGTTGGAAAAGCGCCGTGCCCGTGCCCGTCTGGGCGGCGGTGAGGCGCGCATCGAGGCGCAGCACAAGCGCGGCAAGCTGACCGCGCGCGAGCGCCTCGAGGTCCTGCTCGATCCCGGCTCGTTCGAGGAATACGATACGTTGGTCGAGCACCGGAACACCGATTTCGGCATGGCCGAACAGAAGATCCCGGGCGACGGCGTCGTCACCGGCCACGGCACCATCAACGGCCGCCTCGTCTTCGTGTTCTCGCAGGACTTCACCGTGTTCGGCGGCGCGCTTTCCGAAACCTTCGCCGAGAAGATCTGCAAGGTGATGGACATGGCCGCCAAGGTCGGCGCGCCGGTCATCGGCCTCAACGATTCGGGCGGCGCGCGCATCCAGGAAGGCGTCGCCTCGCTGGCCGGCTATGCCGATGTGTTCCAGCGCAACATCGAGCAGTCGGGCGTCATCCCGCAGCTTTCGGTCATCATGGGCCCGTGCGCCGGCGGCGCGGTCTATTCGCCGGCCATGACCGACTTCATCTTCATGGTGAAGGACACGTCCTACATGTTCGTCACCGGCCCCGAGGTGGTGAAGACCGTCACCCAGGAGACGGTGACCCAGGAGCAGCTCGGCGGCGCCATCACCCACACCACCAAGTCGTCGGTGGCGGACCTGGCGTTCGAGAACGACGTGGAGGCGCTGCTGCAGACGCGCCGCTTCTTCGACTTCCTGCCGCTGAACAACCGCGAGAAGCCGCCGGTCCGCGACTATTACGACACGGCCGACCGGATCGAGACGTCGCTGGACACGCTCATCCCCGACAATCCCAACAAGCCCTACGACATGCTGGAGCTGATCACCAAGGTCGTCGACGAGGGCGACTTCATGGAGATCCAGCCCAAGTTCGCCGGCAACATCATCATCGGCTTCGGCCGCATCGAAGGCTCGACCGTCGGCATCGTCGCCAACCAGCCCATGGTGCTGGCCGGCTGCCTCGACATCGACAGCTCGCGCAAGGCCGCCCGCTTCGTGCGTTTCTGCGACGCCTTCAACATCCCGATCGTCACCTTCGTCGACGTGCCGGGCTTCCTGCCGGGCACGGCGCAGGAATATGGCGGCATCATCAAGCACGGCGCCAAGCTGCTGTTCGCCTTCGGCGAGGCGACGGTGCCGAAGGTGACCGTCATCACCCGCAAGGCCTATGGCGGCGCCTACGACGTGATGAGCTCCAAGCACCTGCGCGGCGACGTCAACTATGCCTGGCCCACCGCCGAGATCGCCGTGATGGGCGCCAAGGGCGCGGTGGAGATCATCTTCCGCAAGGATCTGGGCGATGCCGAGAAGATCGCCCAGCACACCAGGAGCTACGAGGAGCGGTTCGCCAATCCCTTCGTCGCCGCCAGCCGGGGCTTCATCGACGAGGTGATCATGCCGCACTCCACGCGGCGCCGGATCGCCCATTCGCTGCGCATCCTGAAGAACAAGGACGTGCGCAATCCCTGGAAGAAACACGACAACCTGCCGCTCTAAGGCCAGGGGAGGATGCCCATGCTGTTCGACAAGATCCTGATCGCCAATCGCGGCGAGATCGCCTGCCGCGTCATCAAGACCGCCCGCAAGATGGGCATCGCCACCGTGGCGGTCTATTCCGATGCCGACCGCCATGCGCTGCATGTGCAGATGGCCGACGAGGCGGTGCATATCGGCCCGGCGCCGGCCAACCAGTCCTATATCGTGATCGACCGCATCATGCAGGCGGTGCGCGAGACCGGCGCCGAGGCGGTGCATCCCGGCTATGGCTTCCTGTCCGAAAACCGCCTTTTCTCCGAGGCGCTGGAAAAGGCCGGCGTGGCCTTCATCGGTCCGCCCTCGCCCGCCATCGAGGCGATGGGCGACAAGATCACCTCCAAGAAGATCGCTCAGGATGCCGGCGTGTCCACGGTGCCCGGCTATATGGGCCTGATCGCCGATGCCGACGAGGCGGTGCGCGTCGCGGCCCAGATCGGCTATCCGGTGATGATCAAGGCATCGGCCGGCGGCGGCGGCAAGGGGATGCGCATCGCCTGGAACGACGCCCAGGCGCGCGAAGGGTTTG
>CAZVVC010000184.1:0-7711 GCA_964630425.1 uncultured Bifidobacterium sp. | reverse complement strand
CGGCGTCAACGTCACCGTCGACGGCGGACAGAACAAACGCGTCAAGTTCTGAGGCAAACATACGGGGGAAGGGCGGCTCGGCACCGCCCTTTTTCCGGTCAATCGGGGCTGAGCCGCCCGCTCTCGGCGGGCGCGCTTCGGGGACTGGACCGCGCGGTCTTCTGTGCTACAGTCCGCACCTCAATCGGCGCTGACAGGAAGTGAACCACCTGGTCAGCACATGCGCCGAACCGAGTACATATCTGGACCAGGGAGACACCAGTGCAATTATCACGTGAACAATTGCTCCGGGCGTACCGGCAGATGAAGACGATCCGCGAGTTCGAGGACCGGCTTCACGAGGAGATCCCGAAAGGGCTCATTCCGGGCTTTACGCACCTTTATTCGGGGCAGGAAGCGATCGCCGTCGGCGTTTGCGAGAATCTGAACGACAGCGACGCCATCACCTCCACGCATCGCGGCCACGGCCACTGCATCGCCAAGGGCTGCGACGTGAAGGGCATGATGGCCGAGATCTACGGCCGCGCGACCGGCCTGTGCGGCGGCAAGGGCGGCTCGATGCACATCGCCGACCTGTCGAAGGGCATGCTCGGCGCCAACGGCATCGTCGGCGGCGGCCCGCCGCTGGCCATGGGCGCCTCCATCGCCTTCCGCAACCGCGGCAAGGGCGAAGTGGCGGTGGCGCTGGCCGGTGACGGAAGCTGTAACTCGGGTCCCGTCTTCGAGGCCATGAACATGGCCGTCGTGATGAACCTGCCGGTGATCTTCGTGTTCGAGAACAACGGCTATTCCGAGCAGACCGCTCCGGCCTATGCCGTCGGCGGCGGCAAGACCGACATGGTCCGCCGTGCCCAGGGCTTCGGCATGGAGGCCTACAAGGCCGATGGCACCGACTTCTTCGCGGTCTACGAGATGACCCGCGAAGCCGTCGAGCGCGCCCGCAACGGCGGCGGCCCGACCGCGCTGGAGTTCGAATGCCTGCGCTTCTTCGGCCACTTCGAGGGCGACCCCCAGAAGTACCGGATCAAGGGCGAGGTCGAGATGGCCCGCGAGACCATGGACTGTCTGAAGAATTTCCGGCAGCGCGTGACCGAGGCCAAGCTGCTCGATGGCAGCGATCTCGATGCCATCGACGCCGAAGTGATGGTGCTGATCGACGAGGCCGTCACCGAAGCGATCGCGGCGCCGTTCCCGCCGGACACCGACGTCACCAAGAACGTCTATATCAGCTACTAGGGGCGGGGAGCTTCTCATATGGCAGTAAAGACTTATCGTGAGGCGATCACCGACGCCCTCATGATCGAGATGGACCGCGACGAGCGGGTCATCGTCATGGGCGAGGACGTGGCCGGCGGCGCCGGCGGTTCCGCCAACAACCGCAACAACCAGGCCGGCATCTTCGGCACCTATCCGGGCTTCCACGACCGGTACGGCGAGAACCGCTTCATCGACACGCCGATCTCCGAGGCCGCCATCGTCGGCGCCGCCGCGGGCGCGGCGCTGGCCGGCCTGCGGCCGGTGGTCGAGATCATGTTCGCGGACTTCATCGGCTATTGCCTGGATCAGATCATGAACCAGGCCGCCAAGTTCCGGTACATGTTCGGCGGCAAGTCGCGCACGCCGATGGTGCTGCGCACCGCCTACGGCGCCGGCCTGTCGGCCGCCGCCCAGCACTCGCAGGCCATCTATCCGATCATCACGCACATTCCGGGCGTGAAGGTCGTGGTGCCGTCGAAGCCGGCGGACGTGAAGGGCCTGATGCTGACCGCTATCCGCGACGACGATCCGGTCATCTTCTTCGAGCACCAGGCCATGTTCGGCGTGACGGGCGAGGTGCCGGATGGCGATACCCCGATCCCGTTCGGCAAGGGCATGCGCTATCGCGAGGGCAAGGACGCCACCGTGGTCGCCATCGGCCGCATGGTGCATTTCTCGGAAGCCGTCGTCGACAAGCTGGCGAAGGAAAACGGTATCACTTGCGACGTCATCGACCCGCGCACCACCTCGCCGCTGGACGAGGACATCATCCTGTCCTCCGTCGAGAAGACGGGCCGCCTGATCGTCGTCGACGAATCGCCGCCCCGCTGCTCGGTGGCCGGCGACATCTCGTCGATGGTGGCCATGAAGGGCTTCGACTTCCTGGACGCGCCGATCGAGCTGGTCACCTCGGCCCACTCGCCGGTGCCGTTCGCGCCGAATCTCGAGCGGGCCTACCTGCCGTCGGGCGCCCGGATCGAGGAAGCCATCCGCAAGGCCGTCGAATACTGATCGACGTATGATCTGTGTTGTCGCCCCGGAGGATACAGCCATCCGCCGGGGCGATGATGCGTTAAGGGGAATAAAGGAGAGATCGCCATGGCCAATATCAAGGCAATCATCATGCCGAAATGGGGCCTCGAAATGGTCGAGGGCACCCTGGCCAAGTGGCACGTCGCGGAAGGTCAGCCCGTCAACCAGGGCCAGCCCATCATGGACGTCGAAACCGAGAAGATCGCCAACGAGGTCGAGGCCGATGTCGGCGGTGTGCTGCGCCGCGTGGCCGACGAAGGCCAGGTGATCCCGGTCGGCGGCCTGCTGGGCGTCATCGCCGACAACGATGCGTCCGACGCCGACGTCCAGAGCTTCATCAAGAATTACCGTTCGGAGGCCGTGGGCCGCGTCGAGGCGCTGGGCTCGAACACCGACAAGGCCGTCGAGGCCCCGAGCGCCGAGAGCGCCGGTTCCTACGGATCGTCGCCGGTCAACGAGACCGCCGCGGCCGCCGACGCCGACGAGGATGACGCCGGCTCGGGCAAGCGCGCCTCGCCGCGCGCCCGCAAGCTGGCCGAGACGCTGGGCGTCGACATCGCCAAGGTGCCGAGCGACGGCCCGCGCATCTCGGACCGCGACGTCCAGGCCTATTACGACAGCCAGAACAAGGACAAGCCGGCCGCGCCGGAAGCGCCGCGCAAGCTGTGGGCCACGCCGCGCGTCAAGAACCTGGCGAAGAAGCTGGGCGTCGACCTCGCCGACCTGGTGGGCACGGGCCGGAACGGCCGCATCACCCAGGACGACGTGCGCGCCTATGCGGACGAGATCGCCGGCCCGCTGAACGAGGACGTGCGCAGCACGCCCGCGGTGCGCAAGCTCGCCAAGGAACTGGGCGTCGACATCAACCGGGTGCAGGGCTCGGGCAAGAGCGGCCGCATCACCAGGGAAGACGTCGAGGCCGCCGCCCGCGCGCCGAAGGGCGCTCCGGCGCCTGCCGCCTATGTGCCCGGCGTCAATCCGAAGACGGTCGAGCCGCTCAACAACATGCGCAAGACCATCGCGCGCCGCCTGACCGAGGCCAAGCAGAACATCCCGCACATCTACCTGACGGTGGACGTGGAGCTGGACCGCCTGCTGGCCCGCCGCCAGAAGTACAACGCGGCCAACGACGCCAAGGCGTCGGTCAACGACTTCATCATCAAGGCTTGCGGCCTGGCGCTGAAGCACGTGCCGAAGGTGAACGTGCAGTATCACGACGACGGCCTGCACTTCTTCCAGCACGCCGACATCTCCATGGCGGTGGCGCTCGAGGGTGGCCTGATCACCCCGATCGTCCGCGCGGCCGACGTGAAGTCGGTGGCCGAGATCGCGGTGGAGACCAAGGACCTCGCCGCCCGCGCCCGCGCCGGCAAGCTGAAGATGGAGGAGATTCAGGGCGGCACGTTCTCGATCTCCAACATGGGCATGCTGGGGATCAGGAACTTCGACGCCGTGATCAACCCGCCCCAGGGCGCGATCCTGGCGGTGGGCAAGGGCGAGGAGCGGATCATCGCGCGCAACGGCTCGCCGGCCGTGGCCACGGTGATGACGGTCACCCTGTCCTGTGACCACCGCGCCATCGACGGCGCGCTGGGAGCGAAGTTCCTCGAAGTGTTCAAGGAACTCTGCGAGGAGCCGCTGGCGCTGGTGCTCTGAGGCGGAAAAGTCTTTTTCGCAAGGGAAGGGCGCGGTTTCCGCGCCCTTTCTCGTTCATCATCGCGGTTGCCCCGGCCTGCCTGCGGGATTAGGTTGAGCGCGCAAACGCAGAAGGTCGGCAGATGAGCAAGAACCCGCTGGAGAGCTATGGCGCATGGGTGGCGGAAACGCCCGGCGGCTGGCCCGAGGACGCGCTGGACTGGGCTCACCGCGAGTTCGTCGACTTCATCGCCGTCATGATCCCCGGCGCCGCCGAACCCGCCAGCCAGTATGTGTTCAACGTGGTCGGGAACTGGGGGCAGGGGCCGTGCGCCGTCGCCGGCCAGCGCAAGCGCCTCGCCGCGCCGTGGGCAGCGCTGGTCAACGGCACCGCCGGCCACGCGCTCGATTTCGACGACAATTTCGATCCGCCCAAGGCCCATGCGACCACCGTGCTGGCGCCGGCCATCCTGGCGCTGGCCGAGCAGGAAGGCCTGTCCGGCGCCGCCTGCATGGACGCCTATATCGTCGGCCTGCAGATCATGGGCCGCGTGGGGCAGGGCGTGAATCCCACCCACCGCAACCGCGGCTGGCACGCGACCGCGACCGTCGGCGTGATCGGCGCGGCGGCGGCCTGCGCCCGGCTGCTGAAGCTGGACGCCCGCACCTCCGCCACGGCGCTGTCGGCGGCCACCTCCATGTCGTCGGGCTTCATGTCCCAGTTCGGCACCATGATGAAGCCGGTCCATGCCGGCCTCGCCGCCAAGGGCGGCATCATGGCGGCCAGCTTCGCCCAGGCGGGCGTCACCGCCGGCATGGAGACGCTCGACGGGCGCACCGGCATGAACCGGCTGATGGTCGGCCCCGACTACGAGCATCTGCGCGACACCATCACTCATGTGGAACACGGCCAGAACCTGCGCTACGAACTGGACAGCATCGGCGAGCCGCTGATGATCACCGAGCACAAGTTCCGGGTGAAACGGTTCCCCACCTGCGGCGCCATCCACCGCGCCATGGACGGCATGCTGGAGCTGCGCGCCCGCCACGGCTTCACCGCCGCCGACGTGGCCTCGGTCGATCTCTACATGCCGCGCGTGCACTTCAACAACGTGATGTACACCGACCCGCGGGACCCGTTGCAGGCCAAGTTCTCGGCCGAATACGCGGTCGGCTGCGTGCTCGCCCGCGGCGACTGCACGCTCGCCGACTTCCGGCCCGAGGCGGTGATGCGCGAGGACGTGCGCGGCCTGTTTCCGATCATCCACCGCCATCCGGTCGACAAGCTGGAAGGCGAGTTCCCCACCGAGGTCCACGTCACCCTGAAGGACGGCCGCAAGGTCGAGGCCGTCGTCGACATGCCGCTGGGCAGCAAGAAGGCGCCGTTCTCCTGGCCGCAATACTGGGCCAAGTTCGACGCCTGCTGCGACGGCTTCCTTTCCGAGCGCGAGAGCCGCGACCTGCGCGGCGCGCTCGAGACGCTGCCAAGCCTGCCCCAGATCGGCGACCTGATGCGTCACGTCGTCCTGCCATTCGCCCAGGTCGCCTGAGCGGCCTTCCCGTTTCCTTCAGTCAGCAACGGAAATTCATGTCGTCACGTCCCGTCCCGGAATCCTTTCCCCCGGCCACTGTCCTGGTCATGGCCGCCAGCCGGAGAGGGGTGAACGATCCCGTCGCGCTGCTGCAGAACAAGTCGCACAAATGCCTCGTCGAGATCGACGGGCAGGTGATGCTGGAGCGCGTGGTCGAGGCGCTGATCGACAGCGACTGCTTCAATCGCATCTACGTCTCGGTCGAGAGCGAGGACATCCTGCGCGCCACGCCGCGCATGAGCGCCTGGCTGGACGAAGGCAGGATGTCGTTCGTGCGCTCCAGCGGCAACCTGGCCGACAGCGTGCTCTCGGCGGTCGACGTGATCCCCAATCCGCTGCCGCTGATCATCACCACCGGCGACAACGCGCTGCACACGCCCGAGCTGATCCGCGACTTCATGCGCGCCTTCTGGACCCGCGACGAGGACGTCGCGCTGGCCTTCACCCGCGACGACGTGGTGCTGCGCGACTACGCCAATTCGGGGCTGGCGTTCCACATGCTCAAGGACGGCGGCTATTCCGCCTGCAACCTCTATGCGCTGCGCCGCGAGCGCTCGCTGTCGGCCGTGCGCGTGTTCGAGAGCGGCGGTCAGTTCGGCAAGCGCCACAAGCGCATCCTGAAGGCGTTCGGCGTCACGCCCTTCATCGTCTACAAGCTGAAGCTGATGGGCCTCGCCGGCCTGATCGGCCTGATCGGCCGGAACCTCAAGGTCAGCGTCGATCCGGTGCTGCTGGACTACCCCTACGGCCCCATCGACGTGGACAACAAGAACTCGTTCGAGATCACCGAGGCGACCCTGAAGAAGCGCCGCATGGCTGCCGAGCAGGCGAAGGCGTCGTAAACCCCGCAGCCGTCATGCTGCGCATGAGCGTGTGAAGGGATGAATTGCTTCACATGCCGTCGGCAGGATGGCGGCTGACCCTACAGTCGCTGGTCGACCTTGTCCTTCGGGAGGATTGATTTGACGTCGTAGAGGGCGCTGTTCGGCCGTCCGAGGGCACGGATGCCTTCGGCGCCCATCTTGAGGAAGACGTCGTGGGCGACGGCGAGGATGATGCCGTCGTACTTGCCGGTCTCCAGCGCCGGGATGGGGCGGATGCCGTAGTCGCGCTCGCATTCCTGGGGGTCGACCCAGGGGTCGTAGACGTCGACCCGGATGTCGAACTCGTGCAGGTGCTCGACGATGCTGGCGACCTTGGTGTTGCGGGCGTCGGGGCAGTTCTCCTTGAACGAGAAGCCCAGCACCAGCACGCGCACGTCGTCCTTCAGCAGGCCCTTGCGGCCCAGGAGGCGCACGAACTGGTTGACCACGTATTTGCCCACCCGGTCGTTGATCCGGCGCCCGGCCAGGATCACCTCGGGATGGTGGCCGATCTCCTCGGCCTTGTGGGTCAGGTAATAGGGATCGACGCCGATGCAGTGGCCGCCGACCAGGCCCGGCCGGAACGGCAGGAAGTTCCATTTGGTGCCGGCGGCCTCGAGCACGTCCAGCGTGTCGATGCCCAGCCGGTTGCAGATCATGGCCAGCTCGTTGACCAGGGCGATGTTCAGGTCGCGCTGGGTGTTCTCGATCACCTTGGCGGCCTCGGCCACGCGCATGGAGGGCGCCTTGTGGGTGCCGGCGCCGATGATGGT
Organism: uncultured Bifidobacterium sp.; assembly: GCA_964630425.1. GTDB lineage: Bacteria > Pseudomonadota > Alphaproteobacteria > SMXS01 > SMXS01 > RI-34. Next base: position 559 of record CAZVVC010000184.1, on the reverse strand, counting down.
GCGATAGAGCGCGTCGACGAAGTCGGCGGCCTCGGGGGTCGAGCCGGAGGTGATCTTCTTGATGTCCGAGAGCTTCAGCTCCTTGTTGCCCGGATTGAGGCGCTCGGGGCTGTAGCCGGCGAAGAAGTCGCGGTTGAAGGCCAGGCCCGAGACCTGCTCCAGGATCGGCACGCAGAACTCCTCGGTGCAGCCCGGATAGACGGTGGATTCATAGATCACCACGTCGCCGCGCTTGAGCACCTCGCCGATCGCCCGGCTGGCCCGCTCCAGCGGCTTCAGGTCCGGGCGGTTGTGCCGGTCCACCGGGGTCGGCACCGTGACGACGAACACGGTGCAGTCCTTCAGGTCCGCCCAGTCGCTGGTGAAGCTCAGATACCGCGCCCCGCGAAGCTCCTCCTCGGTCGCCTCCAGCGTGCTGTCGTGGAACCGGCCCAGCTCCTCCACACGCGTCCGGTTGATGTCCACGCCCTGAACCGGAAAACGCGCCGCGAACGCCACCGCCACCGGAAGGCCAACATAACCCAGACCAACAACGCCTATGCGCGCGTCCTCGAGCTTG
>CAZVVC010000183.1:0-7712 GCA_964630425.1 uncultured Bifidobacterium sp. | reverse complement strand
GTCAGACGCATGACCTGGGCGATGCGCTCCTGCAGCCGCGCGCCCGAGGTGACCACCTTGGTCTTGCCGATGGACCGCTGCCATTCGCGCATGGCGACGAGGAACAGCATGGCCATGGGATGGGTGGCGCGCCCTTGCAGCCGGTCGTACAGCTCCTCCAGCGAGCGGCCGGACCAGAACTCGTCCTCGAAGGTGTCGGCCTCGGCGCTCACCTTCCGGTAGCGGCCGATCTTGTCGAAGATGATCGCCCACGACCACAGCGAGGCGAGCAGCAGCAGGAGCAGCACCGCCTGGACGATGATGTCGGCGTGGACGATCAAGCTCCAGATCGACAGGTCGTGCGCGGGGGCCGAGCCTTCCAAAGCCGCTTGCGTTACATCTTGTTCCATTGTCAGGCCTTTGCAGTGTCTCGTGTGGGGAGCATGGTTCTCAGCCGGGCGACCAGCTCGGCCGGCTGCCGGCGGGGCTTGCCGCGCCCGTCCAGGCAGACGACGCGCACCTGCGCCTCGGCGATGGGTGTCTCGTCGCGCCAGATGTCCTGGCCGAAGTCGATATAGGCGGCGCCGACGCCGTTGTTGACGGTCCGCACCTCGAGCAGGTCGTCAAGCCGCGCCGGCGCGCGGAACGCCACCGCGCAGCTCTTGACCGCGAAGCCCAGCACCGCGCCGCCCTCGCCCTTCATGGTCGCGGACTGGCTGACGCCGAGGAGGCGCAGCAGCTCGGTGCGGGCGCGCTCCATGAAGCGCAGGTAGTTGGCGTGATAGACCATCTGGCCCGTGTCCGTATCCTCGAAATAGACGCGCACCGGCAAGCGGTGCACGCCGCCCTCGACCCTGCCGGACATCCACTCGGGACCAGACATCCGCTCAGGCATCCTCGCCTCCCGTCGGCAGGGAAAGCTGCGCCGCGGGCACCTGCGCCGGCGCCGCGAGGCCCAGATGCCGGTAGGCGGCCGGGGTCAGGATACGCCCGCGCGGTGTCCGCTGGATGAACGCCTGTTGCAGGAGATAGGGCTCGATGATCTCCTCGAGCGCGTCGCGCGGCTCGGACAGCGAGGCGGCGATGGTCTCGATGCCCACGGGTCCGCCGCCGAAATCCACGCCGATGCAGCGCAGGTAGCGCCGGTCCATGGCGTCGAGGCCGCGCCCGTCCACCTCGAGCCGGGTCAGCGCCTGGTCGGCGATCGGGGCGTCCACGGCGGCGCAGCCGCCCACCTCGGCGAAGTCGCGCACCCGGCGCAGCAGCCGGCCCGCCACGCGCGGCGTGCCGCGCGAGCGGCGGGCGATCTCCACAGCGCCGTCGCGGGTCAGTTCGAACCCCATCACCCGCGCGCCGCGCTCGACGATCGCGCACAGATCGTCCACGTCGTAGAACTCCAGCCGCACCGGGATGCCGAAGCGGTCGCGCAGCGGCGTGGTCAGCAGGCCCGAGCGGGTGGTGGCGCCCACCAGCGTGAAGCGCGGCAGGTCGATGCGCACCGAGCGCGCCGCCGGCCCCTCGCCGATGATGAGGTCGAGCTGGAAATCCTCCATCGCCGGATAGAGCACCTCCTCGACGGCGGGCGCGAGGCGGTGGATCTCGTCGATGAACAGCAGGTCGTTCTCCTGCAGATTGGTCAGCAGCGCGGCCAGCTCGCCGGCCTTGGCGATGACCGGGCCCGAGGTGGCGCGGAAGTTGACGCCCAGCTCGCGCGCGACGATCTGCGCCAGCGTGGTCTTGCCCAGGCCCGGCGGACCGGCGAGCAGCACGTGATCGAGCGCCTCGCCGCGGCTGCGCGCGGCCTGGATGAACACCGAGAGATTGCCCACCGCCTGGCGCTGGCCGATGAACTCGGCGAAGCGGCCCGGGCGGATCGAGGCCTCGAACGCATCCTCGTCGCGCTTCAGGGCGCCGACCATGCGGTTTTCTCCCGCGGACGCGTTCATCCCGCCAGCTCCTTCAGGCCACCACGGATCAGCGCCTCGAGCGATGCCTCACCTCCCTGCGCGCGATTGGCACGGGCGACGGCGCCCATGGCGTCCGCCTGCCGGTAGCCCAGATTGACCAGCGCCGAAACCGCATCGGCCGCGGTGCTGCCGCCCCCGCGCGGCGCGCCGGCCGGCGCCGGCTCGAAGCCCTCGAACGCCGCCACCTTGTCCTTCAGCTCGGTGACGATGCGCGTCGCCAGCTTGGGGCCGACGCCCGAGGCGCGGCCGATCATGGTGCGGTCCTGGCCGGCGATCGCCTGCGCCACCTCGGCCGGCGTCAGCACCGACAGGATCGCGAGCGCCACCTTCGCGCCGACCCCCTGCACACTCTGCAGCCGTCCGAACCATTCCTTTTCGCCACCCGTCAGGAAACCGTAGAGGTGGATGTGGTCTTCCCGGACGTGCGTCTCAATATGCAGGACGATCGATTCTCCAATTTTCGGCAGAGCTTGCAGCGTTTTTCCGGGACAGAACACGAAGTAACCGACGCCGCCCACGTCGACGACCACCCAATCGTCGCCGATTTCGTCCAGAATGCCCTTGAGCCGCGCGATCATGACCGGGCCGCGCCTCCGAAGGAGGCCGAGACCCGCGCCGCGATGGCCGCGCCGGCGCGCACCAGATGGGCATGGCAGATGGCGACCGCGAGTGCGTCGGCCGCGTCCGGCCCGGACGGCGTCACGCCGGGCAGCAGGACGCCCACCATCATGTGAATCTGCTCCTTGGCCGCGTGGCCGACGCCCACCACCGACTTCTTCACCTGGTTGGGCGCGTATTCGGCCACTGGAATGCCGCGGAGCGCCGGCGCCAGCATGGCGATGCCGCGCGCCTGCCCCAGCTTCAGCGTCGATCCCGGGTTCTTGTTGACGAAGGTTTCCTCCACGGCGGCGAAGTCCGGCTGCCAGGCGTCGAGCACGGCGTTGAGCCCGGCGAATATCTGGGCGAGGCGGTCGGCGAGGCCGGCGCCCTCATCGGAACGGACGCTGCCATCGGCCACATGCCGCAGGCGATTGCCCGAGGCATCGATGACGCCCCATCCGGTGCACCGCAGCCCCGGGTCGAGCCCGATCAGTCGGACGCTGTCTGTCATTCCCTACGCGCTGAGCCCTTCCATCACCTCGTCGGACATCTCGAAATTGGCATAGACGTTCTGCACGTCGTCGTCGTCGTCGAGCGCCGCCAGCATCTTCATCAGCGTCGCGGCGCTGTCGCCGTCGACCTGCACGCTGGTCTGCGGCTTCCAGATCAGCCGGGCCTCGTCCGCCTCGCCCAGGGCCGCCTCGAGCGCGTCGCGCACGGCGGCGAAATCCTCGACGGCGCAGGTGACCTCGTGACCGTCCTCGTCCGACTGGCAATCGTCGGCGCCGGCCTCCAGCGCCGCCTCGAACACCGTCTCGGCCGAACCGGCCCTGGCCGGATATTTCAGCATGCCCACCCGGTCGAACGCGTGCGAGACGCTGCCGGTCGCGCCCAGGTTGCCGCCGTTCTTCGAGAATTTGGCGCGCACTTCCGAGGCGGTGCGGTTGCGGTTGTCGGTCAGCGCCTCGACGATGACGGCGACGCCGCCCGGGCCGAAGCCCTCGTACTGCACCTCCTCGTAGGTCTCCACGTCGGCGGCGGCGGCGCGCTTGGTGGCGCGGTCGATGTTGTCCTTGGGCATGCTCTGCGCCTTGGCCGCGGCGACGGCGGCGCGCAGGCGGGCGTTCGAGGCGGGATCGGGGCCGCCCATCTTGGCGGCCACGGTGATTTCCTTGGCCAGCTTGCTGAAAAGCTTCGACCGCTTGGCGTCCTGGGCGCCCTTGCGGAACATGATGTTCTTGAATTTGGAATGACCTGCCATTCGTCCCTGCTCGACTTTGGTTTTCCCGGCTTTCAGCCTTGTTGGCGCGGGCGCCGCCGCCCGCGATGATCGCCCTGTCTTATACCAGATATTGTGGGGTCGGGCAGTACATTCACATCACATTGGATGGAATCACATCCCCAGATACCTTGGAAATATGGCCTTGTTGTGGGGCCGCAACCTTCGGCTACGGCCAGCTCTCGGCCAGCCTCCCGCCGGCGCGGAACGGCGCGACGCGCAGCGCCCTGCCGGTGCTGTCGTCGCTTTCCACGAACACCCCGCACAGCGTCGCCGGGCCGTTCGCGGGCACGAAGCGCCCGCCGCCGATCTTGGTGGTGAACCGCCGGATCGGCTCTTCCTTCTCCATGCCGATCACCGAATTGTAGTCGCCGCACATGCCCGCGTCGGTCTGGTAGGCGGTGCCGCCCGGCAGGATCTGCGCGTCGGCGGTGGGCACATGGCTGTGCGATCCCACGACCAGGCTGGCGCGGCCGTCGGCGAAATGACCCATGGCCATCTTCTCCGACGTCGCCTCGGCATGGATGTCGATCAGCACGAAATCGGCGCGGCGGCCCAGCGTGTATTCGGAAAGCGCCTGGTCGACGGCGCGGAACGGGTCGTCGAGCGGGTCCATGAAGATGCGGCCCATGACGTTGACGATGGCGACGGTCTGGCCGCCGCGCGCCATGAACATGCCGTGCCCGTGGCCCGGCGTGCCTTCGGGGAAATTGGCGGGACGAAGGATGCGCGGCTGCTGGTCCATGATGTCCATGATCTCGCGCTGGTCCCAGCTGTGGTTGCCGCCGGTGATGACGTCGACGCCGGTCTGGAGCAGGCGGTTGGCGATGTCCTGGCTGATGCCGAAGCCGCCGGCCGCGTTCTCGCCGTTGGCGACAACGAAATCCAGGTCCAGCCGCTCGCGGATCTCCGGCAGCCGGTCGACGAGCGCGTCCCGTCCGGCGCGGCCGACCACGTCACCCAGATAGAGAAGCTTCACGACGCGGCCTTTCTGAAATCCGTCGCACCCAGTTCCGTCACGATCATGTCGAGGCGCTCGTCGTGGTCCTCGGTCGGCACCTGCGTCATGCGCTGTCCGTCGTAGGCAAGGCCCACCGCCAGCACGGCGCCGGCGCGCCGCAGGCTGGCGAGCGCCCGATCGTAATAGCCGGCGCCGTATCCGAGACGCCTGCCGGCCCCGTCATAGGCGAGAAGCGGGACGAGGACAATATCGGGCCGCACCGCCGGCGCGGTTTCCCGTGGCACCGGGATGCCGTAGCGCCCGGCCGCGACCGGCTCGTCCGGCCGCCATTCGCGGAACACCAGCCCCTCGGGGCCGCCGGTGGTGACCGGCAGCGCGCAGGTCCAGCCGCCCGCCGCCAGGAAGCGCATCAGCGGACGCGGGTCGGCCTCGTCGCGGAACGGGAAATAGCCCGCGATCGCATGACACGGCTTGAGGGCGATGGCCGCGGCGAAGGACGCGGCGAGGCGGTCGCCGATATCGCCGACATCGCGGACCAGTGCGGCGCGCGCCGCCGCGGCTTCCCGGCGGAGATCGGCCTTGCTTTGCTGCGTGATCATGGCGTCGCGTCGGTTGCGGGTGCAGGGGACCGCCACGGCCGTAGGACTTCGAGATTCCTCTGTGGCCTGTATGAACAGGTGGGCGCCATGTAACCGGACCAGGGTCCGGTCAGGGACAGCTCCCGTCGAGGTTGGTATCGCCCCAGGGAATATGCACGCCTTCGAGAAGGGCAGTAACCCGCTGCCCTCCTTACTTAGGCGTTTTCCATCCTTGCGGCAATATGGTTGATCTGCGTGGCGAGGCTGTCGATGTCGCCCAGATGCGCGACCAGATCGCCCGTCGACAGGCCGGACCCGCCGCCCTCGCTGACCTCGTCGATGAGGATCAGGCTGGCCATCAGGATCAGCTTCGCCTCGCCGATGTTGCCGAGCGCGCCGGCGAGCTGCGCGACCTTGCCGTCCACCATCTGGGCCAGCTCGAGCAGCCGGCTCTGCTCGCCTTCGCTGCAGGTGAACTGGTACGGGGTGTTGTTGACGTTGAGCGTCACCTGCGGCATGGACGCTAACCCGCCAGCGCACGCCGGAGCGTGCCGATCATGTCGTCGAGCCGGCCCGCCGCCTGGGAGTTGCGCTCCTCCAGCGAACGCAAGCGGTTCTCCGCCAGCGCCAGCCGCTGCCTGAGCGCGGTGTTCTCCTGGCGAAGCTGGTCGCATTCGCCGCGCAGCGCGGCCATGTCGGCCGCCGATCCCGCCTCGTTGCGGGCCGCGACGGCCCGATTCAACCTGTCCAGCGCGGCCCTGAGCCGTGCCGTCGCTTCCGTGAGCGCTTCCACCGAATCCGGGTTGGTCGCCATGGCGCCTGCCCTGCCTCTTTTACTGTTGTTCAATGGCTTATAACCTATTTCTCGCCTTAAATGATAGCCCCAAGCTGCACCGGTGGAAACCGCCCATTTGCCATGCCCGCTTGGCGGTTGACCTGTGGGTGTTCCTGAGTATTGTGGCGCCACCTGCGGGACCGGCAGATTCCCGCCCCTGGAGAACACGCCGCACGATGAACCAGACGTCCGTCGAGACCGTCACCGACCGCGATATGGCCAACGCCATCCGGGCTCTTTCCATGGATGCCGTCCAGGCCGCCAACTCCGGACATCCCGGCATGCCGATGGGCATGGCGGACGTGGCGACGGCACTGTTCACCCGGTTCCTGAAATACGACCCCAAGAATCCGAACTGGCCCGACCGCGACCGCTTCGTCCTGTCGGCCGGCCACGGCTCCATGCTGCTCTATTCGTTGCTGCACCTGACCGGGTACGCCAGCATCTCCATGGACGACATCCGCAACTTCCGCCAGCTCGGCAGCCCCTGCGCCGGCCACCCGGAATTCGGCCACGCCGCCGGCATCGAGACCACCACCGGCCCGCTGGGCCAGGGCATCGCCACCGCCGTCGGCATGGCGCTGGCCGAGCGGCTGCTGGCCGCCCGGTTCGGCGACGCCGTCGTCGATCACCACACCTATGTGATCGCCGGCGACGGCTGCCTGATGGAAGGCATCAGCCAGGAGGCGATCTCGCTGGCCGGCCACCTGAAGCTGAACAAGCTGGTCGTGCTGTGGGACGACAACCGGATCACCATCGACGGCCCCGTCGACCTCAGTTCGTCCGAGGACCAGGCCGCCCGCTTCCGTGCCGCCGGCTGGAACACGCTGGCCGTCGACGGCCACGACGCCGACGCGGTCGCCGAGGCGATCCGCGCGGCCAAGGCGTCGGACAAGCCGGTGATGATCGCCTGCCGCACCGTCATCGGCTATGGCGCGCCGAACATGCAGGGCACCTCGGCCGTCCACGGCGCGGCGCTGGGCGACAAGGAAGTGGCCGCCGCCCGCACGCAGATGGGCTGGTCCGCGCCGCCCTTCGAGATTCCCGCCGACATCCTCGACGCATGGCGCCGGGCCGGCGGCCGCGGCGCCGCCGAATTCCAGGCCTGGCAGGGCCGCGTGGCCTCGCTGGACGCCGCCGCCCGCGCCGAGTTCGAGCGCCGCCAGCGCGGCGAACTGCCGGCCGCGCTCGATTCGGCGATCCGGGCCTATATCGCCGACCTGGTCGCCAAGCCGTCCTCGGTCGCGACCCGCAAGGCGTCGGAGATGGCGCTCGAGGTGATCAACGCGGTGGTGCCCGAGACGGTGGGCGGCTCGGCCGACCTGACCGGCTCCAACAACACCAGGACCAAGGCGCAGGGCATCGTGAAGCCCGGCGACTTCTCCGGCTCGTTCATCCATTACGGCATCCGCGAGCACGGCATGGCCGCGGCCATGAACGGCATCGCGCTGCACGGGGGCCTGATCCCCTACAGCGGCACCTTCATGGTGTTCACCGACTATTGCCGCCCGGC
>CAZVVC010000182.1:0-7724 GCA_964630425.1 uncultured Bifidobacterium sp. | reverse complement strand
CACCTTCGTGATGAACGGCAAGGTCTACAACGTCGGCGAAACCAACCTCAACACCGACGGCAAGCTGGTCGTGGGTCCGACGGGCACCATCGATACCGGCACCTTCAACCAGGCCGACGGCAGCACGCTGGTGATTCAGTTCAACCCGACCAGCGCGGGCCTGATCACCACGGTCGGCGACTTCAACGCCGACGGCGAGCTGCAGACCCAGGCCATGCCCGGCCTGTACGGTAACTCGGGCAGCCACGTCGTGATCGACGCCGGCGGCGTGGTCGCCGGTGCGTTCGACACGGTCGGCGAAGTGGGCGACACCCTGCTGATCGACTTCACCACGACGGTCAATCCGTCGGATGTGGTCGTCTCGTGGGAGCGCACCGCGTTCGACGGGGTGGACGGCCTCAGCGACAACTCCAAGTCGGTCGCCACGGCCATCGAGGACGGGTACGACCCGACCAAGATGACCCCGTCGGACAACACGCCCGAATACACCGACCAGATCGGCGGCCTGTTCACGATCACCGATCCTGAGCTGTACGACAATGTCCTGAACTCGTGGTCGGGTTCGGAGCATGCCCAGCTCATGCGGTCGGCCACCAACCTGTCCGAGCCCTACCTGATGGCGCTCGGCGAGCACCTGAACGACAACCGGAACACCGGCTTCAAGCAGCAGAACGTGGTGATGCTGCGTCCGAAGGGTTCGTCGAACAGCATCGCCCCGGCCTCGGCCGTGGGTCAGGGCGCCGAGGACAGCCGCTTCGCGTTCTGGGGCCGTGGCTTCGGCCGCTGGGCCGACACGCGCGGCGACGCCAACGCCGACGGCTTCAAGGAAGATACCTACGGTGCGGTGCTCGGTCTGGACTTCAACGTCTCGCCGACCTTCCTCATCGGTATCGTCGGCAGCTACATCGACAACAGCATCGACTTCGATGACGGCGACCGCGGCAAGATCCAGCGCTGGAGCATCGGCGGCTATGCGTCGGCGACCTTCGATGCCTTCTACATCGACGGCTCGTTCACCTATGCCAGCGACGACTACAAGGTCAACCGGACCATCCTGACGGGTGGCGCGGGCTGCCTTGCCTACAACTGCACCACGGGCGTCACGTCGGATTACGGCGGGGATGCGCTGATCGCCCATGCGGAAGCCGGCTTCAACTGGCTGATCGGCGACACCGCGCGGCTGCAGCCCTTCGCAGGCATCAACTTCACCAGCGTCGACCATGACGGCTTCGTCGAAGTCGGCGGCGGCGACCTGGGCCTGGTCGGCCTCGACGGTACCGGCAAGTCCCTCCAGTCCCGCCTCGGCGCCCGCCTGACGGGTGAATGGGGTTCGGGCGACGTGAAGTGGGTGCCGGAGCTGCGTGCCGAGTGGCGGCACGAGTTCAAGGACAATCCGGCGTGGATCCAGTCCTCGCTGGTTGGCCTGCCCTCGCAGCCGTTCACCACGGTGGGCTCGCATGTGGGCCGCGACCTTGCGGTCGTCGGCGCCGGCATCTCGGCCCACTTCCAGAGCGGCTGGGGCTTGTTCTTCGACTACCAGGGATCCTTCGCGTCCGGCTATAGCAGCCATATCGCGCAAGGTGGTGTCCGCGTGAAGTTCTGACGCGGTCAACAAGGAGAACCGGCGGGCAATCTCGGCTCCCGCCCGCCGGCCCTCCAAACAGCAGCAGCAGCACGGCGTACCGTTTTTTACGGTGCGCCGTGTTCGCATGTTGGGGGTGTGGCGGAAAAGCGTCTGCGCATGAGATTTTTCGGCCGGCCGTTTTTTAGGCTTCCGGTTGTTTCGTTTCCGTGCTTATTTTCGCGCCGACCGCCCTGGCGGCTTTGAGCGCAACGATCATTTTCCTTGGGGGAACCACACTGATGAAAGCCTTTAGCAGCACTCTCAAATTGTCCGCTTCCATATTGGCGCTGGCCGCCGGCGCAGGCGCCTTCAGCGGCGCCGCACAGGCCCTGACCATCACGGGCGACAACGCATCGGTGACGATCGCCGATCCACTCGAGGAGAACCTGATCGTCGCCTCGGGCGCGGTCATCACTCCCGGCAGCCTGATCGTCACGTCCACCGTGGCCGGCGACGTCACCAACAACGGCACCGTGAACCAGATTTCGCAGGTCAGCCAGGACGCGGCCGGCAGCCTGAGCGCGGCCGCAGCCGCGATCGTGCTCGACTCGACGGTCTCGGGCAATGTCGCCAACAACGGCGCGATCTTGGCCTCGGTCTCGCGCTCGCTGAGCAAGGACATCGTCGTCGAGCATGACGACGCGCTTTCGGGCGAGACCGCGGAGTCGTTCACCACGTCACAGGCCCGCGGGCTCCACTTCACCGACGTCGAGGGCACCGTGAGCAATGCCGGCTCGATCGATGTCGAGAGCGGCGCCTCCAGCGTGCTGTCGGCCAGCACCGCCTCGGCGTTCCCGACCGAGGCCGATGTGACGGTTGGCAGCTACGGCGAGAGCGCCGGCGCCATCGGCGGCACGGACAAGGGCTTCACCAATACGGCCGACGGGACGATCGCGGCAAGCACCGCCGTGACGGCGGATGGCGCCGCCAGCGCGCATGGCTCCGTCTCGTCCGCGAACGTGAACGCCGATGCGGTCGCCCTCGCCACCGGCGCTGCCGTCACCGGTGTCCTTTCCAACGCGGGCGGTATCGATGCCGCCGCGTCGGCGGATGTCGTGGTGGACCTTTCCTCGGTCTCCACCGATGGCCGGGCCGACGGGCAGGCCGATATCGATGCGCTGGCCGCGGCGAGCGGACTGGCAGGCCAGAACGCCGCCTCGCTCACCAACACGGGAAGCATCGTCGTTGCCGCCGACATGTCGGTGACGGCGAACCTGACCGTCGACGCGACGGGCGGCGAAGGCGCCCTGTCGCTCCATCACGCGCAGATCGCGGCCAGCGCGGCGGGCATCTGGTACGAAAACGACACGATCAACGGCAAGCTGACCAACTCGGGCACCGTCACGGCGTCCGGCGCGGTGGCGTCGGAGACCACGACGGCCGTTTCCTCCTCGGACGGTCCGGCCGTCCTCGACGGCACCTTCTACGGCCTGTGGTCGGATGTTTCGGGCGTGTACGCCGAGGGCACCCTGACCAGCCTCGACAATTCGGGCGCGGTGACCGCCACGACGACCGTCACCGCCGCTGACGACGTCACGGTGACGGGCGAAACGGCCGCCGACAGCCACGTCAACTTCCGCAATACCGGCGAGGCGATCGGCATCGATCTCGAACGCGTCAACGGAACGGCCGCGAATAACGCCGCCGTCTCGGCCGCCGCGAACACCACCATCGCCAATGCCTTCGACGTCGGCGCGTCCGGCGGCCAGGCGAATGCCGGCGTTTTCGGCCAGGCGGAAGCCTATGGCACGGGCGTCTCCGTGTCGCAGGGCCTGACGGGTGCGTTCAGCAACGGCGACGCGGGCGCGCTGACGGGCGCCGGCACGACGCTGGCGTCGCTCAACGTGACCGCCGCCGGCGAGGGCGCGTTCCTCTCCATCGACCAGATCTGGAACAGCGCGTCGGGCGACGGCCTCTATGTGGGCGGCGACGGCGCGCACAGCCTCAAGAACACGGGGACGATCTCCGGCACCGCGTCGGCCACCCAGACCATCGCCGCCGCGGCGACCGCGACGGACGGCCAGGCCGTGCTCGTCGTCGACGGGTTCGACCTTTCCTCCTATGCCTCGGGCATCTGGGACTGGGGCACCGTGACCGGCTTCGAGAACGGCGGGACCATCACGGCCGTGGCGACGGGCGTGGTCGACCAGACCCTGTCGTCGGTCGGCACCGAGGGCAGCTCCGTCGAGGCGGACAGCTTCGTGGAAGTCTGGTCCGACGGCGTCGTGCTCTTCGGCGACGTGATCGGCGACGTGGCCAATTCGAGCACGATCACGTCGACCGCCTCGCTGAACTTCACCCAGGCGGTCATCTCCGGCACGGCCGCGAACCCCGGCTATCTTGCCGTCGCCAACGACATCAGCGTCCATGCCATCGGCGTGGTCGCGCATTTCGAGCTGCCGCCGGTGGAAGACGACGAGGATGACGACGACGAGCAGACCGCACAGATCGCGGCTCCGCCGGTCGCCACGCCGGCGCCGGCCGACTTCACCAACAGCGGCACGATCACCGCGAGCGCCGAGCTGAACGTCGATACCTCGGCCACGGGCGGCACGGGCAGCGAGACCGAAGGCGCCATCACCTACGGCCTGCTGCGGGCCCACGGCGCCGAGATCACCGGCGCGCACGGCGTCATCACCAACAGCGGCGAAATCTCGGCCGCCGGCAAGGTGACGCTGGCCGGAAGCGGCGACAAGGACATCACGGCCGAGGTCGTCGGCCTGATGCTGCCCGACATCCAGGCGGGCGGCCAGGTGGTCAACAGTGGCACGATCACCGCGACGCTGGACGGCGAGGGCGCCGATCGCAGCGCCGTGGTCGCGCTGCTGCTCGGTCCGATCGACGACGCGGAAATCCCGGAAGGCGAGATCGTCGCCACGGCGATCGAGACGCCCGAGACCAGCCTGCCGACGGACACCCAGGTCTACACGACCGCCGCCGCGGACGTGATCACCGTCACCAATACGGGCACCATCTCGGCCACCAACGCGCAGGGCCTGTCGTTCGGCATCGGCGCGGTCTATGCCGATGCGCCGGTGGTCATCAACCAGCAAGGCGGCTCGATCTCGGCCGACGTGGCGATCGCCATGGCCCAGGGCAATGCGGACACGCTGAACTGGACCGGCGGCGAGATCCACGGCGCGGTGGAGGCCGACGACCTCGACGTGGTGAACGTGTTCGCCGGCGAGGGCACGCCCGCCAGCAAGACCATCGCCGCCGGCGAGGATTTCGTCCTGCTGGGCGGCGCCTCGCTGAACATCGGCGTGAAGGACGCGCCGGTCACCTTCGCCCTGGACGGCGGCGTGGTCGGCACGGGCGTCGTCAACGTCAACGACGATGCCACGCTGGTGCTCGGCCCGGTCGCCGGCATCATCACGGACTCGTTCAACATGGCGCCGGAAGCGGCGTTGAGCTTCGAGTTCCTGCCGGGCGAGGCCGGCTTCATCGGCGTGACCGGCGATGCCAACATCGACGGCACGCTGACCGCCGTGGCGCTGCCCGGCCTCTATGGCGACAAGGGCGGGCACAAGGTGCTCGAATCCCTGACCAAGGTGAACGGCGCGTTCGACAATGTCAGCATCATCGGCGACACGCTGCTGCTCGACTTCTCGGCGGTTCTGGGCGAGCGCGACCTGACCATCACCTGGGAGCGCACGCCGTTCGACGAGGTGAAGGGCCTGACCTTCAACGCGGCCTCGGTCGCCGGGGCGCTCGAGGAGGGCTACGATCCGGCGCGTCCGACGTCGAAGAACGATCCCGAGCTGAACGACATCCTGTCGGCGCTGTTCACCGTAACCGATCCGGTGAAGTACGACCGGGTGCTGAACTCGTGGTCGGGTTCGGAGCACGCGCAGGTGATGCGGGCGGCGGCGAACCTGTCCGAGCCTTACCTGATGGCGCTGTCGGAGCACCTCAACGACATCCGCCGCACCGGCGGTTCGGACGGCCAGACGGTGATGCTGCGGCCGAAGGGCTCGTCCAACTCGATCGCGCCGGCCTCGGCGGCGGGCGCCTCGGGCTCGGAGAGCGGCTTCTCGTTCTGGGGCCGCGCGTTCGGCCGCTGGGCGGACACGCGGGGCGACGTCAACGCCGACGGCTATGACGAGGATACCTACGGCGCGGTGCTGGGCGCCGACTTCGCGGTGTCGCCGAACGTGGTGATCGGTCTTGCCGGCAGCTACATCGACGACAGCATCGACTTCGACGACGGCGACAAGGCCAAGATCGAGCGCTGGTCGATCGGCGGCTACATCTCGGCCACCTTCGACCGCTTCTACATCGACGGCTCGATCACCTATGCCGGCGACAACTACAAGATGCGCCGCACGATCCTGTTCGGCGACACCGGCTGCCTGGGCTTCAACTGCACCTCGACCGCCAGCTCGAAATACGATGGCGACGGCTGGCTGGGCCATGCCGAGGTCGGCTATTCGTTCGACCTGGGCGATGCGACCCTGCAGCCCTTCGCCGGCCTGAACTACTCCACCGTCAACCTGGACCCGTTCTCCGAGGTCGGCGGCGGCGATCTGGGCCTCGACGTGCTGGAAGGCAAGGGCCGTTCGCTGCAGTCGCGGCTGGGCGCGCGCCTGTCGGGCGTGTGGGGTTCGGGCGAGACCAAATGGATCCCCGAGCTGCGCGTCGAATGGCGTCACGAGTTCAAGGACGATCCGGCGTGGATCGCGGCGAACCTGACCGGCCTGCCGAACAACCCGTTCGTGGCGATCGGCTCGGACGTCACCGGCGACCTGGCGGTGGTCGGCGCGGGCGTCACCGCGCTGGTCAGCGACAGCGTCGGTCTCTACTTCGATTACCAGGGCGCCTTCGGGTCCGGCTACAACAGCCATATCATCCAGGGTGGCGTTCGGGTAAGGTTCTAGACCTCGGAAACCGGAACCGGGTGGCCACAACCAGCTCCACTGGATATGCCCGGTACCGGAGACGATGCAGGCACGGCGCCCCATGCGGGCGCCGTGTTCGCATTGGGGACCGGACATGACCGACGAGCCGCGCCGATCCCGGCGCATGAAACGCGAAGACGCCGTCGCCCTCGCCGTCCGCATGGCGGGTGAAGGGCGGCTCGACGGCGCGGGCGAGTTGTCGGCGCAACTGATCGCGCAGTTTCCGGGCGATCCGGACACCATCGCCATGCGCGCCTACGTCCTGCACGCCATGCAGCGGCACGAGGGGGCCATCGGCCTGCTGGAGCGGGCGGTGGCGGAAAACCCCGATCTGCCCGTCCTCCACAGCAATCTGTGCGAGATGCACCGCCAGCGCGGGCGGCTGGACGAGGCGTTGGGGCACGGGCTGAAAGCCGTGCAGGGCGCGCCTTCCCATGCGGACGCCTGGAACAATCTGGGCATCGTCCGGTTCGAGCGCAACGAACTGGCCGAGGCCGACGATTGCTATCGCCGGGCGCTGGCGCTGCGCCCGGACTTCGCCGAGGCGCACAACAATCTGGGCAACCTGCTGCACCGCCGCGCGCGGTCGGCGGAAAGCCTGGTCTGCTACGAGGCGGCGATCCGCGTGCGTCCCGACTATGCCGATGCCCTGACCAATGCCGGCAAGGCCTATCTGTCGCAGCGCCGGTTCGAGGCGGCGGACGAGGCGTTCCGCCGGGCCGCCGCGCTGCGGCCCGAGGACGTGGACACCCTGTCCGGCGTGGCGGCCGCCGCGCACGGGCTGGGCAAGGGCGCCTATGCCATGACCCTGGTCTCGCGGCTCACCAGCCTCTATCCGGGCAGCCTGGAGCCGCTGCTGATGATGGCGCAGATGCTGGTCGAGGATCACAAGCTCCAGGGCGCGCAGGCGGCCATGCGGGAGGCGCTGGCGCTCGATCCGGGCAACGAGCGCGCCCTGGCGGGCATGGGACGCATCCGGCGCGAGCTGGGCCATGTGGAGGACTCGGTCGACTGGTTCCGCCGGGCGCAGGCCGCCAACCGGGAGTCGCCGGACTACGTCGATCAGGAAGGGATTTCCCTGCTGGAGCTCGGCCGGATCGAGGAGGCGTGCGCGGCGTTCGAGCGGGCCATCGCGATGGCGCCAGACGCGCTGCGCGGCTACGCGCACCTGGCCAATGCGCGCAAGGTCACGGCGGACGATC
>CAZVVC010000181.1:0-7736 GCA_964630425.1 uncultured Bifidobacterium sp. | reverse complement strand
CTACTGGGCGCGCGCGGCGGAAAGCGGCCAGCCGGACGCGCAATATGCGCTGGGCAGCCTCTACCTGACCGGCGAGGGCGTGCCGAAGGACGCGGCCAGGGCGCGGGCGCTGATGGAAAAGGCCGCGGCCGGCGGCGTCGACATGGCGCGGACGGCGCTGCAATACATCGACCGGCGCTCGCCCGAGGGCGTGGCTCCCGAGGCCGCGGGCTCGGCCCCCAGCCTCTATCAGGGACAGGCGCTGGCCTCGGTGGCCTCGAACGCGGTCGAGGCTCGCATCCAGCGCGCCCGCGAGGCGCTGACGAAAGCGCGGCGCGCCGGCGGCGACGAGACCCGCCGGCTGGTCGATCAGGCGATCGCCGAACTGTCGGCCGCCTCGGACATGGGATCGGCCGAGGCCGACTACATCCTGTCGCGGCTCCACGCGGACACCCGGTTCGGCCGGATCGACGAGGCCGCCGCGTTCGCCGCCGCCATGAAGGCGGCGCAGAAGGGCAGTGCGGAAGGACAGCGCACGGCCGGCGTCGCCTATTACGCGGGACAGGGGGTGGCCCGGGACCTGACGGAGGCGCGGCGCTGGTTCGAGAAGGCCGCCGAGACGGGCAGCCTGCCGGCGCTGGCGAACCTCGCCTACATGACCATGCGCGGCGAGGGCGGCCCGCGCGACCGCGAGGCGGCCTTCCAGGCCTATGAGAAGGCCGCGCGGGGCGGCGTGCCGGTGGCGCAGTACTGGATGGGCCGCCTGCTGCTGCAAAGCGGCCCCGGTCCGCAGAGCGGCGAGGGGCCACGCGACGAGACCGCCGCCAGGAGGTGGTTCCAGCTCGCCGTCGACGGCGGCTGGAAGAGCGCGGGGCCGTGGCTGGCCAGATGCCTCTACATGGGCTGGGGCGGCCCCAGGGACGCCGAGCGCGCGCGCCGGCTTTTCGAGACCGCGGGCGAGGCCGGCGACGGCGAGGCGCTGTGGTATCTGTCGCGCATCCACGCGCAGGGCGACGGCGTGCCGGCGGACGCGGGCGCCGGGCTGCGCTATCTGCGCCGGGCGGCGGAAGCGGGCAACCCGCGCGCCATGGCCGATCTGGGCGAGGCGTATTATTACGGCCGGGGCGGCGTGGCCAGAGACGCGGCCACGGCCAGGGACTGGTTCCTGAAGGCCGCCGAGAAGGGCCATGCCGGTTCGCAATACGCGCTGGGCATGCTGTATGCGCGCGGCGAGGGCGTCGCCGCCGATAGCGCCCGGGCGCTGGACTGGTTCCGCCAGGCGGCGCGCGGCGGGCACGTGGACGCCCAGGTCAGGCTGGGCGGCCTGCTGGCCGGTCAATCCGGCGCGCCCCAGGTGCAGGAGGAGGCGTTGTTCTGGCTCGGCCTGGCGCTGGAGAGGCTGAAGCCGGGCGAGACGCGCGCCAGGGCCGAGGCCACCATGCGGGCGATCGAACAGCGGCTGACGCCCGAGCAGATCGACGAGGTCCGCAAACGCCGGGCCGCGACCACCGACGGCGCCGAAGCCCCGGAGCGGCATTAGACAGGCTTTGCCCCTCGCCCTTTGGAAGAGGGAATGAGAAGCCAACCTTAACGGTTTTTGTTCCAGATCGGCGGTCGGGGTATCTCAGGCTTTCGGGGCCGGCGCGGTGTCCTCGGCGCTTGCCGCGGTCCAGTCCAGCGTGGCGAAGGCGCCGCAGCTTCCGCACAGTTCGGACCAGGCGCTTTGCCGGTAGCCGCAGGCGCCGCATTGCCAGGCGGGATCGCGCGCGGCGGCCGCGGCGCGGGCCGCCGCCGCGCGGGCGCTGGCCTCGTTGCCCAGCTTGTGCTCCAGCGTCTCGATCGCCTGGTACACGCGCCGCTGGGGCGCCAGCGCGGCGGCACGGTCGAGGTGCTCGCGGGCCGGGCCGGTGAGGTCGGCGGCCACGGCCTGGCGGGCCAGCGCCAGATGGCCCTCGACGCTTTCGCGCTCGCCGGCCAGCGCCTGGAGCTGCTGGTACAGCCGCGCGGGCGCGGTGTCGTCGGAAAGGGCGATCCAGGCCGCCGCCAGATCGGGGTGCGGCTGGTGCCGCCAGCCGTCGCGCACCAGCGCCCGGGCACGCCGCGGCGCGCCCTTTCCCCGGTAGAGATCGACCGCCAGCATCCGCGCCGGCACCAGTTCCGGCTCGAGCTTGACGGCGTCGCGGGCGAGCGCCAGCGCATCGTCGGCGCGGCCGGCGGCCTCGGCCTTGCGCGCCTCGGCAAGGCGGATGGCGGCGCGGCGGTGGCGGAACTCGCCGTCCGTGATGCGCTGCGACCGGAAGGCGGCGACCAGCGCCTTGTCGGCGGCGGGCCAGTCGGCCAAGGCGACCGCGTTCTCGAACATGGCGGCCTGCGCCCAGTCGGCCCCGGGCGACTGGTCGATGGCCCGGCGCGCGGACTCCAGCATGGCCGTCCTGTCGCCGCCCGCGCTGTCCGCGGCGAACAGGCCGTGCAGCGCCAGCGCCTGGGTCCGCCGGTCGCCTTCCAGCGCCCCGAAGCGCCTGCGGGCGGTGGCCATGTCGCCTTCCGCCAGCGCCGCCTGGCCGGCCAGCACGTCGGACAGGGCGGTCTCGCCCACCAGCTCCTCGAACTTCCGGGCGTGCCGCGCGGCGCGGCGGCCGTCGCTTTCCATCAGCGCCGACAGTCCCCAGGCCAGCTCGTTGTAGCCGCGCCGGTGGCGCGCCAGGGCGCGCCGTTCCCAGATGCCCTGGGTGAGGAAGCGCCACAGCAGTATCAGCAGCGCCGAGGCCAGCATCAGGAGGGCGACGGCGACCGCCGCGGCGGCGACCGTCGTGTCCAGCCGGTGGCTTTCGAACTCGATGGCCACCTTGCCCGGATGATCGGCGACCCACGCGCCCGCCGCCGCGAGCGCGGCGGCGACGGCGAGCGCGAAGAGCAGCCGGATCATGGGGCGCCCGCCTCCCGCGCATAGCCGGCGGCCCGCAAGGCGGCCGCGACCTCGTCCAGGATGGCGGGATCGTCGATGGTCGCGGGCATCTTCCAGGGCTCGCCGTCGGCGATCTGGCGCATGGTGCCGCGCAGGATCTTGCCCGAGCGGGTCTTGGGCAGCCGGGCGACGACCGCCGCCGTCCTGAACGCGGCGACCGGGCCGATCCGGTCGCGCACCCGCTCGACCAGCTCGCGGACGATGTCGTCATGGGGGCGGTTCACGCCGGCCTTCAGCACCACCAGCGCCAGCGGCGCCTGGCCCTTCAGCGGATCGGCCACGCCGAAGCAGGCGCATTCGGCCACGTCGGGGTGGCCGCCCAGCGTCTCCTCGATGGCGCCGGTGGACAGCCGGTGGCCGGCGACGTTGATGACGTCGTCGGTGCGGCTCATCACGAACAGATAGCCGTCCTCGTCCATGTAGCCGGCGTCGCCGGTCTTGTAGTAGCCGGGGAAGTCGGTCAGGTACTTCTCCACATAGGCGTCGTCGTTGCCCCACAGCGTCGGGAAGCAGCCGGGCGGCAGCGGCAGGCGGATCACGATGGCGCCGGTCTGCATGGCGGCGAGCGGCCGCGCGTTCTCGTCGACGATCCGGACGTCGTATCCGGCGGCCGGCCTGGCGGGCGAGCCGTATTTCACCGGCAGGAAGCCCAGCCCGCGGAAATTGGTGTTGATGGGCCAGCCCGTCTCGGTCTGCCACCAGTGATCGATCACCGGGACGCCCAGGGTCCGCTCGGCCCACTGGAGGGTGTCGGGATCGCCCCGCTCGCCGGCGACGAACAGGGTGTCGAAGCGGCTCAGGTCGAAATCCTTCGCCAGCAGGCCCTGCGGATCGTGCTGCTTGACGGCGCGCAGGGCGGTCGGCGCGGTGAACATCACCTTGACCCCGTGCCGCTCGATCAGCCGCCAATAGGTGGCCGCGTCCGGCGTGCCCACGGGCTTGCCCTCGAACAGGATGCTGGTGTTGCCGTTGAGCAGCGGGCCGTAGCAGATGTAGGAGTGCCCGACGACCCAGCCCACGTCGCTCGCCGCCCAGAACACCTCGCCCGGCTGCACGCCGTAGATCTCGCGCATGGACCAGGCGAGCGCGACCATGTGCCCGCCATTGTCGCGCACGATGCCCTTGGGCGTGCCCGTGGTGCCCGAGGTGTAGAGGATGTAGAGCGGATCGGTCGCCGCGACGGTGACGCATCCGGCCGGTTCGGCGCCCGCTTCCCATTCCGCCCAGTCGAGATCGCGGCCGGCGGTCATGGAGGCTTCCGCCTGGGGCCGCTGGAGGATGACGCAGGCTTGCGGCTTGTGCGCCGACATCTCGATGGCGGCGTCGAGCAGCGGCTTGTAGGCGATCACCTTCGCCGGCTCGATGCCGCAGGACGCCGACAGCACCGCCTTGGGCCGGCAATCGTCGATCCGGCTCGCCAGCTCGTGCGCGGCGAAACCGCCGAACACCACCGAATGCACCGCGCCGATCCGCGCGCAGGCCAGCATGGCGATGATCGCCTCGGGGATCATGGGCATGTAGATGACGACCCGGTCGCCCTTGCCCACGCCCAGCGCCGCCAGCCCGCCGGCGGCCTTCTCGACCCTGGCGAGCAGCCCGGCATAGGTGAAGCGGCTGACCGTGCCGGTGATCGGGCTGTCGTGGATCAGGGCGACGCGCTCGCCGTGTCCCGCCGCCACGTGCCGGTCGAGGCAGTTGTGGCAGGTGTTGACCTCGCCGCCCGCGAACCAGCGGTAGAAGGGCGCCCGGCTGTCGTCGAGCACCTTGTCCCAGGGTTTCACCCAGTCGATGAAGCCGGCGGCTTCGGCCCAGAACCCTTCCGGGTCGGTCATGGCGCGGGCATAGGTCTCCTCGTAGCGGCTCATGGCATCACCCCCGTTCCCCCGGCCGCCACACCTTCCAGCAGCGCCGCCTCCAGCGTGTCCAGCGCCGCCAGCACGGCCCGGCGCTCGCGCGCCTGCCGGAGCCAGTCGGCGGCCTGGGCCGCGGCGGCGGGCGACAGCCCCTCGACCTCGCGCATGGCGCCGGCGAGGTCGCCGCGTCCCAGCGCGGCCTCGGCCCGCGCGGCGATGGCCGGGGCGTCGGCCCCTTTCGCCTCGCCCGTGGGCCGGACGGTGACCAGCCCTTCGAGCCGGGCGAGGGTCCGGTCCCACCAGCCCGCCCCGGGCGGCGCGGCTTCGGCGTCGATGATGTCGCCGATACGGGCCGAGAAGCCGTCGCGCAGCGCCAGCAGCGAGGCGACGCCCCGGGCCTCGTGCGCTTTCAGGGTCGCCAGCGCATCCGTGGCCGCGTCGGGCAGGGCCGCGCCGTCCGGCAGCCGTTCCAGGCTGGCGAGCGCGCCGGCATAGGGCGCGCCCTGCTCCACCGACTGGCGCAGCCGGCTGAGGCCGAGAATGGCGATGGGCGTCACCAGCGCGCGGGGCGAGGCGTCTTCCAGCGCCTTCAGCCGTCCCTGCTGTTCGGCCAGTTGCAGCGAAAGCTGGCCGAGCTGGCCGCCCAGCGCCGCGACCGTCTCGGGCGGCACGCCGCCGGTGGCATCCGTGCGCAGCCGCGCCACCTCGGCCTCCAGCGCGGCGATACGCCGTTGCAGCGCGTCCGTGTCGGCGGCGGGCGGAACGGACGGCGAGGACGCGGGCGGCGGCGAGGCGTCCGGCGCGGGCGCGAGGGTGGCGACGGGCCGCGGCGCGGCGCTCTCCGTCAGCCACGGGGGCAGCGCCCCGATGATGCGCGGCGCGAGCGCCACGCCCGCCGCGAAGACGGCGATCGCCAGGATCAGCCCCAGCCACAGGCGCCGCGAGCGCCGTTTCGGCGGCGGCGGGGCGCGGTCTGCTGCGGGTGTTTCAGTCATCGGATCAGGTCGATCAAGGCGTTCTGTGTCGGTTCGGCGGCCACCAGCAGTTTCCTTCGCGGCGTGGCGCCAAGCGCGTCCGCGACGGCCTGGCTGAGGCACAGCATGTCCACCATCGCGCAGGACGACGCGAGCGCCGTTTGCGCCACGATCCTAGCAAAGGTTCGCGCGGTGCGCGGCGAAAACAACGAGACGGCGTCGATCCGGCCCTGCGCCAGCGCCCGCGCGGCCGCGTCCGAAAGGCGCGCGGCGGGCACGGCTTCATAGAGCACCGCGCGGCGCACCTCGTAGCCCGAGGCGCCCAGATCGCCCGCCAGATCGCCCGCCGACACGGTCGCGGCGGCATGGAGCAGCGGGCCGCCATCGGGGCGCAGCCTGTCGCGGACGAGGGCGGCGAGCGAGATCACGTCGCCGGCGGCGCTTTCCACCTCCGTGAAGCCGGCCTCGCGCGCGGCGCGGCCGGTCGCGTCGCCGACGCACAGCGCCTTCAGGTCGCGGGAGGCGGTCAGGCGCGCCAGCGCGCGCACGCCGTTGGCGCTGGTGAACAGCAGCGCCTGCACGCCGGTCAGGTCGGGCGCGGGCACGTCGCGCAGACGCACCTCCAGCAGCGGCTCCAGCAGGACCTCGTGCCCCAGCCGGGCCAGCGCCTCGGCGAAGGGTGCGGCATCCTCCCGCGGGCGGGTGACGAGGATGCGGGCCATGTCAGGAGGTGAAGAAGCCGGGGCCGCCGCGCCGCCTCAGCTCGACGCCCGCGTCATGGCCCAGCGCGGCCGCGTCGCTCACCGGCCCGTCGCGCTCCACCAGATGGTGTTCGCGGCCGTCGGGGGTCAGGATCTCGCCGCGCAGGTGGATGCGGCCGTCCGCCAGCGTCGCCAGGCCGGCGATGGGCGTCCGGCACGATCCGTCCAGCGCCGCGAGCAACGCGCGCTCGGCATTGACGCAGTGCTGGGTCGCCTGGTCGTTGATGGCCAGCAGGAGCCGCGCCATCTCCTCGTCGCCCAGCCGCGCCTCGACGCCGATGGCGCCCTGGGCGATGGCGGGCAGCATGCCGTCGATCGGCGCGGTCATGACGTGCTCGAGGCCCAGCCGCTTCAGCCCGGCGACGGCGAGCAGCGTGGCGTCGGCCTCGCCTTCCTCCAGTTTGCGCAGCCGCGTCTGCACGTTGCCGCGGAAGACCGCCACCCTCAGGTCCGGCCGGCGGCGCAGCACCTGGGCCTGGCGGCGGAGCGAGGCGGTGCCGACCAGCATCCCGGCGGGCAGGCTGTCGATGCCGTCCGCCTTGCGGCTGATGAAGGCGTCGCGCGTGTCCTCGCGGGGCAGCAGGCACGGGATGCACAGCCCTTCGGGCAGCGCCGTGGGCATGTCCTTCATGGAATGGACGGCGAGGTCGAGCGAGCGGTCCTTCAGGCCGTTCTCGATCTCCTCGGTGAACAGGCCCTTGCCGCCCAGCTGGGACAGCGAGCGGTCCTGGATGCGGTCGCCCTTGGTCGAGACGACGACGATCTCGATGTCGGCCTCGCGCAGATGGGCATGGGCGGCCAGCAGCCGGTCCCTGACTTCGTGGGCCTGCGCCAGCGCCAGCGGGCTGCCGCGCGTGCCGATGCGGATGGTACGGGTTGTCTCGGTCATGAATGTGCCTATAACAGGCCGCGACCGGAACTTGAAGCATCAGGGCACGTGCGCGTCCTCGGCATCGAAACAAGCTGCGACGAAACCGCCGCCGCCGTCGTCGACGGCGACGGGCGCATCCTGTCGAACGTGGTGCTCAGCCAGCTCGACGAGCACCGGCCCTATGGCGGCGTGGTGCCCGAGATCGCCGCCCGCGCCCATATCGACCACCTGGACGGGCTGATCGCCCAGGCCATGAAGACCGCCGGTGTGTCCTTCGGCGATCTCGACGGCGTGGCGGTCACCAGCGGCCCCGGCCTGATCGGCGGCGTCATG
>CAZVVC010000180.1:0-7759 GCA_964630425.1 uncultured Bifidobacterium sp. | reverse complement strand
AGGTCCTCGAGCACCGCCTCGACCTGCCCCTTCTCGACCAGCGCCCGTTCCGAGGTGAAGACGTCGAAGCGGATGCCCAGCGCGGCCAGGTCCTCGCGGATCATGGCCATCATGGCCTCGATCGCCGTCTTGCGGATTTCCGGCAGCCAGTCGGCCTCGGCGGCGTTCAGCCAGCGCTCGCCATGCTGCCTGGCCAGCGCCTCGCCCACGGGGACGAGGTAGTCGCCGGGATAGAGCCCCTCGGGAATTTCGCCGATGTCCTCGCCCAGCGCCTCGCGGTAGCGCAGATAGGCCGAGCGGGCGAGCACGTCGACCTGCGCGCCGGCGTCGTTGATGTAATATTCGCGCGTGACGGCATAGCCCGCCTTTTCCAGCAGCGCCGCGAGCGCGTCGCCGAACACCGCGCCGCGGCAGTGGCCGACATGCATGGGGCCGGTCGGATTGGCCGAGACATATTCGACGTTCACCTTCACGCCGCCGCCCAGCGGGCTGTCGCCATAGGCCTTTCCGGCGGAAAGAATGTGTGAGATGACAGAATGATAGATCGTGTTGTTCAACCGGAAATTGATGAATCCGGGGCCTGCGATCTCGGTCGCCAGCACGTCGGCGTCGGCCGCGAAGCCCGCCGCGATCAGCTCGGCGAGGTCGCGCGGCTTCATGCCGGCGTCCTTCGCCAGCACCATCGCCGCGTTGGTCGACAGCTCGCCATGCGCCGGGTCGCGCGGCGGCTCGGCCGTGATGCGCGCGGTGTCGAGCCCGGCGGGCAGCGCGCCCTCGTCGGCCAGCGCCTCGATGCGGGCGGCGATGCGGTCGCGGAATGTGTTGAAGATGTTCATGCTCGGGCCGTTCCGAAAAGGCGTTCGTGTTCCATCAGCGCGAAACGGTCGGTCATGCCGGCGATGAAATCGGCGATGGCCCTCGCCGCCGCTTCGGGGCTGTGCCCGATGACCGCCGCCTCGTGTTCGGCGGGCAGCTCGCCGGGTTCCGCCATATAGCGGTGAAACAGGTCGGCGACAATGAACTTCGCCCGCTTGGCCTCGGCGGCCACGTGCGGGTGCCGGTACATGTGCGACATCAGGAAATCGCGCAGCACCTTCTCGTTCGCCTTCATTTCGTCCGAGAACGCGATGACCGGCGCGTCCAGCTCGCGGATCTGCTGCGCCGAGCGCACGCCGGATCCGTCGAGCCGCCGGCACGATTCCTCGATCAGGTCGCTCACCATCAGGTCGATCATGCGGCGCACGGTCTCGTGCTTCAGCCGCGAGCCGTCGAGGCCGGGATAGCGCGCCTTCAGGCCGGCGAGGACCGGCCCAATCAGCGGCAGGTCGGCGAGGTCGGCGATGGTGAACAGGCCGGCGCGCAGCCCGTCGTCGATGTCGTGGTTGTTGTAGGCGATGTCGTCGGCCAGCGCCGCCACCTGCGCCTCGGCACTGGCGAAGGTGTGGATCTCCAGGTCCTGCCGCGACAGGTACTCCAGCAGCAGCGGGTCGAGGAATTCCTCCTCGCCCTCGCGGCACAGCGGGCCGTTGTGCTTGGCGATGCCTTCCAGCGTCTCCCAGGTCAGGTTGAGGCCGTCGAACTCGGCATAGCGCTGCTCGATGCTCGTCAGCAGCCGCAGCGAATGGATGTTGTGGTTGAACCCGCCATAGGGCTGCATGACCCTGGCGAGCCCGTCCTCGCCCGAATGGCCGAAGGGCGGGTGCCCGAAATCATGCGCCAGCGCCAGCGCCTCGGCCAGGTCCTCGTCGAGGCCGAGGAAGCGCGAGATCGACCGGGCGATCTGCGACACTTCCAGGCTGTGGGTCAGGCGCGTGCGGTAGTAGTCGCCCTCGTGATAGACGAACACCTGGGTCTTGTGCTTCAGCCGGCGGAACGCCTTGGAATGGATGATGCGGTCCCGGTCGCGCTGGAACGCCGTGCGGAAGCGGCTTTCCGGCTCGGGATAGAGCCGTCCGCGGCTTTCCTCGGGCCGCGACGCGAAGGGCGCGATGTCGCCGTAAGGCTTTGCGATCCGGTCCAAGGTGGCTCCGATTGACAACCGGGCGGGTGCGCCTACATTAGGCGCACCGCGAGCTAGAGGCGTTCTAAGGGATAAGATGAGCGAGTCGCAACTGGTAACCGTCACCGACAATGCCGCCCGGCGCATCGCCGCGCTGATCCGCGAGGACGGCGGCGACACGGCGCTGCGCGTCGCCGTCAACGGTGGCGGCTGCTCGGGCTTCCGCTACGACTTCACCTTCGACGACGCCCGCCAGGACGACGATCTGGTCATCGAGAGGGACGGCGCGGTCGTGCTGATCGACTCCATGTCCCAGCTCTATCTGGCCGGCGCCGCCATCGATTTCGTCGAGGACGTGATCGGCTCCAGCTTCCAGATCGTCAATCCCAACGCCACTTCGTCCTGCGGCTGCGGCAGCTCGTTCTCGATCTGAGCGAAATCCAACCTCGACCTTGGCGGGACCGCCCCGGCATCTGCTAGACTGCCGGCCGCTTCGATAATGTCGGGAATGTCATGAAGATCGCCACCTGGAACGTCAATTCCGTCAAGGTCCGCCTGCCGCGCCTGCTCGAATGGCTGCGCGAGTTCAGCCCCGACGTGGTGCTGCTACAGGAGATCAAGGTGATCGACGAAGGCTTTCCGGCGATGGAGATCGAGGATCTGGGCTACAACGTCGCCATCCACGGGCAGAAGACCTACAACGGCGTCGCCATCCTGTCGAAGCAGCGGCTGGAGGACGTCTCCACGGGCCTGCCCGGCAATGACGGCTCGGACGTCCAGGCGCGCTACCTTGAGGCCTTCACCGGCGGCGTGCGCGTGGGCTGCATCTACCTGCCCAACGGCAATCCGGCGCCCGGCGAGAAATACGACTACAAGCTGGCCTGGATGGACCGGCTGGTCGCCCATGCCCGCGAGCTGCTGAGCTGGGAGGAGCCGCTGGTGCTGGGCGGCGACTACAATATCTGCCCGCAGGACGAGGACGTCTGGAGCCCGGCGGCCTTCGCCGGCGACGCGCTGTGCCTGCCGCAAAGCCGCAACCGCTTCCGGCAGCTTCTCAACCTGGGCTACACCGACGCGATCCGCGCGTTCCACCAGGGGCCGCTCTATTCCTACTGGGATTATCAGGCCGGCGCCTGGGAGAAGGATCACGGGCTGCGCATCGACCACCTGCTGCTGTCGCCCCAGGCCGCCGACCGGCTGAAGGGCGCCGGCATCGACCGTAGCCCGCGCGGCCGCGAGAAGCCTTCCGATCACACGCCGGTCTGGTGCGAACTCGACGTCTGAGCGGTTCTCGAAAAACCCATCCCCGCCTCCTTCGTCATTGCGGCCGCCGCGCGGCCGTCCAGCCTTGCCGCCGGGCGATCACGCGGCGGACAGGCATGGCGGCGGGATCAAATCCTCCTTGCGGCCAAGGCTTTGAAACGCAATTCTGAGGCGGGGAAGAAGGGAGAGGTCACGTGAGAGGTTTGCGTTTACTGGCCGCGATGTGTCTGGGCGTGCTGACGCTCGCCTGCTCGCCGGACGGGAAGAAGGCCGAGGCGCCGGCCGAGACCGGCAGGACCCGCATCACCTTCGCCACCGATTGGCGCGCCCAGGCCGAACAGGGCGGCTTCTACCAGGCGCTGGCGACCGGCGAGTACGAGAAACGCGGGCTGGACGTCACGATCATGCAGGGCGGCCCGGCGGTGAACGTGCCGCAGCTGCTCGCGTCGGGCTCGGTGGACATGGGCATGGGCTCGAACAGCTTCATCGTGCTCAACCTCGCGGCCGAGAAGGTGCCGGTGAAGACCGTCGCCGCCTTCATGCAGAAGGACCCGCAGGTGCTGATGGCCCATCCTGACCAGGGCATCAGGTCCATCGCCGACATGAAGGGCCGCCCGATCCTGCTGGGCGATGCCTCGGTCACGGCGTTCTGGGTGTGGCTCAAGGCCAAATACGGCTTCACCGACGACATGGTGCGCAAATACACCTTCAATCCGGCGCCCTTCCTCGCGGACAGCAAGGCGATCCAGCAGGGTTACGTCACCAGCGAGCCCTATACCATCGAGAAACAGGCCGGCTTCAGGCCCGAGGTGTTCCTGCTCGCCGACGAGGGATATCCCGGTTACGCGGCGATGGTGATGGTGCCGGACGCCTTCATCGCCAGGAACCCGGAGGCGGTGCGCGCCTTCGTCGAGGCGTCGGCGGCCGGATGGAAATCCTATCTCGACGGCGACGCCGCGCCGGGCGATGCGCTGATCCTGAAGGACAACCCGGAAGCGACGCCCGACCTGCTCGCCCAGGCGCGCGAGAAGATGAAGGCCTACGGCATCGTCGAGTCCGGCGATGCCCACGGCGCCGGTATCGGCGCCATGACCGACGAGCGCTGGGCCGAGTTCTTCAAGGTCGCCGCCGAACAGGGCGTCTATCCGAAGGACATGGACTACCGGAGCGCCTACACGCTCCAGTTCCTCGAGCCCGCCGCGCCCTGATGGCCGTCGCCGCGCTCGCCGCCGTCGAGGTCGACTATCCGGGCCGCGGCAAGGCGCTCGGGCCGTTCGACCTGACGGTGGAGGACGGCGAGATCGTCGCCCTGGTCGGTCCCTCCGGCTGCGGCAAGAGCACGGCGCTGCGCCTGCTGGCCGGGCTGGAGCAGCCGACGCGCGGCACGGTCACGCGCACGCCCGGCCGCGGCGAGACCGCGGTGGTGTTCCAGTCCCCTACCCTGATGCCCTGGGCCTCGGCCCTGGCCAACGCGGCGCTGCCGCTGGAGCTGCAAGGCACGCCGGGGGGCGAGGCGCGCCGGCGGGCCGCCGATGCGCTCGGCCGCGTCGGCCTTGCCGCCGCCACGGCGGCCAAGCCGGCGCAGCTTTCGGGCGGCATGGCCATGCGCGTCTCGCTGGCGCGGGCGCTGGTGACCCAGCCGAGGCTTCTCCTGCTCGACGAACCGTTCGCGGCGCTCGACGAGATCACCCGGCGCGACCTGGCCGAGGATATCCACCGGCTGTGGGCGGAGACGCGGCCAGCGGTGATCTTCGTCACCCACAATGTGGAGGAAGCGGTCTACATGGCCTCGCGGGTGGTCGTGATGAGCGCCTCGCCGGGCCGCACCTTCAGCGTGACCGCGACCGATCCCGTCCTGCCCCGCCCGGCCCATTTCCGCACGGCGCTGGAGTTCCGGGCGGCGGCGGAGGCCATCTCGCGCGATCTCGCCGCCAGCATGGGGCGTGCCGCGTGAGCCGTCTCGCCGCCATCGCCGCGCCGCTGGCGCTGATCGCGGTGCTGCTCGCGGGCTGGGAGGCGGCGTGCCACCTGATGGCGATCCCCAGCTATTTCCTGCCGCCGCCGTCCGAGATCGCCGAGGCCACCATATCGGGCGCGCCGGTGCTGTTCCTGTCGGCCTGGAACACGCTCGCGATGGCGCTCAAGGCGCTGGTCGCGGCAAGCGTGCTCGCCTGCGGCGTCGCGCTGGTGGTCGCGCTCAACCGCCTGCTGGAGCGCGCGGTGCAGCCGCTCGCCGTCGCCCTCCAGGTGACGCCGGTGATCGCCATCGCGCCGCAGGTGGTGATCTGGGCCGGCCTGGAGAATCCCGAACGGGCGATCGTCGCGCTGGCGGTGATCGTCGCCTTCTTCCCCATCTTCTCGGGCGCGCTGACGGGCCTCAAGGCCACCGATCCAGACCTGGAGCGCCTGTTCGACCTTTACGGCGCCAGCCGCTGGCAGCGGCTGTGGCGGCTGCGCATCCCGTCCTCGGTGCCGTTCGTGCTGGAGGGCCACAAGGTCGCGGGCGGGCTCGCGGTGATCGGCGCCGTGGTGGCCGAATTCGTCGCGGGCTCGGGCGGCGCGCAGGGCCTCGCCTGGCGCATCCTCGAATCCAGCAACCGCCTCCAGACCGCCCGGACCTTCGCCGCGGTGATCGTGCTGGCGATCATGGGCGCGCTGCTGCACGCCGCCCTGCGCTATGGCGAACAGGCCATCCTGAGGCGGCTGCGCGGGCGGTAGTGTCCTCGGGGAAGTTTCGGTTATCCGCGAATCCGTCGGGAACGCCCGTTTAAGGCACGCACCTGCTTCCGCTCTCGTCGAGTGCCGGCCGAAGGCCGGTGTATCGAGGCGCGCACCACCGCTCGTCCGTGTCTCGATACGATTTGGCGCAACGCGCCAAATCACTCGACAAGAGCGGGGTTGGGCGCGGTTCGAAGATCATCGCATCCCGCATCGGTCCGAACGACCATCGGTGACGCCAGCGTTCGAGCCCGATCAGGCCAGGGCGTCGAGGCGGGCGATGGCGTCGTTGAGGGTGACGACCAGCTGGGCGATCTCGTCGCGCCGCTCGCGCTGTTCCTCGACCACGTGCTCGGGCGCCTTGGCGACGAAGCCGGGGTTGTTGAGCCGGCCGTCGATGCCGGCCATCTCCTTGGTGGCCTTGTCGATCTCCTTGCGCAGCCGGGCCTTTTCGGCGGCGAAGTCGATGACGTCGGCCAGCAGCAGGCCAAGGGTCGCCTCGCCCACCGGAATCTGCACCGTGCCGCGCGGGAAGGCCGCGACGGTCTCGACGCGCTCGATGCGCGCCAGGCGGGTGATGACCGGCTGGAGCACCGCGGCCTCGTCGATCAGCGAGGCGAAGGAGCCGGTCTCGGCCTGCTGGACGGCGACGGCGATCCTGGCGCCCGGCGGCACGTTCATCTCGGTCCGGACGGTGCGGACGCGGGTGACCAGGTCGATGACGCCTTCGATCTCGCGGCTCGATCCGGCATCGGCCAGGTCGGTGCGCGGCGCCGGCCAGTCGGCCAGGATCAGCAGGT
Organism: uncultured Bifidobacterium sp.; assembly: GCA_964630425.1. Taxonomy (GTDB): domain Bacteria; phylum Pseudomonadota; class Alphaproteobacteria; order SMXS01; family SMXS01; genus RI-34. Next base: position 979 of record CAZVVC010000180.1, on the reverse strand, counting down.
TTTCGTGGGTCTGGCGCCACAGATATTCGGTGATGAACGGCATGAACGGGTGCAGCAGCCGCAGGATCTGCTCCATCGCCCAGGCCGTGCTACCGCGCGTCTCGGCCTTCACCGCCTCGCCGCCGCCGCCCAGCAGCGGCTTGGTGAACTCCAGATACCAGTCGCAGAAATCGCCCCACACGAACTGGTAGAGCGCGCCCGCCGCCTCGTTGAAGCGATAGGCCTCCAGCGCCTCGGTGACGGCGCGCGCGGTGTCGGCCACCTTGGCCGCCAGCCATTTGTTGACCGGCTGGCGCGCCGAGGCCGGGTCGAAATCGGCCGTGTCCAGCGCATCGTTCATCTCGCAGTACCGGTAGGCGTTCCACAGCTTGGTGCCGAAGTTGCGGTAACCTTCCACGCGCTGCTTGGACAGCTTGATGTCCCTGCCCTGCGCCGCCATGGCGGTCAGGGTGAAGCGCAGCGCGTCGGCGCCGTATTCGTCGATGAGCTGGAGCGGGTCGATGACGTTGCCCTTGGACTTCGACATCTTCTGGCCCTTCTCGTCGCGGACCAGCGCATGGATGTAGACCGTGTGGAACGGCACGTCCTGCATGAAGTAGAGGCCCGACATCATCATGCGGGCGACCCAGAAGAAGATGATGTCGAAGCCGGTGACCAGCACGTCGGTCGGGTAGTAGCGGCGCAATTCGCGCGTGTTCTCCGGCCAGCCGAGGGTGGAGAACGGCCACAATGCCGAGGAGAACCAAGTGTCCAGAACGTCGCTGTCGCGGGTGAGCTTCACCGTCTTGCCGTAATGCCGGGTTGCGGCGGCGTGCGCCTCCTCCTCGGTCTTCTCGACGAAAACCCGGGCATCCGGGCCATACCACGCCGGCACCTGATGGCCCCACCAGATCTGGCGCGAAATGCACCAGTCCTGGATATTTTCCATCCATTCAAGATAGACTTTCGTCCAGCGTTCCGGAGAACATTGAATTTGCCC
>CAZVVC010000179.1:0-7799 GCA_964630425.1 uncultured Bifidobacterium sp. | reverse complement strand
TGACCAAGGCGGTGGATGCGGTCAACACCGAGATCTTCGAGGCGCTCGCAGGCCTCGACGCCGAGGACCAGCGCGCCCTCGACCGGATCATGATCGACCTGGACGGCACGGCCAACAAGTCGCGCCTGGGCGCCAACGCCATCCTGGGCGCCAGCCTCGCCATCGCCAAGGCGGCGGCCGCCGAATCCGGCCTGCCGCTCTACCGCTATGTGGGCGGCGCGTCGGCGCATATCCTGCCGGTGCCGATGATGAACATCGTCAATGGCGGCGCCCACGCCGACAACCCCATCGACATCCAGGAATTCATGATCATGCCGGTGGCGGCCGAGAGCATCGCCGACGCCGTGCGCATGGGCGCCGAGGTGTTCCACACCCTGAAGAAGGAGCTGTCGGCGGCGGGCCACAACACCAATGTGGGCGACGAAGGCGGCTTCGCGCCGAATCTGGCCAGCACCACGGCGGCGCTGGACTTCGTCATGAAGTCCATCGAGAAGGCGGGCTACAAGGCCGGCGACGAGATCATGCTGGCGCTCGACGCCGCCAGCACCGAATTCTTCAAGGACGGCCGCTATCACCTTGAAGGCGAAGGCAAGGTGCTCGACGGCGGCCAGATGGCCGACTACTGGGCGGATCTGGTCGGCCGCTATCCGATCATCTCCATCGAGGACGGCATGGCCGAGGACGATTTCGAGGGCTGGAAGGCGCTGACCGACGCCATCGGCAGCAAGGTCCAGCTCGTCGGCGACGACCTGTTCGTCACCAATCCGGCGCGGCTGTCGTCCGGCATCAAGGACGGCCTCGCCAACTCGATCCTGGTGAAGGTCAACCAGATCGGCACCCTGTCGGAGACGCTGGAGGCCGTGAACATGGCGCATCGCGCGTCCTACACGGCGGTGATGTCGCACCGCTCGGGCGAGACCGAGGATTCCACCATCGCCGACCTGGCGGTCGCCACCAATTGCGGCCAGATCAAGACCGGCTCGCTGGCGCGCTCGGACCGGCTCGCCAAGTACAACCAGCTCATCCGCATCGAGGAGCAGCTCGGCGACATGGCGGTCTATGCCGGACGGTCGATTCTGAGGGGTTGAGGCCTCATCCTACCGCAGCGACTCCCAGACTCTCCACAAGTCGCTGAATCGATGAAGAATTCCGTTTGACCCGCTGACTCGCGTGTGATTCACTGTCCCCCATGCGCAAAGGGGTAATCAGACAGATGACGCTCGACGCGATCCTCCCGGGGGTCGTCGTCTGCCTCATCGCCTATTTCTGCTATCACGCGGTGCAGGGCGAGCTGGGGTTGCTGTCCTATGTGCGCATGGAGCGGCAGAAGACGTCGCTCGAGGCCGAGGCCGCCGCGGTCGCGGCCGAGCGCGCGGCGCTGGAGCACCGCGTCCGGCTGCTGGCGCCCGACCGGGTCGATCCGGACCTGCTCGACGAACTCGCGCGCTACGAACTGGGCTTCGCCCATCCCGATGAAATCGTGATTCTGAACGAAACCCTTCAGAAGAACTGAGATCGGCTTATTTTCTTTCTGTGGGAAGGAGTGGGGCGAAACATCCGTGCCGGCCGCGACGTCCATTCCTAACAAACTGGCGAACTGGAAATCGTCACCGATCGGCGATTGATTTTCAGCGGCGATCCAGGGGTAAATACGCTTGAGCAATGCGCGGCCCGCAATGGGCACGGGGCCGCCGACCGCGTCGTGGAAGGGGACTGCATGACGACGAAGAAACCGGCAACCAGGGCCAGGCAGCGCGCCGCGCGGACATCGGCGCCGCCGCCCTACAAGGCGAAGCCGAAGGAGCTGGTCGACTTCTACCGCGACATGCTGCTGATCCGCCGTTTCGAGGAACGCGCGGGCCAGATGTACGGCATGGGCCTGATCGGCGGCTTCTGCCACCTCTATATCGGCCAGGAGGCGGTCATCACCGGCGTCAGGACGGCGATGAGGGAGAGCGACTCCCTGATCACCGCCTATCGCGACCACGGCCACATCCTCGCCGTCGGCACCAGCCCCAACGCCGTGATGGCCGAGCTGACCGGGCGCAGCGGCGGCATCTCCAAGGGCAAGGGCGGCTCCATGCACATGTTCGACCGCAAGGCGAACTTCTATGGCGGTCACGGCATCGTCGGCGCCCAGGTGCCGCTGGGGGCGGGCATCGCCTTCGCCCACAAATATCGCGGCGACGACGGCGTTTGCCTGACGTTCTTCGGCGACGGCGCCGCCAACCAGGGCCAGGTCTACGAGACCTTCAACATGGCCGAGCTGTGGCAGCTTCCGGTGGTGTTCGTCATCGAGAACAACCAGTACGCCATGGGCACCTCGGTCGAGCGGTCGTCCTCGGAAACCCATTTCTACAAGCGCGGCACCAGCTTCCGCATCCCGGGCTATGAAGTGGACGGCATGAACGTGCTCAGCGTGCGCGCGGCGGCCGAGGACGCCATCGCCTGGGTGCGCGCCGGCAACGGCCCGATCATCCTCGAGATGAAGACCTACCGCTATCGCGGCCATTCCATGTCGGACCCGGCCAAGTACCGCACCCGCGACGAAGTGCAGAAGGTGCGCGCCGACCGCGATCCCATCGACCATCTGCGCGAGATGCTGCTCGAGACCGGCGCCGCCACCCAGGACGACCTCAAGGCGGTCGACCGCGAGATCAAGGACATCGTTTCCGACGCCGCCGACTTCGCCCAGGACAGCCCCGAGCCCGACGTCGCCGAACTGTTCACCGAGGTGTATGCCTGATGTCGATCGATATCCTGATGCCGGCGCTGTCGCCGACCATGGAAGAGGGCACCCTCGCCAAATGGCTGGTGAAGGAAGGCGACACGGTAAGCTCGGGCGACGTGCTGGCCGAGATCGAGACCGACAAGGCGACCATGGAGCTGGAGGCCATCAATGACGGCAAGGTGGCCAAGATCCTGGTGCCCGAAGGCACCGAAGGGGTGAAGGTCAACGACGTCATCGCCCGGCTGATCGAGGAAGGCGAGAGCGAGGACGCCGCCGAGGCCAGGCCGGCGCCGAAGGCCGCCGCGCCCGAGAAGGCCGAGAAGGCGGCTGAATCCACGCCGCCGCCCGCGCCCAGGCAGAAGGCCGAGCCGGCCGCGAAAGCGCCCGCCGCCAGCGACCCCGAGATTCCCGCCGGCACCGAGATGGTCGAGATGACCGTGCGCGAGGCGCTGCGCGACGCCATGGCCGAGGAGATGCGCCGCGACGACAAGGTGTTCCTGATGGGCGAGGAAGTCGCCCAGTACCAGGGCGCCTACAAGGTGTCGCAGGGCCTGCTGGAGGAATTCGGCGACAAGCGGGTGATCGACACGCCGATCACCGAGCACGGCTTCACCGGCCTGGGCGTGGGCGCGGCGATGGCGGGCCTCAAGCCCATCGTCGAGTTCATGACCTTTAACTTCGCCATGCAGGCCATCGACCACATCATCAACTCGGCGGCCAAGACCCGCTACATGTCGGGCGGCATGATCGGCGTGCCGATCGTGTTCCGCGGCCCCAACGGCTTCGCCGCCCGCGTCGCCGCCCAGCATTCCCAATGCTATGCGAGCTGGTACGGCCATGTGCCGGGCCTGAAGGTGGTCGCGCCCTATTCGGCGGCCGACGCCAAGGGCCTGCTGAAATCGGCGATCCGCGACCCCAATCCGGTGGTGTTCCTGGAGCAGGAGTTGCTCTACGGACGCAAGTTCGAGGTGCCCAAGCTCGACGACTACACCGTGCCCATCGGCAAGGCCAAGGTGGTGCGCGAGGGCAGGGACGTGACCCTGATCAGCTTCTCCTACACCATGCTGGCGGTGCTCGATGCGGCGGAAAAGCTGGCGGCGGAAGGGATCGACGCCGAAGTGATCGACCTGCGGACCATCCGGCCGCTCGATGCCGAAACCCTGATCGCCTCGGTGAAGAAGACCAATCGCGCCGTCGTGGTGGAGCAGGGCTGGACCGCCTATGGCGTCACGTCGGAAGTGTCCTCGGTGCTGATGGAGCAGGCATTCGACTGGCTCGACGCGCCGGTGCTGCGCCTCGGCGGCGCCGACGTGCCCATGCCCTATGCCCACAGCCTCGAACAGGCGGCCATCGTCCAGCCGGAGGACGTGGTGAAGGCGGCCAAGACCGTCTGCTACAAGGCCTGACGGATGCCGATTTCGATCACCATGCCGGCGCTCTCGCCCACCATGGAAGAGGGCAATCTCTCCAGGTGGCGGGTGAAGGAAGGCGACACGGTCAAGGCCGGCGACGTGATCGCCGAGATCGAGACCGACAAGGCGACCATGGAGGTGGAGGCCGTCGACGAAGGCGTCGTCGGCAAGCTGCTGGTGCCGGAAGGCGCCGAGGGCGTGAAGGTCAATTCGGTCATCGCCATGCTGCTGGAGGAAGGCGAGAGTGCCGCCGACCTGAAGGTGCCGGCCGCGCCGAAGGCGGAGGTGGAGCCCAGGAGCGAGCCGAAAGCCGGGGCGAAGCCCGCCGCGGACGATCACGACGTGCTCGCCAACCCGTCCGCCCGCCGTCTCGCCGAGGAGGAAGGCATCGACCTGTCCGCCGTGAAGGGCAGCGGCCCCGACGGCAGGATCACCAAGGGCGACGTGCTCGCGGCCGTGGAAGGCGGCGCGGCCCGTTCCGTTGCCGCCGCGCCGGATGCCTCGGGCCGGGTGTTCGCCAGCCCGCTGGCGCGCAGGCTGGCGGCCGAGAAGGGCTACGAGCTGGCGGAAATCGCCGGTTCCGGCCCCAATGGCCGCGTGATCGAGGCCGACGTGGAGGCATTCGCGCCGAAGGGGAAGCCTGCTGCCGGGGCGGCGCCGGTGACCGGCGATGCGCCGTTCGAGGAAGTCCGGCTGTCGACCATGCGCAAGACCATCGCCCGGCGCATGACCGAGGCCAAGCAGACCGTGCCGCATTTCTACCTGACCATCGAGGTGGAGATCGACAAGCTGCTGGAGATCCGCAAGGACCTGAACGAGGTGGCGGGCGACGGTCCCAAGCTGTCGGTCAACGACTTCGTCATCCGCGCCGCCGCGCTGGCGCTGAAGCAGTACCCGGACGCCAACGTGCAGTACGCCGGCGACACGCTGCGCCGCTTCAGCCGCGCCGACGTGTCGGTGGCCGTCGCCATCGAGGGCGGCCTGATCACCCCCATCGTCAAGGGCGCCGAGGGCAAGACCGTGGCCGCCATCTCGGCCGAGATGAAGGACCTGGCCGAGCGGGCGCGCAAGGGCAAGCTGGCGCCCGAGGAATATCAGGGCGGCACCATCTCCATTTCCAATCTGGGCATGTTCGGCGTGAAGGAGTTCATGGCCGTCATCAACCCGCCGCAAGCGTCCATCCTCGCCGTCGGCGCCGGCGAGAAGCGCCCGGTGGTGAAGAACGACCAACTGACGGTCGCCACGATCATGAGCGTCACCATGGCCTGTGACCACCGCGCCATGGACGGGGCCATCGGCGCCCAGTTCCTGCAGGTTTTCAAGGCTCTCCTGGAGCACCCCGTGAGGTTGCTGGTTTAATCGGGAAGCCATTCGGGAAGCGCCGCGTCTGTTCGGATCAACTCTCAGACAGGCGAGATAGGCAGATGACGAAGCAGCTACTCCACCTCGTGCTGGGTGGACGCGTGAAGGACACCGGATCGGTCGAGTTCGAGAATCTCGATCAGGTCGACATCGTCGGCGTCTATCCCGATTACGCCTCGGCATTGAAGGCGTGGCGCGGCAAGGCGCAGGCAACGGTCGATGATGCGCGCATGCGGTATTTCGTCGTCCATCTGCACCGCCTGATGGACCCGGAGCACGATCACGGCGATCACGATCATTAGATCAAAAGTGGCTCAGGTTGACATCCTGTTCGCATTTTCCTTCCGGTGCCTCTGCGAGTGTAGCGAAGCAGTCCAGCCTTTCCGTCACACAGTCGTCACCGGAGGGGCTGGACTGCTTCGCTACACTCGCAGAGGCACGGTGGAAGAGAGGTCCATGGGCGGGTGAAACGAGGCCAACCTTTCCGGCTACCGCTCGAGAGTGAATTTCGATTGAATCAAGCGGGCCGGACTGGCGGAATCTTGCGCTGGCTGAACGGGAGATCACAGGGGGCGGAATGCAGGATGAAATGGCGGCATGGCCGGATTTCGTGGAATGTCCCTCCTTGCCCGAACACAAGGTTCACGAGGGGCGTTATGTCGTCCTCGAGCCGTTGGCGGCGGCTCACATCGAGGGTCTCTGGCCGGCGGCGGCGAATCCGGATGCAGATGCCTCCTGGGCCCATCTGAGATTTGGACCCTTCTCCTCGAAACAGATGTTCGATCGGACATTGCTGGAACTGATGGCCAGGGAAGGTCAGCCGTTCTGGGCTATTCGCCCCAAGGAGAGCGACGTTGCACAGGGCTGGGTTTCCTATTGCGACATCTATCCGCGCGATCAGGCCATCGAGATCGGGCAGATATGGTTTGCGCCGGCTTTGCAGCGCACGCGGGCGGCGACAGAGGCGCTTTACTTGTTGATGGATCACGCCTTCAGCGTGCTGGGCTATCGTCGACTGGTCTGGCGCTGCTCGGCGAACAACGCGGCGTCCCTGCGTGCCGCGGAGCGATTGGGCTTTCGTGCCGAAGGGAGTTGGCGGGGCGGAGCCTACATCAAAGGTCAGGTGCAGGACGTGGCATGGCATGCGATCTTGCGGCACGAGTGGCCGATCCGCCGAGACGCCTTCGAGGCCTGGTTGCACCCGAGCAATTTCGACTCCGTCGGACGCGCGTTGAGCCCTTTGGCGCGGGCCTTCCAGATTGCGTCTGGTACATGACTGGCGCGGCAGGAAGCATCCCCATGCACGCGGGAGCGGATGCCCCACAAGTCTCCACGACGGTTCCCGTGTCCATTGGACTTGTCCGCCGCTTTGGCCTATGTGGTAACCCATGAGCAATGTCGAGGTCATCAAGGGCGACAGGCCCGAACACGTCCGCAAGCCGGACTGGCTGCGCGTCAAGGCGCCGGGCTCCGAGGAGTACATGAAGACGCGCAAGCTGATGCGCGATCTCAAGCTCAACACCGTGTGCGAGGAAGCGGCCTGCCCGAACATCGGCGAGTGCTGGACCCAGAAGCACGCCACCGTGATGATCCTGGGCGACATCTGCACCCGCGCCTGCGCCTTCTGCAACATCAAGACCGGCATGCCGCGCCACGTGGACCACGAGGAGCCCGAACACGTGGCCACCGCCGTGGGCGAGCTGGGCCTGGAGCATGTGGTCATCACCTCGGTCGACCGCGACGACCTGCCGGACGGCGGCGCCAGCCAGTTCGTCAAGGTCATCCAGAAAATCCGCGAGCACTCGCCCGGCACCACCATCGAGGTGCTGACGCCCGACTTCCTGCGCAAGAAGGGCGCCATCGAGGCGGTGGTCGAGGCGCGGCCCGACGTCTACAACCACAATCTGGAGACGGTGCCGCGGCTCTATCCCAGCATCCGGCCGGGCGCGCGCTACTACAACTCGCTGCGCCTGCTGGACCGGGTCAAGCAGCTCGATCCGTCCATCTTCACCAAGTCGGGTATCATGGCGGGCCTGGGCGAGGACAAGCGCGAGGTCTATCAGGTGATGGACGACATGCGCGCCGCCGACGTGGATTTCCTGACCATCGGCCAGTATCTGCGCCCGACGCCGCGCCATGCGGAAGTGGCGCGCTACGTGACACCCGACGAGTTCGCGTCCTATGCCAAGATGGCGCGGGCGAAGGGTTTCCTGATGGTATCCAGTTCGCCGCTCACCCGGTCGAGCTACCATGCCGGCCAGGATTTCGTACAACTCCGGGCGAACCGGGAAGCA
>CAZVVC010000178.1:0-7827 GCA_964630425.1 uncultured Bifidobacterium sp. | reverse complement strand
CTCGACGCCGTGGGCATCAGCCTTTCCCAGGTCTGGTCCGAGTACAAGGAGAAGACCTCGTTCGACAAGCCGACGGCGGTGTCGACGACCCAGTTCAACATCTATGCCGGCTGGGAGCACAAGGGCTTCTTCGTCGACGTCAGCGGCGGCTACGGCTTCAGCAGCTATGACGGCGAACGCAACATCGTCATCGGCAGTGTGAGCCGGACCTCGGTCAGCGAATGGGGCGGCCACCACATGGCGGCCAATGTCCGCGCTGGCTACGGCATGAATCTCGGGCGCTTCTCGCTGACGGCCGCGGCCAGCTTCAGCTGGATGAAGCTGCACGAGAACGGCTATGTGGAAAAGGGCCTGTGCAAGGAGTGCGTCACCTCCGGCCCGGCCAGCAACCTGGTGGTCGCCGAACAGGACGTCAGCTTCGCGCGCGGCAATTTCGGCCTGACCGCAGGCATGCGCTTCGAGGACGGCACCGGCATCATCGAGCCGCAGATCCGCGTCGGCGCCACCCACGAGTTCAGCTACAAGGGGCCGACCAACAGTGCCTATTTCGGCTATCTGCCGAAGGAGGCGAACCTGCCCATCCGGCTGTCCGACGACTTCATGACCGTCGGCGCGCTGCCGTCCAAGACCACGTTCTACGCCGGTATCGGCGTGGACATGAGCGCCCATTTCGGCACGCTGTCGTTCGACTACGACGCCGAATTCGGCGGCGGCAGGCTGAACCACATCATCTCGGGCACGGTCCGCGTCAGCTTCTGATCCATAAAGGACGAAGCCCGGCGGCTTTCGCCGCGCGGGCCCCGTCCCGTATGTAGCCGGCTGAGACGACTACCCCTTGTGAACTGTTGCCGGGGCGAAAGGTTCCCCCCGGATATGCACCGCCCGCGGGCGGTGCGGTCGTCAGTCGGCGATGCCCGCCTGGGCGAGCATGGTGCGCGCGGTCTCGCGCTCGGCCATCACCACCGTCGTCGCGCCGTGGCCGGCCAGATAATCCATCTCGGCTTCCGAATGGGCGCGGACGACGATCTCCAGCGACGGGCTCATGGCGCGTGCCTGCGCCACCACCTGCCCGGCCTCGAACGACTGGGGAATGGCCACGAACAGCCAGCGCGCCCCGGCCAGGTTGGCCGCGTTCAGCACCTCGATGGTGGCGGCGTTGCCGCTGATCACCTCGATGGCCCGGCCGCGGAGCTGCTCGACCATGCCCTTGTCCTCCTCGATCACCAGCATGGGCTTGGCCTGCCGCAGGAACGCCTCGCAGATCAGGCCGCCCACCCGGCCCGAGCCGACGATGACCGCATGGCCGGTCTTGGTGGTGGGCACCAGCTCTTCCTCGCGCGGCGGGGCGGGCTGGCCGTCGGCGACCTTGTCCTGCTTGCGCTGCCAGCGGTCCAGGATGCTGAAGCAGAAGGGATTGGCGAAGATCGAGATGATGGCGCCGGCGAGGATCAGGTCCTGGCCGACCTGGGTCAGCATGCCGAGGCTGACGCCCAGCGCCGCGAGGATGAACGAGAACTCGCCGATCTGCGCCAGGCTGGCCGAGATGGTCAGCGCGGTGCTGTTGTTGTGCCCGAACGCGCGGACGATGAAGAAGGCCGCCAGCGACTTGCCGAACACGATGATGAACACCGTGGCGAGAAGCGGCAGCGGATGCTCCAGCACGATGCGCGGATCGAACAGCATGCCCACGGACACGAAGAACAGCACCGCGAACGCATCGCGCAGCGGCAGCGTCTCCTCGGCCGCCCGGTGGCTGAGCTGGGATTCGCTCAGGATCATGCCGGCGAAGAAGGCGCCCAGCGCGAACGATACGCCGAACATCTCGGCGGCCAGATAGGCGACGCCCAGGGCGATGGCGAGGACCGACAGCCGGAACAGCTCGCGCGAGCCGGTATGGGCCATGTAGTGCAGCGCCCAGGGAATGATCCGGCGCCCGACCACCAGCATGAAGGCGATGAACGCCGCGACCTTGCCCAGGGTCAGGCCCAGGGTCGAGCCGATGTCCACCAGCGTCAGCGGCGGCCCGCCCGGCTTGAGCAGGCTCGCCATCGCCGGCAGCATGACCAGCGCGAACACCATCGCCAGGTCCTCGACGATCAGCCAGCCGACGGCGATGCGTCCGCGCGTGGTCTCGATCAGCCGCCGCTCCTGCATGGCGCGCAGCAGCACCACCGTACTGGCGACCGACAACGCCAGGCCGAACACCAGGCCCGCGGCGATCGACCAGCCCATGGCCCAGGCCAGCGCCATGCCGAGAAGCGTCGCCAGCGTGATCTGGGCGACGGCGCCGGGGATGGCGATGGATTTGACCCTGAGCAGGTCCTTGAGGGAAAAGTGCAGGCCGACGCCGAACATCAGCAGGATGACGCCGATCTCGGCCAGCTCGTGGGCAAGGTCCGTGTCGGCGACGAAACCCGGGGTCGCCGGTCCCACCACGACGCCCGCGAACAGGTAGCCCACCAGGGGCGAGATGCGTAGACGATTGGCGATCGCCCCGAAGATGAACGCCAGGCCGATGCCGGCCACGATGGTCGTGATGAGGGGCGTCGCGTGGGGCATCCAGCTCCTTAGGTTTCCGGCAGTTTAACGCTTCCATAAACAGGATGCGTGAGTCGGGTTGCTATTTCAACCATTTTGTCGTATTTCATATAATATGGTTGAACCAGATGGGGCGATCACCGATTGATCAAGCTCGAGCCAGCGCAGTGCCGCGCCGCCCGCGGATTGCTCAACTGGAATCAGGAGGACCTTGCCAGGACCGCCGGCGTTTCCCGGAGTACGGTAAGGGAATTCGAGGCGGGCCACCATGAATTGCACAGATCGACGGAGACGCTGCTCGTCCGGGCGCTGGAAGACGCCGGCGTCATGCTGATCGCGGCCGGCGACGAAGGCTTCGGCGTCAGGCTGGCCCGGCCGCCGGGCATGTGAAAATCCGTGGCCGCGCGGCGTCGCATGGATTATTGAGGATGGGCCGCCGGAGGGGACCGGCGGCATCCGGTCCATCCAGCGAGTAAGCGAGCCGCATGAGCACCACTGTCGCCGTCGACGGGTCCGCCCGTCCGCTGTCCAGCAGGGATATGAAGACCTTGTCGCTGTCCGCCCTGGGCGGCGCCCTGGAGTTCTACGACTTCATCATCTTCGTGTTCTTCATGGCGGTGCTGAGCAACCTGTTCTTCCCGCCGGATGCGTCCGAATGGGTCAGCATGCTCAAGACCTCGGGCATCTTCGCCGCCGGCTATCTGGCGCGGCCGCTCGGCGGCATCGTCATGGCCCATTTCGGCGACCTGATCGGCCGCAAGCGCATGTTCACCCTGAGCATCTTCCTGATGGCGGCGCCCACCTTCGCCATGGGCCTGCTGCCCACCTATGCCGATATCGGCATCTGGGCGCCGGTCCTGCTGCTGGCCCTGCGCATCATCCAGGGCGCGGCCATCGGCGGCGAGGTGCCGGGCGCCTGGGTGTTCGTCGCCGAACACGTGCCCGAGCGCCATGTGGGCTTCGCCTGCGGCACGCTGACCGCCGGCCTTACCTTCGGCATCCTGATGGGCTCGATCACCGCCACCATCATCAACCAGACGATGACGGTCGAGGCGGTGCACGACTACGGCTGGCGGATCGCCTTCATCCTGGGCGGCGTGTTCGGGCTGCTGGGCGTCTATCTGCGCCGCTATCTCAGCGAGACCCCGGTGTTCGAGGAGATGCGCCAGCACCAGGCGCTGGCGAGCGAGCTGCCGGTGAAGACGGTGATCCTGGCGCATCCGGGCGCGGTGCTGCTGTCCATGCTGCTCACCTGGATGCTGACGGCCGCCATCGTCGTCGTCATCCTGCTGACGCCCGGCATCCTGCAGCAGTATTTCGGCTTCGCGCCGGTCGCGGCGCTGAAGGCCAACATCGCGGCGGTCATCGCGCTGACCTTCGGCTGCCTGATCGCCGGCTGGTCCGCCGACCGCTATGGCGGCGGCAAGACGTTCATCGCGGGCAGCATCCTGCTGGCCGCGGCGGTGTGGAGCTTCTACACCGGAATCGCCGCCGATCCGTCCCAGCTCACGCTGCTCTATGCCATGACCGGCCTGTCCGTCGGCATCGTCGGCGCGGTGCCCTATGTGATGGTGAAGGCGTTTCCGGCCACCGTGCGGTTCTCGGGGCTCTCGTTCTCGTACAACATCGCCTACGCCGTCTTCGGCGGCATCACGCCCATCGTCGTCGCGGCGCTGGTCCGCGAGAGCGTGCTGGCGCCGGCTTTCTATGTCATCGCCACCTGCGTCATCGGCCTCGTCGCCGGCATCTACCTGAAAGCCGTCGGCTTCGACCGCAAGGAGGTTGATCGCGTCTCGTGAACGCCTACCTAACCATGTGTGTGGGCTTGGTGAGGAGACACGTGATGCAGACGACCCAGATCATCGACTACGCCCAGCGCCTCTACCGCGCGCACGGCGCCCACGCCGAATACGAGGCGGCGACCAAGGCGCAGGAGTGCGAGAAGCGGGGCGACAAGGAACAGGCCGAGACCTGGCGCCAGGTCAGGATGGCGATCCGCGAGATGCGCCAATAGGGATCAGAGCGCGGAGATCACCTCGTCTCCGAGCTGCTTGATCATGTCGGCCGCCTTGTCGGGCCAGACCGCGAAAAGGGGCACGGTCAGCCGGTGGACCCCGATGTCCTCGAACCGCCTGACGGCGTCCGTGCCGCCCTTCATCAGCCAGACGCCGGTGATCTCGATCTCGTCGAAATTCCGGCCGACGGCGTCGCAGGCCTGGCGCAGCAGCGCGAGATGCTCGCCCAGTTCGGTCACGCTGCCGCTGGGCGAATACCAGCCGTTGCCGTAGCGCGCCACGCGCTCGAACGCCTTTCCCTTGTTGCCGCCGATATGCACCGGCAGCGGCCGCTGCACGGGCACCGGATAGGACTTGAAATCGTGCCACGAGAGGAACTCGCTCTCGTGCTCGACCACCTCGCCGGACCACACCTTGCGCATGGCCTGGATGTAATCGTCGAACCGGGCGCCGCGCCGCTCGAACGGCACGTTCATGGCGGCGAATTCCTCCCTCAGCCAGCCGATGCCGGCGCCCAGCATGAAGCGTCCGCCGGAGATGAAGTCGACGCTCGCGGCCTGCTTGGCCAGCAGCAGCGGATTGGCCTGGGACAGGATGTTGACGCCCGTGCCCAGCCGCAGCGTCGTGGTCTCGGCGGCGACGGCGGAAAGCGCCATCAGCGGATCGACGTAGTTGGTCTCGGGCCGCGCAGTCATCCGGCCGCTGGCGCTGTACGGATAGCGGCTGTCATATGTCAGCGGCACGATGACGTGCTCGAACGTCCAGACCGACTCGACGCCGGCCTGCTCGGCCAGCCTGGCGTTGGCGATCATGGCGTCGGGCGAGGCGACGTCCTTGTTGATGGGGGCGATGCCGAATTTCACTGCGTCTCTCCTTGCGAACGGGGCCGGGCGCGCCTGACCGGCAGGAAGAACATGCCGGCCGCGGCGACGAGGGTGCCGGCGATATAGAATTCCAGCGCCGGGTCGTAGGACTGGAAGGCGTCGAACACCCGGCCCGAGATGACCGCGCCCAGCGCGCTGAGGGTCAGGAACGGCATCAGCAGGCCGGCGACCTTGCCGAATGAGGCGGGGCCGAACCTGACGCCGACGATGGCGCCCAGCAAGGCCATGTGCGATCCGCCGGTGAAGCCCGCCAGGGCCGCGACGGCCAGCATGACGGCATAGCTGGGATGGCCGATCATGATGGCCATGGCTGCCATCAGCGGGATCGCCGTGCCCCAGTAGACCAGCCGAAGATCCATCCTGTCGGCCAGGGCGCCGACGGCCAGCTTCGAGCCGACCATGGCGACCGCCACCACCGACATCAGCGTGCCGCTGGCCTCGGCCGGGATGCCGATATCGGCCGCATAGGGGCGCAGATTGGCCATGAAGCCGGCGAAGGCGAGCGCCGGCGGCAGGATGCCGGCCACGATCAGCCAGAAGGTCCGGTCGCGCAGGATGTCCCCATAGGACCATTCGCGGTGCGCGCCGCTCGCCGCGCTCTCGCGCGACAGCGGGCTTTCCGGGTCGGGCTCGATGCCGGCCGCCTCCGGGCTGTTGCGGATCACCAGCCAGGAGAGCGGGATGATGGCGCCGGCCGTGAACACGGCGAGGATGCGGTGGGCGGTGCGCCAGTCGAACGCGCCGGTCAGGGCGGTCACCAGCAGCGGCAGCAGCGCGCCGCCGATGGAGCTTCCCAGCGACACGACGCCGATGGCCAGGCCCCGCCGGCCCCGGAACCATTTGGCGGCCAGGGTCTGGCCGCCCAGCGAGCCGGCCAGCGTGAAGCCCAGCCCCAGCAGCACCGCATAGAGGGCGACGATCTGCCACAGGGCGGTCGAGACGGAGATCAGCGCCAGCCCGCCCGCATAGGCGAGGCCGCCCAGGCAGACCAGCAGCCGCATGGAGATGCGGTCGAACGCCCAGCCCGCGGCCGGTCCCATGACGCCGAGGGCGATGGTGAACACGGTCGTGGCCCACATGACGTCGCCGCGCCCCGCATGGAACTCGGCCATCCAGTGCTCGACCCAGAAGGTGAAGGAATAACTGCCCAGGCCGAACGTGACCGCCTGGAACAGCATGGCGACGGCCACCACGTACCAACCATAGTAGATCTTCACAGGCGCTCTCCCCGGCCCGCGATCTTAAGACTTTTGGGCAGGGGCGAAACCCCAATCTGGCATGACGGGGCGGGCCGTGCGAGAGTGCGCGGGAAACGCCGGAGGGCCTGTTGAACGGACGGATCGTGCCTTGGATATGCGCCGTGCTGCTCGGTCTCTTCGCCTTGCCCGCGCTGGCCCTCGTCCATGCCGACAGGACGCCCGGCCTCTCCCAGGACGAGCTGGACCAGCTCGTCGCGCCGGTGGCGCTCTATCCCGATCCGCTGCTGGCCCATGTGCTCGCCGCCGCCACCTATCCCGCCGAGGTCGGCGAGGCGGTGCGCTTCTCGGGCGGGCACCAGGGGCTGCGCGGCCAGGAGCTGGCCATGCGGATCCGCGACCGGGACTGGGAGCCCAACGTGTCGGCGCTCATCCAGTTTCCCGTGGTCCTGGCCATGATGGGCGACCGGCCGGACTGGGTGAAGCAGCTCGGCGACGCGGTGCTCGAGCAGGAGGCGGCGGTGCTGGAGACGGTCCAGACCCTGCGCGGGCTGGCGCTGCGCGAAGGTTCCCTGCGCTCCAGCCCCGAACAGCGGGTCTACGAGGAAGGCGACCGGGTGCTCGTCCTGCCCGCCAGGCCCCGCGACATCTGCGTGCCCGTCTATGACGCGGCCAGGGTCTACGGCGTCTGGTGGGTGCCCGGGAAACCGCCCATGTCGTGGAAGCCGGCGAAGCGGTCGGGGCCGCGCGTCCACGACATGCTGTCGGCGGGCGTGTCCTTCGCGCCCTGCGCGACGGTCGCGGCTGTGCCCTTCGTCGCGGCCTCGCCCGACTGGGCCGGCCGCTCCCTGAATGTGACCCTGCGCGGCCGGACGGGACGCTGGGCGCACGATCCGCCGCACCGGCGGGGCGTGCCCTACCGCACCGCCGCCGTCCGCGCCCGGTTCGAAAGCGCCGAACCGGACGCCGGCGGGTTGCAGCGCATGCTGCGTGCATCACGGCCCGCCGCCCCCGGCCCGAAGATCATCCGCCCGCCCCAGCCCGCCCCGGCGGAGGCGGGGGATGTCCGGCCTGAACGGTAGCGATGTTGGCGGACCCGCCCCATCACTTCACGGGCTTCATGGCCATAATCATCATAGACCGAGAGCCCTTGTAAGTTATCAGGGCTGTCATCTGGTAAGCTTACGGATGCGG
>CAZVVC010000177.1:0-7888 GCA_964630425.1 uncultured Bifidobacterium sp. | reverse complement strand
ATGCCCCCGTCACCCGGCACACTCACAATGACAGATCCCAAAGACACAAGGGGGCCGCGCCGCGGATCAGCGCCATTCGCCCAGTACGGCCTCGAACGGCTCGCGGCCGGGGTTGGTGAGGCGCTGGACGAGGGGGCCGTCGTGCCAGATGGCGTCGCCGGGGGCGATGGACAGGCTGCGCGTCTCGCGGCCGGCGATCTCCAATGCATGACCGGCCATGACGATGAGAATGCCCGAGAAGTCGCAGGCCAGATCGCCCGTGCTCTCTCCCGGCGCCAGCGCGATCCTGTAGGTGCGGATGCGCGGCTTCTCGGCCAGCAGCGTCACGCCCGGCGCGCTCAGCGGCGCGGCGGCGGTGACCGGCGGCGAGGCGAGAATCTCGGCGCCGATCATGCGCATCTCCTCGCGGCCCACATTGGTCACCTGATGGATCAGCGGCCGGGACCGGAACGGCGCGACCATGATGGTGCCTTTCTCGATCTGGCTGGTCACCGGTTCCTGGCCCAGGTCCTGGGTGCAGCAGTGCACGCCGTTGATGGCGACGTAGAGCGAATCCTCGTCGTGGCTGTGATAGAGGGTGACGGCCGACGGCGGGATGCCGACGTCGTAGACGAAGACGTACTCGTTCCTGAACCGGAAGCGGTGCATGGGCTCGTCATGCACGGAAACATAAGGCGGCGCCGTCTCGGTCATGCGTCTCTCCCCTGGGACGCCCCCGTGTTAGCCGCGGCGCCGCCCAAAGGCAAACGGATGCGAATTCGGGTTGTCCCCGGCGGCCCGGGATGAGAGCGTGCGCATGGACCTCAGGGGAGACATGGAATGAGCACTGTGAAGATCTACGGCACGGCGGGCTCGCGCGCCAACCGCACTCTCTGGCTCGCCGAGGAGCTGAAGCGCGAGACCGGCCTCGACTACGAGCTGGTGCCGACGCACTTCATGAACGACGCCAAGAAGCCCGACTATCTGGCGATCAATCCCAACGGCCGCGTGCCGGCCATGGACGACGGCGGCTTCAGGCTGTTCGAGTCGCTGGCCATCAACCTCTATCTGGTGAAGCGGCAGGGCGGGAGCCTGGCGCCCAGGGACGCGAAGGAGGAAGGCAAGGCGGTGCAGTGGAGCATGTGGGCGCTGACCGAGCTGGAGGATGCGTTCATCGCCCTGCTGGTGCGTCACCCGGCGATCAACTTCATGCCGCCCGATCCGAAGGTCGAGGGCGAGATGCGCACCAAGCTCGAGCGGCCGCTGAAGGTGCTGGAGCAGCATCTGGCGGAAACGCCCTACATGCTGGGCGACCGCTTCACCGTGGCCGACGTCAACGTGGCGGGCGTGATGTCCCTGTCGCGGATGATCGGCTTCGACTACGCGCCCTATCCCAGCGTGAAGACGTGGTTCGAGGCGTGCATGTCGCGGCCGGCCATGGCTGCCGCCGCGGCGCTGTAGGCGTTATTTCAGCCCGCGCCTGAACAGGGCCAGCAAATTGTCCCAATGCCGTTCGGCGGCCGGCCTGTCGTAGATCGGCAGGTCCGGCATGGTCCAGCCGTGCTGCACGTCGGGATAGATCTCCAGCGTGTGGCGCGTGCCGGCGGCCTCGAGCGCCGCCCTGATGTCGTCGGTCTCCGTCGGGCCGAGGAACGGGTCGATGCCGGCCACCGCCACATAGACCTCGCCCCTGATCCTGCCCACGTGCCGGTGCGGGCTGTCCGGCTGGTCGGTCGCCAGCCGTCCGGCATGGAACGCGCCGGCGGCGGCGACCCTGTCCGGGAATTCGGCGGCGGCGGTCAGCGACTGGGCGCCGCCCATGCAGTAGCCGGTGGTGCCGACCTTGTCGCCCTTCACCTCGGGACGGCCGGACAGGTAATCGAGGAAGGCGGCGGTGTCGCGCTTCGAGCTCGTCGGCGTGACGGTGCCCACCATCCTCATCATCTCGTCGCGGTCGTCGGGCAGCTTCAGCGGCCTCGCCGGGCCGAAGCGGTAGAACATGTTGGGCAGCAGCACCGAATAGCCGTTATCGACCAGCCGGTCGGCGAAGTCGCAGAGCGCCGGCCTCAGGCCGATGCCGTCCATGTAGATGATCACGCCCGGCGCCGGATCGTCGCCGTGGAAGAAATAGCCGTCGACGGTGCCGTCGGCCGTTTCGATGTTGATCATTTCCCTGGTCATCGCCATCTCCCCGTATGAACCTGCCGGAGCATAGCATGGCCGGCTCCGGATTCAGCACGTGTGCTGTATTGTATGAATCGGTCCCTGACGGTAGTGTGGCCGCCTGCGGCCCAGGCCGGAGGCGGGACTATCAGGAGACGGCGGATGAACATTCAGAATCCAAACGCGATGAAGCCGGGCGAGGCGCGCACGCCGGGCCAGAGTACCAAGGACATCATCCTGCGCGACCCGATCGCCGCGCCCAATCCGATCGTCACCGACCGCTACGAATATCTGGGTGACTCGGACATCCCGTTCGACCGTTACACCTCGCGCGAATTCTTCGACCTGGAGATGAAGAAACTGTGGCCCAAGGTGTGGCAGTTCGTCTGCCGTGAGGAGCACATCCCCGAGCCGGGCGACCACATCGTCTACGAGATCGGCGACTATTCCTTCATCATCACCCGCACCGACAGCGGCGAGATCAAGGCGTTCTACAATTCCTGCCTGCACCGCGGCACCCAGCTTCGGCCGGGCCGCGACGAGGAAGGCTATGCGCTCTCGGGCGTGGATTTCCGCTGCCCGTTCCATGCCTGGACCTGGAACATGGACGGCACGCTGAAGGACCTGCCCTGCGAATGGGATTTCCCGCATCTGGACAAGGACAGGCTCAACCTGCCCGAGGCGAAGGTCGGCACCTGGGGCGGCTTCGTGTTCATGAACATGGACCCGAACGCCAGGCCGCTGGAGGAGCACCTGGAGGTGCTGCCCGAGCACTTCAAGCACTTCTTCCCGCTGGACCGGCGCTACATCGAGGTGCACCTGCGCCGCACCCTGCCGTGCAACTGGAAGGCGGCGGCCGAGGCGTTCATCGAGGCCTATCACGTGCGCGAGACCCATATGGGCGGCAGCGAGATCGGCAACGCCCAGACCAACGCGCAATACGACGTCTTCGGCGACAACGTCACCCGGTTCATCCACACCCGCGGCTATCTGGCGCCCAAATGGCCCGAGCCGGAGACCGAGGAGGACATCGCCAATTCCATGGCCGAGCGGATCATGGCCGCCCAGGCCAAGCGCGAGGAATTGCAGGCCAAATACGGCGTCGACCTGAGCAATGTCTCGGAAAGCGAGATGCTCGATTCCATCGAGTATTTCCTGTTCCCGAACATGTTCATCTTCCCGGGCATCACCCTGCCGATGATCTACCGCTTCCGGCCCGCCGGGAACGACGTGGACACCTGCTGGTTCGACCTGCTGTTCCTGCGGCCGCTGAAGGACGGCGAGGAGCATCCCGAGCCGCCGCGCGTGGTGAAACTGGACGTGCACGAGACCTATGACCAGGTGCCGAACATGGACGGCCCGCTGGCGGTGATCTATGAGCAGGACACCTCGAACCTGGAGCGCCAGCAGCGCGGCTTCAAATCGTCGGGCAAGCATGCCGAATCCCTGGCGAACTATCAGGAAGTCCGTGTCCGGCAGCTTCACATCACACTGGACAAGTACCTCAACGCGCGTGATTGATTAGGAAAAACGGGGAATACGCCCGGCAGGGCGTCGGCACAGGAGACGGCGGATGAACGTTCACAATCCCAGGGCATTGAAGCCGGGCGAGGCCCGCACACCGGGCCAGAGCACGAAGGACATCATCCTGCGCGACCCGAACGCGGCGCCGTGGCCGCTGGTCGCCGAGCAGTACGAGTTCATCGGCGACGAGGACATCCCGTTCGACCGTTACACCTCGCGCGAATTCTTCGACCTGGAGATGAAGAAACTGTGGCCCAAGGTGTGGCAGTTCGTCTGCCGTGAGGAGCACATCCCCGAGCCGGGCGACCACATCGTCTACGAGATCGGCGACTATTCCTTCATCATCACCCGCACCGACAGCGGCGAGATCAAGGCGTTCTACAATTCCTGCCTGCACCGCGGCACCCAGCTTCGGCCGGGCCGCGACGAGGAAGGCTATGCGCTCTCGGGCGTGGATTTCCGCTGCCCGTTCCATGCCTGGACCTGGAACATGGACGGCACGCTGAAGGACCTGCCCTGCGAATGGGATTTCCCGCACCTGGACAAGGACAGGCTCAACCTGCCCGAAGCGAAGGTCGGGCTGTGGGGCGGCTTCGTGTTCATCAACATGGACCCGGACGCCAGGCCGCTGGAGGAGCACCTGGAGGTGCTGCCCGAGCACTTCAAGAATTTCTTCCCCATGGACCGGCGCTATATCGAGGTGCACCTGCGCCGCACCCTGCCCTGCAACTGGAAGGCCGGCATGGAGGCGTTCCTCGAGGCCTATCACGTGCGCGAGACGCACCAGGGCGGCGATCCCATCGGCAATGCCTGCACCAACGCCCAGTACGACATCTTCGGCGACAACGTCACCCGGTTCATCCACACCATCGGCTATCCGACGCCGACCTGGCCCGAGCCGGAGACCGAGGAGGACATCGCCGACGCCATGGCCACGCGCATCATGGCGGCGCAGAAGAACCGCGAGCGGCTGGAGCCGAAATACGGCGTGGACATGAGCGGCTTCTCGGAAAGCGAGATGCTCGATTCCATCGAGTATTTCCTGTTCCCGAACATGTTCATCTTCCCGGGCATCACCCTGCCGATGATCTACCGCTTCCGGCCCGCCGGGAACGACGTGGACACCTGCTGGTTCGACCTGCTGTTCCTGCGGCCGCTGAAGGACGGCGAGGAGCATCCCGAGCCGCCGCGCGTGGTGAAGCTGGGCGTGCACGAGACCTATGACAGGGTCCCCAACATGGACCCGGGCCTCGCGGCGGTCTACGAACAGGACACCTCGAACCTGGAGCGCCAGCAGCGCGGCTTCAAGGCGTCGGGCAAGAAGGCCCAGTCGCTGGCCAACTACCAGGAAGCCCGCGTCCGCCAGGTGCACGTTACGCTGGACAAGTACCTGAAGGCTTAGCCTCCCATACGGAAAACCCCGCCAGCCTGGGCCGGCGGGGTCTCGTCGACGGGGCGGCGAAGGGCGGCTTCGCCGTCATGCCGGGTTTACGAGCCCCAGGCCGCGAGCTGCTCGATCTCGGCCTTGGTCATTGCCGTGCTGAGGGTGTTCTCCTTCGGTCCGGCTTGCAGGCGCTCGAGCGGGACGATCACGTTCTTGGTGCCGACTCCCAGGAAGCCGCCCACGTCGATCGTCACCGCCTGGGCCTTCTGGGCGGAGTCGGCCAGCACGGCGCCGATATCGCCGATCTTCTTGCCGTCCGCGCCATAGACCTCCATGCCCGTCAGGTCGCCGACCTTCGCGCCCAGCGAGCTGACGACGACGTCATCGTTGTTGATCTCGACCAGCGAGGCGGCGGGCGTGCTGGAGGCCGCGAGAACAGGCGTGGTGACCATGGCGCCGGCCATCAGGGCCGCGGCGAGAAAACCCGTTGTCTTGAAAGCCATTTTTCTCTCTCCCATTAACTTCCGGGCACGTCCCGGACAGACATGGAATTCGCGAAGCGGGGATTTTGTTCCGCGGGTCGTTCCGATTGCGGGCAGGGCGCTCGTCGTGCCGTCGACGGCGGCGCCGGACATAGATGTCGCCCATTTCCGTGAATCGCGCTTGCCATGACAAGCGTCGGATGTTGAAGATACCGGCGTCCACCCGGCCGCGCCCGTCACCGAGCGAGGTCCGGGTGAAATTTTCAGGTGGCTCAAGGACCCGGAAACAGGGTCCGCGAACGGGGAAGACGAGATGAAGTTCAGCGGCGTTCTGGCCGGCCTTGCGCTGGCCTGTGTGGTGTTGGTCACCGGTTGCGACGAGGCGAAGGAGACGCCCCCCGCGCCGGCGCCCGAGGACACGAAGGCCGCCCCGTCCGACGTCTATAGTGGCGGAAAGGGCGACTTCTCCAATCTCGATCCCGCGAAGGCCGGTCGGGGCGGCGAGGTGTACGCCGAAGTCTGCGCGGCCTGCCACGACAAGGGCCTCAACCGGGCGCCGCAGCGCGCCATGCTGTCGCTGATGACGCCGGAATCCATCCACCGGGCGCTGACCGAGGGCGTGATGCAGGAACAGGCCGCCGGCCTTTCCGACGACGACAAGGTGAAGGTCGCCGAATATCTGGCCAACCGGCAGATGGGCGCCGCCGACACCGTCGCGCCGCCGCTGATGTGCGCCGAGGGCGTCTCGCCCTTCGATGCGAGCCAGACGCCGGTCTTCACCGGCTGGGGCCTGCAACCGGAAAGCAACCATTTCATCGCCAGCGGCACCGCCGGCATCGACAAGTCGAACGCCGGCAGGCTGAAGCTGAAATGGGCGCTGGCGTTCCCCAACGCGCTGCGCGCCCGCTCCCAGCCGGCGCTGGCGGGCGGCGCCATCTTCGTGGGCAGCCATGACGGCACCGTGTTCGCGCTCGACAGGAATACGGGCTGCGCGCGCTGGACCTTCCATGCCGCCGCCGAGGTGCGCACCGGCATGGTGGTCGCGCCGTGGAAGGCGGGCGACGCCAAGGCCGACCCGCTGCTCTATTTCGGCGACCTGGTGGGCAACGTCTATGCGGTGAAGGCGCGCACCGGCCAGGAGGTCTGGCGCTTCAAGGCCGACGAGCACCCGAACGTCACCATCACCGCCGCGCCCACGCTGCACAAGGGCACGCTCTACGTGTCGGTCTCGTCGCTGGAAGTGGCGGCGGTCGCCGATCCGCAGCATCCGTGCTGCACCTTCCGCGGCTCGCTGGTGGCGCTCGACGCCGCCACGGGCACCGAGAAGTGGCGCGGCTTCACCATCGACGAGCTGCCGGCGGTGACCGGCAAGAATTCCGCCGGCCTCGACCTGACCGGCCCGTCCGGCGCGCCGATCTGGAACACGGCGTCCATCGACGAAAAGCGCGGCCAGCTCTATGTGGGCACGGGTGAGAACTATTCCTCGCCGGCCACCGGCACCAGCGATTCCATCATCGCCTTCGACATGAAGACCGGAAAGAAGAAGTGGGTGTGGCAGGCGACGCCGCACGACGCCTGGAACACCGCCTGCGAGCGGGCCGACACCACCAACTGCCCGAAGGAGAACGGGCCGGACTTCGACTTCGGCGCCGGCACCATGCTGGTGCACGCCAGCAACGGCAGGGACTACGTGGTCGGCGGCCAGAAGTCGGGCGCCCTGCACGCCGTCGATCCGGACACCGGCAAGCATCTGTGGACCACGAAGGTGGGCCGCGGCGGCGTGGTCGCGGGCATCCACTTCGGCATCGCCGCCCGCGGCGACACCGTGTTCGCCCCGGTCAGCGACGTGCCCGACGGCAAGAAGTATCCGGAGGAAGCGCGGCCGGGCATGTACGGCATCGACGTCATGACGGGCGAGTATGTCTGGAAGGCGCCCTCGAACGACACCTGCGCGGGCAAGCAGTTCTGCCATCCCGGCTATTCGGGCGCGATCACCGCCACCGACGACCTGGTGATGGCCGGCGCCAATGACGGCTTCCTCCGCTTCTACGACGCCGCGACCGGCAAGGTGGTGTGGGAGTTCGACACCGCGGCGGACTTCAAGACCGTCAACGGCACCACCGCCCGTGGCGGCTCCATGGGCGGCGGCACGGCGCCCATCGCCCATGACGGCATGCTGATCATGAACTCGGGCTACGGCTTCGCCGGCAAGATGCCCGGCAACGTGATGCTGGTGTTCGGGATCGAATAGGCCACGCGCGAATCCCTCTCCCGATGGGAGAGGGAGGGGCCCGCGGCCGAAGGCCGTGGGAGGGTGAGCAACTGTCTTTCATACGGCTCTGTTTTGCCATTGGGT